>CAMDEX010000074.1 GCA_945897075.1 Litorilinea aerophila
AGCAAGCAGCGCCCCTACGCCACACATGAAATCGAATGAACTGCAACGGAGAGCAGGTGGGCGGCCCGCATAGGGAGTCATTCACCTGCTTTTTCCTTTATAGATGATAGATAGATTACGCATATGTCCAACGAGTATTACGAAGCTGCTGCGCGGCAACATTACGAGGCCAGCCTGCGCAAAGCACAAATCAGCGATCTGCTTGGTCTGATCACTGGTGCAGAAACCAATCTGGTCAGTTTTGACGAAGTGGCCCAGCGGCTGAAAGCGCGCCAGGAGATCAGCCGGCGATTGGAAAATGTGCCGCTGGACAAAATCGTGGGCAGCGTAGGCCGCTATCAGGACTTCACACGGGAATTTCTGCCCCGCTCGAATGTAAACAGCTTTCGCTGGGCCAGGCTGGACGCAGCCCTCAACTCGCTGGAAGGTGTGCCGCCGGTCGAACTCTACAAACTGGGGGATGTCTATTTTGTGCGCGATGGCAACCACCGTGTCAGCGTGGCGCGGGCCAATCAACTCGACCAGATCGAGGCCTATGTCACCGAATTGCAGACGTCGGTTCCCCTCACGCTCTCCGATTTCGAGCGCGATCTCTGGATTATTAAAGTTGAGTATGCCGAGTTTATGGCAGAGACACACTTGGACTTACTGCGTCCTGGCGCGGATATCAGCATGACAGTGCCCGGTCGCTATGAGATTTTGCTCCATCAGATCGAAGTCCATCGCTATCTGCGCAATTTGGACCTGGAGCGGGAGGGCAGACCCGAACGGCTGAGTCGGGCCGAAGCAGTGGCCAGTTGGTACGACACCGTATATCTGCCCGTTATCGAAGCGATGCGCAAATATCGCCTGCTCGATCATTTCCCCGGCCGTACGGAAGCTGATCTCTTTCTCTGGATTGTCAAACACCGGGAAGCGCTGTCCACGCGTTACGATCTAGCCCCCCTGGATCCAGAAACAGCCGTCATCACCTTTGCCGAAACCCACAGCGAGCGCCCACTGGAGCGCACCATCCAGGGGCTGCGTCTGGGGCTGCACAGAACACTCGGCGATGAACGTCCGCTGGGCATGAGCGAGGAAATGTTTGACGAAGCGCGCGCCCGCCACGACGCCGGCGAGCGAACGTTGCGCGAAGCGGAAGAAGAAGCGATTAGGGATTAGGGAATGGGGATTGGCAGGACGCAATCCCCATTCCCCAATCCCCAATCCCCAATCCCCAATCCCTAGTCCCCAATATCTACTGTCTCCATAAAGGGGGATGTATGCTGCGTGTAAAAATTGTCTGCACCATTGGGCCTGCTTGCCACGACCCGGAAATTCTCGAACAGTTGATTGATTCGGGGATGAATGTGGCCCGGCTCAATATGAGCCACGGCACGCACGAATACCACGCGCAGAACATTCAACGCATCCGCGAGATTTCGCAGAGACGCAACAAGCCCATCGCCATTCTGGGCGACTTGCAGGGGCCAAAGCTGCGTGTGGGGCGGATGCAGGAGGGCGGCGTCCTGCTCAAAGTGGGCGAGGAGTTGGTGTTGGCAGCGACGGATATGCTCGGTCAAGCGGGCCGCGTCCCCCTGCAAAACAGAGAGCTGCCCGCAATGGTGCGTCCAGGTGAACGCATTTTGCTGGACGACGGGCTGCTGGAGCTGGAGGTGACAGCAACCACCCACGATGAGATCATCACCCGCGTCATCGTGGGTGGGACGCTAAGCGACAACAAAGGCATGAATCTGCCCCACTCCAAACTGGAAATCCCCTCGCTCACCCCCAAAGACATTGCGGATGTAGAATTCCTGCTCCAACAGCAGGTGGATTGGATTGCGCTCAGCTTTGTGCGCCAGGCGCAGGATGTGGAAGATTTGCGCAAACTGATCCGGGGCAAGGCCGGTTTTGGCCGCACCACCCCCATTATCTCGAAGATCGAAAAGCCGGACGCGGTGAAGAACATCCGCGAGATCATTGACGCCTCCGACGGTATTATGGTGGCGCGCGGCGATCTGGGCATCGAGACCAGCCCGGAAGCCGTGCCGATGGTGCAGAAGATGATCATCACCTATTGCAACGAGACCGATGTGCCGGTGATCACCGCTACGCAGATGCTCGACTCGATGATCCGCAACCCCCGCCCTACCCGCGCCGAAGCCAGCGACGTTGCCAATGCGGTGCTGGACGGCAGCGACGCCATTATGCTCTCCGGCGAGACAGCCTCCGGTCTCTACCCGGTGCGCTCTGTACAAACGATGGTAAAAATCGCCGAAGAAGCCGAGCGGGTGCGTTCGATGTCACCCCAACAGCACCAGCGCCCCCAAGCCCCCACCACGCGCGCCATCACTATCGCCGGTGCGGTCAGCCGGGCCACGGTTGCCACGGCCATGGAGGTGAACGCGGCCGCCATCATCGCACCCACAGTCAGTGGCTCCACAGCCAAGAAGCTGGCCCGCTACCGCCCGGACGTGCCCATCATTGCGGTCACGCCCAGCCCAGTGGTACACCGGCAACTGACCCTCTATTGGGGTGTCTACACCATTCTGGGGCGGCGCATGAACACCACCGACGAGGTGGTGGAGGATGCAGTGCGGCTGGCCCATCGCGCTGGCTATGTGGATCAGGGGGATGTTGTGGTGGTGACGGGGGGTGTTGTGGGCGGCATCCCCGGCGCAACCAATCTGATGACTGTACGCAAGATCGCCCGCGTGATCGTGACCGGCGAGGGGGTGGGCAACCGGCGCGCCAGCGGGCGGGTTCTGCGCATGAAGGCAGGCCAAGCGCCCGATTCGATCACAGTCAGCACCCAGGATATTCTGGTGGCCGAGAAGATCGATCCGAGCTGGTCGGAGCTGGTCTATCAGGTGGGGGGATTGATCACCGCGGAGCCGGGGCGCGAAAGCTACGCCGCCCTGGCCGCGGTGGAACTGGGCATCCCCGCGCTGGTGGGGGCCAAAGGCCATTGGGACGATCTGAAGGATCACCAACTGATCGTTCTGGACGCGGTGACCGGCAGCGCGTATGACGGGACGTATTGACCCGTATTTCGTATTTCGTTAGTTCCTCGGTCAGAAACGTGAAACGTGAAACGTGAGTTTACGTGACGTATTCTCACGTTTCACGTTTCACGTTTCACCCTTCACGTTTTACGCTTCAGCAGTTCTGTTGCCCGCCTCCGCAATGGCCTTGCCCACGTTCACCCGCAAGAGCAAGACAAGCCCGACTGTAAAGAAGACAATCAGTGAAACAATCGCTGGGCGCAGGCTGCCCGTCAATTGATTGACCAGACCGAAGACGATTGGCCCGATCCAGGATGTGCCCCGCTCGCTGATCTCATAGATTGAAAAGAATTCGGCTTCCTTGCCTTTGGGGATCATCTGGGCAAAGAGGCTGCGGCTGATGGCCTGGCTGCCGCCCAGAACAACGGCAATCACCGCGCCCAGAATCATAAATTCGGTGACGCGATTCTCGCCCTGTAGCCCCACGTAGGCATAGACAACAACCCCCGCCCAGATGACCAGACTGACCACAATCGCCTGCTTGGCCCCAAAACGTTCGGCCAGTCTGCCCCACAGCAGCGCGCCCCCAAACGCCACAAATTGAATCATCAGAATCACAATTGTCAGCGACCCCTGCTCGATGGCCAGCCCACCCTGGATCAGCGGCGCAGCCGCAAAGATCGCGGAGATACTGATGACGGTTTGGATGCCGTCGTTGTAGATCAGATAGGCGATCAGATAGCGGATCGTCTCTGGGTATTTGTCTGCCTCGCGAAAGGTGTCGCGCAACTGTTGGAAACCTACGCTGAGATAGCCCCTACCCGGTGGCAAGGCCCGCGCTGCGTGGCGCGGGCGCAGCCGCGCCCAAGTCAGAGACGACCAGCCCAGCCACCAGATGCCGGCCGAGGCCAGGTTGATGCGCACGACCAGTCCAGCGTCTATGCCCAACTGGTCGCGCAGTTGATAGAGCGCCAGGTTAAGTATCAGCAACAGGCCGCCGCCTAAATAGCCCATCGCCCACCCGGCCGACGAGACCCGATCCCGATCTTCGGGGGCGGCGATGTCGGGCAGATAGGCGTTGTAAAAGACAATCGCTGCCCCAAAGCTCAGATTGGCGAGAATGAACAACAGACCGCCCAGCCACCAGACACCGCCCGTCACAAAGAACATGGCAATCGTAAAGATAGCGCCGGTCGTGGCGAACAATTGCATCATCCGCTTGCGCAGATGGGAATAGTCGGCTATCGCACCCAGGATGGGCAGAAAAAGTACCTGCAAAAGCACGGAGATCGAGATACAATAGGGCAGGAACGAGTCCGGGGCAATGGGAAAACCCAGCAGGCGCACGACCCCATCGCCCCCAGCCGCGGCGCGGGCCAGACTGGCCACGTATGGCCCCAGAAAGACTGTACCCACAGTTGTAGAGAAAGCGGAATTGGCCCAGTCGTAGAAATACCAACCGACCTGTTCCTTGCGACTGTAGGGTAGCGGCGCGGCGGACTCAGCGTTCGATGCGGACTGTGTGGACATTACCGACCTCGCTTTGTGATTAGGTTTTGGGATAACTAACGCGCGGGGGACAGACAACCAAACTATTCAACCACGAAGGCACAAAGACACAAAGAAAAACAAATTGCTTTTGTTGGTTCTTCTTTGTGTCTTCGTGCCTTCGTGGTTAAGATTCCCGTTACGCCGGCACGGGGAACGCCTGCACCATCTCCAACACTTCGGCCCGCACAGCGTCTTGCAGGGCCGTATTGCCAGGTTCGCGGGCTACTGAAGCAATCCAGCGCCCGATCTGCTGGAACTCGGCCACGCCCATCCCGCGCGTGGTAGCCGCCGGGCTGCCCAGCCGGATGCCGCTTGTCACCAGCGCAGGCTTGGGATCAAAGGGAATCATATTTTTGTTGCAGTGAATGGCCGCGTGATCCAGCGCCTTCTCCGCGGCCTTGCCCGTCACATTGTCATCGCCCAGGCTGCCCAGGTCCACCAGCAGCAGATGGTTGTCCGTGCCGCCGCTGACAATGCGGATGTCCTCGGCCTGCAACGCGTTGGCCAGGGCAGCGGCGTTGGTCAACACCTGCTGCTGATAGGCTTTGAAGGATGGCTCTGCGGCCAGCTTGAAACCCACGGCTTTGGCCGCGATAATGTGCATTAGCGGCCCGCCCTGCATACCGGGGAAGACAGCCCGGTTGATATCCTTGGCGAACTTCTCGCGGCTGAGGATCAGCCCGCCCCGGGTGCCGCGCAGCGTCTTGTGTGTCGTCGTCGTCACCACATCACAGAAGGGCACCGGGTCTGGGTGCAGCCCCGTGGCGATCAGCCCGGCTACGTGGGCCATATCCATCATCAGATAACAGCCGATTTCGTCGGCGATCTGGCGCAGGCGGGGAAAGTCGAAGTGGCGGGGATAGGCGCTGGCCCCTGCCAACAGCAATTTGGGCTTGTGTTCCTTTGCCAGCCGCAGAATCTCGTCGTAGTCAATCCGCTCGCTCTGTGGGTTCAGCCCGTAGTGGACAAAATTGTAGTAGTGGCCGGAGCTGTTCAGATGGAAGCCGTGGCTCAGATGACCGCCGTGATCCAGTTTCATCGCCAGCACTGTGTCGCCGGGCTGGAGCAGGGCCATATAGACGGCCGCGTTGGCCTGCGCGCCGGAGTGGGGCTGCACATTGGCGTGTTCTGCGCCAAAGAGCGCTTTGGCCCGGTCAATTGCGATCTGCTCGGCTACGTCCACAAACTCGCAGCCGCCGTAGTAGCGCCGCCCCGGATAGCCCTCGGCGTATTTGTTGGTCAGCACACTGCCCGCCGCGGCCAGCACAGCGGGGAAGACATAGTTCTCGCTGGCGATCAGTTCGATGCCGTTGGTCTGGCGCTGGCGTTCTTTCTCAATGGCGTTGTAAATGTCGGGGTCAACTTCTTGCAAAATCCGGCGGGGATCGGGTTGGTCAATCCAGGCCGCCAGTGGGTATTTGGGGTCCAAGACGGTGGGGGATGTTGCTTGCATATTGTGACTCTCCTGCTTGTATAAAGGGTAAAAAATAGCGACGCCTACGGCTCTCTTCCAATTTCAAGAGTCAGACCGCGAGCCGACCGCGAAAACCTCTGGCAGCGTAGTATGATTCAGCGCCGTTGTGATACACAAAAACTTGGTCATAGCGACGATCACAGAAGAGCGCGCCACCAAGCTCTCTGATCTTGGCTGGGGTTTTCACCCAGCTCGACGTTTTTCTATCGAATTCTCCCAACTCCTGCAATTCTCGATATTGTTGTTCCGTGAGTATCTCAATCCCCAGCGAGGACGCCATTTCCATTGCGTTTCCACCTGGTTTGTTTTCTTTGCGAGAATCGAGCGCTGCGCGGTCATAACAAAGGCTGCGTCGGCCGATTGGACTTTCCGGCGAACAATCACAGAAAATGAACGCACCGATCTTTTCGTCATAACCAATCACATCCGGGTCGCCGCCGGTGCGTTCCATTGCATCGAGTGTTTGGAGTTTTTCTGGACTGGCCTCCAATTTCGCCTGCACTGCGTCCCAGTCAATTCCTGTGTGACGACGCAAGTTTTTCGCGAACCGATCTTTGAGCGTTTTGATCAGATCGTCATGAAGGGCTGCTTCCATTGTATTGTCTCCCTTATGCAACTTGCTTACAGATCGTGTATCTGCAAAAGTCTATTACACGACAGAAGCAAAAAGCTGCGTCTCTCAGCGTCCAAACTTTTTACCGTGAATTATTTCCATATCTGGATTTTCAGTACAGTACATGTGAACCCAGATATAGGCATGTTGAAACAAGGCTGATGCGAGCGCAGCGCGCGAACCTGTAAGCAGAGCAATCGCCCAGAATAGAAAGAAAGCAAAAGCATACATGGCGTTTGAACTATACTTAAAAGCCCCTTCTTTTACGAGAGGCATTTCGCGATACTTTTGGCGAAAATGGTCGCCCCCTAATGCACGAGGTACACCAAAGTATTTTTCAATTGACCAGCCAGTATAAATGGCAGGGATTAACAAAACTATACCAGCAATAATTTGGAAAACCCGGAAAGACCCAAGCGAACCAGAATCGGCTAACCCTACCCCCAACGTTAAAATAGGGCGCAACAATATCAATGGGAAAAAGATAATTCCCCATACAACCATATCGTATTTCCCAAAAAGCCGAGAGAATAGAGAAAAAACGAGTTGAAATCTGAAGACAAACCAGCCGACAACTTGATGGACAATTGCCAGAATGATTGAGAGATAAAACCATGTTTGGTCAGGGATTCCAAGCCATAACGAGCCATCCAGAGCAGGGAGCGCTAAATAGATTGCGCCTGGAACCAAACAAGCCAAAAGCAATAGATGTTGAAACTGTCCTTCGAATAAAAATCTGACGGGTACTTTCAATTTGGCTGTATTCATAATCGATATTCTTGGAAAATTAATACTTGGCCTGATGCGGGATAGACCACCTAACAACCGCGTCACATTATCACGACTGCCCCCTTTCGTCAATTGTTTTGGTTGATTGGTTGATTGGTTGATTGGATACAAAGCGTTGGGGAGTTTATACTCAACTGGAAGAATCACCCCGGCTCTGGTATACTGGCGTAAAGAAACAGAACAGGTATTGGGTAGTGGGTATTGGATATTCCGTGAGGATCACGTCAACTACCCAATATCCACTACCCCAATATCCACTACCCCAATATCCAATACCCCAATATCCCAATACCCTACCTTATGTTTTCTCAGCGCTCTCCCTGGCCCAACCGCATCGCACTGCTCATCGTGGCGCTGGTCGCCGGGATTGTTCTGGCTGACCGCTTCGGGATCAGCCCACTTACCCGGCCTGCCGCCAATCTGCTTTATGGCTGGGCGCTTCTGCTCTCCGCGTTTACACTTGTGTTGGGCGTTGCCAATGTGCTCTGGGTGCATCTGGAGCGCATCCAACAGGGCAGCGCGGAATGGCCGCTGAGCCTGCTGTTGGTGGTCGCTTTTGTGCTGGTGCTGGTGGCGGGGCTTGCCACCCCCGGCGGCGTGACCAGCCCGCTGCTGGAATGGAGCTTCGACGCCATTATTGCGCCGGGGCAGGCCACCCTCTTTGCCCTGACTGGCTTTTTCGTCGTGGCCGCGGCCTATCGCTACTTGCGTTTGACCCGTCCTGGCGGTGTCTGGATTCTGGCCGGTGCGCTGCTCACCCTTCTGGTACAGACGCCCATTAGCCAGCAGGCCCTGCCCGATCTCTTTGTGGGCTTTGCCGATTGGCTGCTGCTTGGCCCGGTGATGGCCGCCATGCGCGGCGCACTCTTGGGAGGCGCACTGGCCGCGCTCTTTGCTGGTATCCGCCTTTTCAGCGCGCCGGGCAAATAAACAGCCATGACCTCTACCTTCGGCTGCCCCCACTGCGGCAGGGCAAATCCCCTGCGCGTCACCTTCTGCGCCTTCTGCGGCACAGCGCTGCAAGAGTTGGATGCCGAGGGTCTCGCCCGCGCCAGAGCCAAAACCGCCGCGGACGACGAAACCATCCACCCCGAAGCGGCCAGCGGGCAGAATGCCCCACAGCCTGCCCCTGGGCAGCCCTGGCTGCGGCCCGATTTTGACAAGCCCGATCCCCGCGCAGAGGCCACGGACGCATCTTTGGCCGAGCAGCCCTGGCTGCGACCCGAAGAAGATAGCCAGGGTACACAGACCCGCCCGACCCAGCGACCACAGCGACTTGTCAGCGGTTTGCAGGGGCTGCTCGAACCGGTTGAGTTGGATGAGAGCTTTGCCCAGCCCGAACCGGCCGCCGAAGCCCCGTCTGGTGTGGCTGACCTGCCCTACGCCATGCGCCGCGAGCTACGCCAGATCTTCGCCACCGATCTCCCCCTTTTGGAAGACACAACCTCCCCCGCTCCCGGCCCGCTGGGCAGACAGGGGGCTGGCCTTTGGCGGCGCAATTGGGTCTACGGGCTTCTGCTCGCCGGGATTTTGCTGGCGCTCTGGACAGGCAACGCTCCCCCCAATAGCCGCCCCCACAGTTGGCCCGGTGTCGCTGATGCCTACAACGCGATTGACGCCCTGCCCGCCGGTTCTGTCGTGCTGGTCAACTGGGCCTACGACCCCGCCACTGCCGGTGAAATGGACCAGGCCACTCTGCCGGTCATCGAACATCTGTTGGAAAAAAATAGCCGGCTGCTGGTGGTGAGCCAACTGCCGGGTGGCCCCGCCACAGCTCGGCGGCTGCTTGCCCTGGCCCGTTCCCGCGCCTCCCAGACCGCGCTGGCTCGCCAAGCAGGGGAAAGTCTGGTCGAGGGGGGCTACCTGTCCGGCGGTGTCGGTTCACTCGCTCTTTTGGGACAGTCCCCCACCCAGGCCATCCCCGTGGATATACAGGGGCGCTCCCTCTCCAACCGGGCTACGCTGACCGCGTTGGAGCAAAACGCGCCCGCGCTGCTGCTTATCCTGGCCGCGCGCGCCGAAGATGCGCAGCGTTGGCTGGAGCAGGTCCAATCCATCAACGCCGCGCCGGTCGTCGTTGTCAGCAGCGCCGCGGTTGACCCAGCCATCCGCCCTTACGTGGACAGCGGTCAGATCGCTGGTCTGGTCAGCGGCTACGCCGGTGGCATTGCCTACCAGGAACTGCTGGCTGACGTCATCCCCAGCGCCAGCCAGGAGAGCCAGCGGCGACAGATCGCCGGCCAGAATTGGGCACTGGCTGTGTTGCTGCTGGTGATTGCCGTGGGCAACCTCGCCGGTCTGGCCGAGAGGAGGGAGGCATGACCCCTCTCGACAGCGCCTTGCCGCCAGCGTGGGAGAATGCCGGCTTTTTAACCGGCTTTGTGCTTTCCCTGCTCATCCTGAGCTTTATCATCCGCGACGGTTGGCTGGTGCGCGCCGCCCAATATCTGTTGGTGGGCGTCAGCCTGGCCTATTCCGTCGTGCTGGTCTGGAGCAATCTGCTCTGGCCGCGCCTGTTCGCCCCGCTTCTAGCAAATCCGTTGCCGATTCTCAACAGTGGCGGCCAATCCGCCCCTGGCTTGTGGAAGGGCTGGCTGCCCCTGGCGCTTGGCCTGTTGCTCTGGGCCGCAGGCATCGCTTATCTGGTTGGGCGCAAAGGGCAGCAAAACGCCTGGCTGCGTCATCTGGGCGCGCTGCCCCTGGCCCTGCTCGTCGGCGTTGGGGTGGGCACGGGGATTGCCGGGGCCATCCAGGGCACATTTCTGCCCCAGTTGCGCCGCGCAGCAGAAGTGGGCCAACTGCTCGACGCCCCGCCCCCCCTGCTGCTCGTCGGTCTGCTTACCCTCGCCATCACTGGCGGCAGCCTGCTCCATCTCCAATTGGGCGCGGCCAGTAGCGATGAGAGCCGTTTCCCTGCACCCTTGCGCCCCGTTCTGGCCGGGTGGGCCTGGCTGGGCGAGCGTGTACTCTGGCTGGCCGCGGGCGTCATCTTTGCCCGCCTCTTCGCCGCCCGCAGCACTCTGCTCATCGCCCGCCTGGATGCGCTCTTTTTCGGCCAACCGATCAACGATTTCTGGCGCTGGCTGTTGATTTTTTGGCAAGGGGGTTGAGGTGAGCGAGAAGCTGCTGCCCACCACCCAATCTGCCTCGATTCTGGCGTTGAGCGCCAGCGCGGCCAACGCCAGCGCAGCCCTGCTCGAACCGGTGGCGGGCAGCTACCGGCTGATTGGTTGGGAAACGATGATTCACAACGGGGAAGAAGACGCTTTCTCTTTGCCTGGGGTATTGGCGGGGGAAAGCGGTCGGACTGACAGTCCGACCTACGCGGGAAAAAATGCTTCCTCTTTGCCTGGGGCGTTGGCAAGGGTAAGCCAAACCCTGGGCGACCGGCTGGGCCGCGATCTGTGGGACGCGAGCCAGAATTGCCCGCGCACGCGCACAGCAGACCCCGCGCTGGAGTTGGCGCTGGGGCAGGTGGTGGCCGCGCTGGACCCGTTGCCGTCTCTGCGCGTCTGGATCGGCGGGCTGACCGGCCACGAAAGTCTGGCCGCGGCCCAGTACGCACTGGATTCGACTGTCTGCCGCCCAGTCGCGGTCTATCGTTTTGGTATGGGCGGCGGCCCTGACCGGCTGGCCGCGGATATGTCCGATGCCCGCCCAGATCTGGCTGTTGTCGTCGGGGGGTATGATCAGCCCGCGCCCTCCGCCCGCAGCGCCGTCTTGGAACTTTGCGAAGAAGTGGCGCTGGCGCTGCACGCCCTGCCCTCTGCGCTGCGTCCTGCCCTCTATTTTGCTGGGAATCGTTGGGCCGCGGCTGACGCGTTGGCCCTCTGGTCTGCCCTGCCCGCTGCCCCCACAGCGGACGCAGTGGAGAATGTGGCGCCCGCGCCGGGGGTCTACCGCGCCACGCCTCTGTCGGTGGCCGCTTCTCGGCTCTATTGGCGGCGCTGTGGGGCCACAGCCGCGGCGCACACCATCAGCCGGTGGATCACCCCGCCCAGCGAAGTGCGCAGTATCTCTTGGAGTTTTGCCCAGGCCGTGCGTCTCTGGCGACAGGTACACAGCCTGTCCGCGTTGCACGGTCTCTTTTGCGTTGGGCCGCTCTGGGTTCACGTCTGGGCGGCGGCGGGGGAGGATGGGGTGCGGCTGCGCTTTGTGCCCGCCCACACCCGCCCGCCCGCGCTGGACGGCTGGCCGCCGCTGCGTCTGGTCAGCGGCCCCTGGCCGGAGCAGTTGTGGCCGCGCCCCCGCAACCACTGGTGGGATGCGGCCGGTCTCACGCCGACAGTGGCAAATGTCGGTCAGATTGACCCGCTCATCGCCTGGCAGGTGCTGGCCCACGATTTGCTGCGCGAAGGGTGATGGGATTGCCGTAGGTCGGAATGGTATTCCGACCTCCAATAATTTGAGAATCTGTTCAAACGCGGCTATACTTTTCACAAGAGGAACGGGATATTTTTCACAATCCGGGTCAGAGGAGAGGGATTCAGATGGCAGAGAGTCTACAGGCAGAAGCCACACGCGAACGATTGATTTTCAAAGGCACGTCCAAAGCGATGGGCGCGGCTATCGCCGTGTTGGTGGCGGGTCTGCTCACCTTTTCGATGGGGATCAACCAGGTTTTCTTTGTGGAGGCAATGGCCTGGACATTTATCGTCTGGGGCGGGCTGCTCCTCTACGGCCATATTATTGATTACTCCACTACCTACGCAGTGACCGATGAGGCGCTGATCGTGCGCAGCCCCGTCCGCTTCTGGAATTTTGGCCGGTCAATGGATTGGGGTCATATCAAGCGACTGAATGTCGTCGTGGGCCGTTTGGAAGCCGAGGCCGAGGACGCCACCGTGCAGGTGATCTACACTCCAGAAGGCTCTGGGCAGATGATCCGGGAAGATATGCCCTTCAACCCGCAACTGGCCCAGGAGATTGTCACCCGCGCCAAATTGAAGGCGGCCAAAGGCAGTGGGATGACGCGTTTCGATGCCATCCCCCAGGACAAAAAGGGGCAGTATAGCTGGCAGTAAAGATTGGCCTGATACAGCGACCAGAAATACAAAACGCCCTGACCGTGCGGTCAGGGCGTTTTGTATTGGGAAAACGGCCACTACCCATTGCCCCGTCGCCTCACCCCGCTTCCCCCTCTTCCTTGCGCCCACCCCAGCGCGACTCGGCGGGGAACTGGCTGTAGACGCGGCGGATGGCCCGCTTCCACATACTGCGCGCAGCCGCGGCCTGATAGGTGGCTTGCCGTTGGGTGTTGCGCCACCAGGTCGCTTCCGGCTTGGCGATAGGCACGCTCCATTTGATGGCGCAGGCCGCCCACGTCAACCCCGCGCCAAAGCCGACGAAAACCAGATTGTCGCCGGGCTTGATTCTGCCCGCGGCAATGGCTTCGCACAGGGCAATCGGGATGCTGGCCGTGCTGGTGTTGCCATATTTTTGCAGATTGATGAAAACCTTTTCCTCTGGAATCTTCAACTGTTTGAGGACGCTGTTTTGAATGATGCGCACATTGGCCTGGTGGGGAATCACCAGATCCACCTCATCCACCCCCAAACCCGCCTTGCCCAAGACCTGGCGCGTGGCCTCGGCCATTACACGCGTGGCAAAACGGAAGACCGCTGTGCCATCCATTTTGATGTAATGACCGCCGCTGCTCACCGTTTCCAGACTGGCGGGCATGGCACTGCCACCGGCCGGCACGGTCAGCAGATCGGCCCCAGAACCGTCGCTGCCCAGCACTGTGGCGGTGATGCCGCCCGGCACATCGCTGGCAGCCACCAACACCGCCCCCGCGCCATCCCCAAAAAGGACACAGGTGGCCCGATCCGTCCAATCCACAATCCGGCTCAGCGTCTCCGCGCCGATGACCAGCACATATTCCGCATCCCCGGCCAAAATATGACCGCGCGCCATACTCAATGCATAGACAAAACCAGAGCAGGCCGCGCTCAGATCAAAGGCACCGGCATTCGACGCGCCCAGCCCGTCCTGGATGATGCTGGCGGTGGAAGGAAAGATATGCTCCGGCGAACTGGTGGCGCAGATGATAAGGTCGACTTTGTTGGGGTTGACGTCGGCCATCTCCAGGGCAGCCCGGCCGGCCAGAATGCCCAGCGAGGCCGAAGTCTCGGAGGGCGCAGCGGCTACGTGGCGCTCTTCGATCCCCGTGCGGCTGCGGATCCACTCGTCCTGGGTATCAACGATCTGCTCCAGATCAAAGTTGGTGATCACCTTTTCCGGCACGTGATAACCCCAGCCCACAATCTGGGCAAAACGGGGCGAAAACGCGCCCGCCGGACCGTTAGGCCCACTACTGCGCTGCTCACGATTGCCGTTGCTGCCATTGCGGTGGCCGTTTCCCAGCGCGCCATTGGCGGGGATATTCGGTTGCTGGCCCTGTTGTTCACTCATAGCGCTTCCCCTTCATACTTTCGCAACATCACACACGCGTTATGACCGCCAAAACCAAAGCTGTTGCTCAACGTCACCCGCACATCGGCCTGCACAGCGACATTGGGCGTATAGTTCAGATCACAGGCCGGGTCTGGGGTACACAGGTTGATGGTGGGCGGGATCATCCCCGTCTCAATCGTCTTGGCGCAGATGATGGCCTCGATAGCCCCCGCCGCGCCCAACATATGGCCCAGCATACTCTTGGTGCTGCTGATGCGGGTGGTATAGGCGTGTTCGCCCAAAACCTGTTTGATGGCCAGGGTCTCGCCCGGATCATTCAGTTGGGTGGAGGTGCCGTGGGCGTTGATATAATCCACGTTGTAAGGTTGAACGCCGTAGGCAGCCGCTTTGCGCAGGGCCATACGCATGGCATCGCGTGCGCCGCGGCCTTCGGTGTGGGGCGCTGCCATGTGATAGGCATCTGCGCTGTTGCCGTAACCGATCACCTCAGCGTAGATGCGTGCGCCGCGCGCCAGCGCGTGTTCCAGACTCTCCATGACCATCACCGCCGCGCCTTCGCTCATCACAAAGCCGTCCCGATCCGCGTCAAAGGGACGACAGGCGGCCGCGGGGTCGTCGTTGCGCTGGCTCAATGCGCCCATCACATCAAAGCCCGCCATTGTGATCGGCATCAGGCCGGCCTCGGCCCCGCCCACAATCATCACGTCGGCGTCGCCGCGGCGGATCAGTTCAAAGGCTTCGCCCGTGGCCGCGGTGCCGCTGGCGCAGGCGTTGACCACCGCAAAGTTGGGGCCGTGCAGCCCGTATTCGATGGCGATGCGTCCGGCTGCGCTGTCCACCAGCATATTGGGCACCAGAAAGGGGCTAATGCGACGCAGACCCTTTTCGTGTACCAGTTCCACATTCTCCACCAGAGATTGAATGCCGCCAATCCCGCTGGCAATGACCACACCGATCAGATGGGGTTCATCCGCGGTCAGGTCAATCGCCGCATCTGCGATCGCCTGTTGGGTTGCCACCATCGCGTATTGAATGTAAGGGTCAAGCCGCCGCGCCTCTTTGCGATCCAGATAGTTGAGAGGGTCGAAGCCCTTCAGTTCACCGCCAAAGGTCGTGCGCAGTTCGCTGGTATCAAATTTGGTGACAGTGGCAATGCCCGACGTGCCGACCAGGAGCGCGTCCCAGGTGTCCGGGATGTTCAGCCCCAGCGGGGTCAGCGCTCCTATCCCGGTGATGACGACACGCGGCGGGCTATAGGCGTTTCCGCCACCGTTGGTGCGCGCAGTATAAAGATGGGTTGCAGAATTTGCCATTTTTTTGTCCGTTCTTTCGGCTCACAGGAAGAAAAGCACACGGATTGTGCCAGAAATAATCTGAAATAATGAACACCAAGTTAGCAGTGAAGTCGCGCATCTCCTGATCATCCTGGCTGACGCAAAAGTGGCCCAAATTGGTCGATCTTCATGCAATCTGCTATACTGCCAGTCGTGCGGCTTGTAATGCAACCGGTTTCGATACCCAGTAGTCGTAGGTTGGGTTCTCCCGGCAAGAGAGCGCCATCTGCGCGACCAGCTTGTGCCAGGAGAACCCAACACGCTGCGGTCTACTGAAAATAGGAACGTTACGCCCACAGTACTGTGTGTGAATTTCTTGAAGCAACGTAGGAGAACGAAGAGAAGATGACGAAGAAAATTTTCGGCGTGTTGGAACGCGGCAATGTGCTGCTGGAGCCAGTCAACGAGACCCGCTATCAGCTATCGGGCGAGATTGACGCTGCCCTGGTGGGCAAATGGATGACTGTGCAGGGCCAGGTTGAGGGCACGCAGATCGCCAACGCAGCCGTCACCAATCTGGAAAAGGATAGCGGGAAAGTGACCCGGCTCGGTCTTCTGTTGAACACAGCACCCGCGCTGCCACTCGAAGCCAACGGCCAGGGAGCCTATCTCTACCAGCAGAGCAAAGGCCGCTATCTGCTCGTGAGCCAGGGCGCTGTCGACGCGCCGGTAAGCGGTGATTTCTCCGCCTTTCTCGGCCAGGACGTAAAGGTAATGGGCGAGTTCGGCGCGGTGAATTACGTACTCTACAACGCAAAGGTCAGCGCGAAGTAGTCTGGCGATTAGCGACTGGGGACTGGGGATTGGGGATTGGGGATTTGTGCAACCCGATCCCCGATCCCCGATCCCCAATCCCCAATCCCCTCTGGTCTCCACAAATGGCTGAATACTCTGAAGAAATCGCGGCGTGGCAACAACAGCGGGACGCGGAGCTGCGCGACCCGGACGGCTGGCTCAGCCTGGCCGGTCTCTTTTGGCTGGAAACCGGGCGCACCAGCTTTGGCGCAGACCCGGACAACGCCATCTCTTTTCCCGCCAGCGCCCCGCCCCGGCTGGGCGAGTTTCTGGTCACAGACGAGAGTGTCGCGGTGGAGATTGCGCCGGGGGCGACGGTTACCTACGAGGCTGCCGAAGTAACCCGGCTGGTGATGGCGGGCAGCGGGATAGATGGCCCTGTGCTGGCCCACGGCCCGCTGCGCTGGTTTGTCATCCGCCGCGACGGGCGCTGGGCTGTCCGTCTGCGTGACCGGGAACACCCGGCGCTGGCAGCCTTCCACGGCGTCGAGTGCTTCCCCATCGATCCCGTGTGGCGGGTGGCAGCCCGACTCGTCCCCCATCCCGTGCCGGTGACCATCCCCGTACCCACAATTTTGGGTTCGATCAACCAGACACCTTCGCCAGGGATTCTCCACTTTACCATCAACGGTGAAGCACAGACGCTCGTTGCGCTGGGCAAGGCCGAACAGCCCCTCTCCCTCATCTTCGCCGACGCCACCAGCGGCAAAGAAACCTACGGCAGCGGGCGCTTTCTGACGGTGGACGCGCCGAATGCCGACGGATGGACTGTCATTGACTTCAACCGGGCTTACAACCCACCCTGCGCCTTCACCCCTTTCGCCACCTGCCCGCTCCCGCCCGCCGGCAACCGCCTCGCCACCCCCATCACCGCCGGCGAAAAGAAGTACGGGGAGCGGTGACTGGGGAGCGGTGACTGGGGATCAGCGGCTGGGTATCGCCAATCGCCAATCGCCAATCGCCAATCGCCAATCGCCAATCGCCAATCGCCAATCCCTACTCCCCAATCCCTAATCCCTTATGCTCATCTCCGACACCATCGAACGCTATCTGGACGACGCTGCCACAGGCAGCAGTTTCACCCGGCGCACCTACCGCACGGCGATGAATCGCTTCCAGGAATATCTGATCAGCAAGAAGATCCCTCCTGAGAGCAGTGAGCTGGATCGGCTGGACGTGGATCGGCTACTGGGTTTTGCAACTTGGCTGCTTGACAAAGCCGCCATTGGCCAGCGTACCCTGCACACCTACCTGGCCGGGCTGGTGGGTTGGGTGAATTTTCTCCAGGTGCGTGGCTGGCTGCCCTGCACCCCCCAGGAGTTGGCACGCTTCCAAGAGGGGGTGAAGCGGGTGCGCCGCAACCAACACCCGCCCGACCTCTTGCCCCATCCACCGCGCGCCGAGGAGATGGACGCGCTGGTCAATGCCGCACGCGAGACACCCCTGCGCCGCGAAAACGATCACCGGGAGTTGTTGGCAAAGCTGCGCGATGTAGCGATTGTGGAGGTGCTGCGTTGTACGGGGCTGCGCGTGGGGGAATTGGTGAAGATCAGCCGCAAACAGTTAGAAGACGAAGAGCGGGCCGTTTGGGTGGTGGGCAAACGGGGCAAGGTGCGCCGGGTCTACTTTGACGAACGTGCTTGGGCTGCCATGCGCCATTACCTGCAAGAGCGGCAGGTCTTCGACGGCAGCAGCGGCAGACCCATCGCTGAACTGCCCGTCTTTGCCCGCCACGACCGCCGCGCCGGGGAGAAGGTCTTGTCCCTGACCACCGAAAGCGTGCAAAACGTCATTCGCCGCCTGGCCGAACGGGCCGACTTGGCCGCCAAAGGCATCACCCCCCACGCCTTGCGCCACTATTTCGCCACGCGCATCTACCAGACCACCCATGATCTGGCTGTCACGCAGACGGCGCTGGGCCATTCCAACCCCAACACGACACGCATTTACGCCAAGCTGGAAGACAACGCGGTACGCGACGCCCATCGGCTGGCTTTCGAGTAGGCCAGTGGGTTAGCAAGCCAGTGGGTCAGTGAGTCAGTGAGTCAGTCACTGTCCTACTGTCTTACTGTCTTACTGTCCTACTCTCTTGGGGCTGCCGTCTTTCTCGCATACATTGGCGCGCAAAATCTTCCAGCATTTTGTTGGTATAAGCGGGATTGTCCTGGTTAAGCGAATGGCCTGCGCCCGGAACATTGTCAATCCGGATGCCGGGATTTGACTGCGCCCAGAGGGTTGTTGCGCGTGAAATCCATTGGGGCCGATCATACGCACCAAAAGCCACAAGCAGCGGCTGAGGCAGCTTTCGGTTGCGCGGAATGGCAGTGATGTCGACACCGGCCTGCCAGGCGGCCAAAAAATGCTCTCTTCCACTCTCTTTCATGGCCTCGATAGTATACTTCTGCACTTCTGGTCGGACGGAGAGGTAAGCCGGCATTTGCGCCATTATGAACCAATAGGGCAATGCGTGCAACAGGCTGGTGGACAACTGATCAAAAAAGCGATTCCATGACGGGCTGATTGTGTTCAGCGGTGTGGAACTGAGCAAAGCCAACCCATACACAGAATCCGGGAAAAGATAGGCGAAGAGTTGGGCAATGAGACTACCAACCGAAGTGCCGACAAATAGAGCATTTGTATAGCCTTCGTGAGCGAGAATCGCACGCAGATCGTCAACGGCCTGCTCCAGGGTAAAAAGTTGTTGCGACTTTGACTGTCCATGCCCGCGGATGTCCCAGGTCAAAACCCGATAGGTACGGGCCAATGCCTGCACTTGTGCATCAAAACTATGATGATTGGCACCTTCGCCGTGGGTGAGGACGACCAGAGGCGCTGACGGGGGACCTGATACCCAATAGTGGAGTTCGCTACCTTTGTGTAAGAGCAGATGCGCGGCCGATTCCACAACCGCCGCAGCATCCTCGCTGTCCCCATTGCGATGAGTTGGAAAGACAAATCGATTTTTCATGGCGAGAGTTCCTGTTGCGCTCATAGGCTTCAAGACGTGGCTCCTTGTCCCACATTGCTCTGTTCTTCTCGTTCGACCCGTAGTAGGGGCGGTGTGAGGAGGAAGTGTGAAAATCATACCCAAACCGAAGTTTGTCAGTTTTTTGTATATTGCAATCAGTATACTTGAACAGAGGCTTTCTGTCAAGCACGATTTCGTCTGACAATATACTGAATTATTGACAAAAAAAAGGGAGGGATGGCTGATAACGCCATCCCTCCCCTCTCTTATTTACGCCTGGCGTAAATAAAGCTCTCTCCTACTGTCTTACTGTCCCACTGATCTACTGTACTACTTCCGCCCCCGCCAACTCTTCAAACCGATCGATGTCGGCCCGGATTACATCCAGGCTGCCCCGCCAAAATGTGGGCGTGCGGATGTCGATCTGGAAGCGAGCAGCCAAATCGGCCGCATTGGCAAGACCCGTGGACGAGAGGAGATCGTCATACGCGGCACGAAAGCTATCTGGATCGGCCTGGTAGCGGGCATAGAGGCCCAGGGCGAAGAGTTGCCCGAACATATAGGGGTAATTGTAGAAGGAGCGATTCGTGCTGTAATAGTGGGATTTGGCGGCCCACATAAAAGGGTGCATGAACTCTGTCTGCAACGCATCGCCGTATGTCTGATCCTGGGCGTCCACCATCAATGCGCACAATTCGTCCGCGCTCAATTCCCGTTCTTGGCGTTGGGCAAAGGCCGCGCCCTCGAAGAGAAAGCGGGAGGTAATGTCCACCACCACCTGTCCGGCGCTCTGCAAAGAGGCTTCCAGGATCACAAACTGCTCTTGGGGAGAAACTGCGGTCAGCGCGGCCTGGGTGACGACAGTCTCACAGAAGATGCTGGCGGTTTCGGCCAGGGTCATCGGTGTGACCCGTTGGGTTGCGGTGCGCCCGGCCAGGTTCAAGTTGTGATAGGCGTGGCCGAGTTCGTGGGCCAGCGTGCTGACCGAATTGAAGGTCTCTTTGTAGTTCATTAGAATCCGCGACTCGTCGGCACGCAACCGCATACAGAAAGCCCCGTCCCGCTTCCCGCCGCGCGGCTCCGCATCAACCCACTGCTCCCGGAAGGAGCGCACGGCCAGATCGCGCATTTTGGGCGAAAAGGTGGCGAACTGCTCGACAATAAATTCGGTGGCTTCGCTGTAAGGCCAGATGCGTTGACTGTTGCCCACCGGCGCAAAGAGATCGAACCAGGCCAACTGCGCCTGCCCCAACAGACGCGCTTTGGCCCGGAAATAGCGGCGAAAGTCGGGGAAGGCTTCCCGCGCCGCGCTCATCATCGCCTCCAGCGAGGCCGCGTCCATATTGTTCTGCTCCAGAGTGGTTTCCAGGGCAGAGTCCCAGCGTCGGTGGCGCAGCAGTGTATTGACCTCGCCTTTGATGCTGTTGAGGGCCGCAGCCAGAGGAACGGATGCTCCTTCCCACGCCTTCAGTTCCGCTGCATACCCCCGCTGGCGCACGGCACGGTCGGCGTGATAAGCCAGGTTGCGCGCACTGCTCATCGGCAGTTCGCTCGGCTTGCCGTCCAATTCGATCTGTACCATCAGTTGGGAGGTGTAGTTGTTGTAGAGTTTGGCCCAGCCATTGCCGCCGGTGGGGGAGAGATCCGCGGCCAGGTCTTCGGATTCCCGCGACAACAGATGCGCAAACTGAATCCGGGCCTTTGCCAGCGCGTAGGCGTGATCCGCAGCCAGCGCCGAGCGCTGGATCAGTTCAGCGGTGGGCAGTTGGCCGAGCCAGGCGGTCAAGCGGGTGCCCAGTTTGGAGAGACGCACGGCCTGGAGTTGAATCCGACTCCACAGGGCCTGGGCCTGGGCATTGCGTGAATCGGTCGCAATGAAGGAGGAGACATAGGCGCTGAGTTCATTGACCACCTCCATTGTGTCGTTGATTTGGGTCAGGACTGCCTCGAAGATCGCAACAGTCCCCTCCCCAAAGACCACAGCCAGCGCCGGGTCGCCGATGGCGTGTTCATCGAAAAGCGCTTCCAAACGGTCCACATTTTCGATGGCGCGCTGAAAACCGTCGCCAAAGGCAGGCGAATCCAGGCTGGGAAAGACGACGCTCATATCCCAATGGGGCAGTTGGCTGGCAGCCGCTTGGGCGCGGGTGGGTGAAGATGTGCGGGGCATAGAAATTTCCTCCGGAGGTGAACAGGCGATCAGTCGCTCCCGTCGCCTTGCCATAGATGCCAATAGGGAACAAAACCGTAATACCAGGCCAGGAGCAGGCAGAGGCGCAGCCCGTGCAGCCCATCCCGCCAACCGGCCAGGCTGAAAAAGCGGCGGTGGAATTCGCGCAGCGGCTGCAAAACGAAGTTATGTGGTCGGGGGCGGATGCCCCGCTGCGCGAGAATACGCGCCTCATAGCGGGCATAGGCAACCTGTTTGCGGTGAAACTGTCCCCAATCGGCATAGTTCAGATGGATCAGCGGTGCAGAGAGATAGCCTGCGTCCCCCTCCAACTGCACAATCTCGTGAACTTCCCGCGCCAGATCGTAATGCGCCTTCTCCCGGCGCAGAAGGCGCAACTGATAATCGGGTGAAAAACCGCCCCCGCGCATCTCGTGGCCTACAATAAAATTGCGCCGGGGAATCCAATAACCGGCCTTGTCGGACTGCTCGATCACCCGCTGCACCTCCGTCGCCAGTTGCGGGGTCGCCCGTTCGTCGGCATCCACAAAAAGAATCCACTCACTGGCGATGCTGTCCAGCGCGGCCTGGCGTTGGCGGGCATAATCATCAAAGGAGCGTTGCACCACCAGGCCGCCAGCCAGATGGGCCAGATCGCAAGTCGCATCGGTGCTGCCCGAATCCCAGACCACAACCCCATCCGTCCAAGCGAGCAGTGTAGCGATGCAGGCGCTGATGTGTGCAGCTTCATTGTGGGTCAGAATCACGGCAGTCAGAGTCTTCATTTCACCGCCGATCAATAACGAAACCAGGTGCGCCAGCGGGGACGCCGCCAGGTCAGATTGAGCCGCCGAATTGCCAGAAGCGCGCTGGCGAGAATCAGTGTACCGCCAACCCAATGCGCCACACTCAGACGCTCACCCAGAAAGAGCACCGCCCAGATGACGGTCAGCAGGATTTCCAGAGGCGTCAGCAGAGACATCTGGCTGCTGCCGATGTAGGCCACCGCCCCATACATAGCCAGACGGGCCAAAAAAGTACTCACCACCGCCAAAATGATCAACCGAATCCAGCCGCCACTCTCCAGCCCGTGCCAGGGCGCGCCCAAACTCAGCCAATAAACCCCCACCACAAGCAACATCCCCGCGCTGACATAGAATGTCACAGTGCGTGGATCGAAACTTTTCAGATACCACTGGAGCAGCACCATCTGGCCGGAGAAGGCCAGCACAGAGAGCAGAATCAGTCCGACGCCCCCCATATCCACCTTCCCGCCCGGCCCGATCAGAAGATAAACACCCACCAGCGCCAGCGCTGTGCGGAGCGCATGGCGACGGGTCAGCTTTTCCCCGCGCAGCATCAGCAGCGTGAGTACCACCAGCGGACTCATAGCGAGGAGCATTGCCGTAAGCGATGCATTGAGCCGAGCCAGCCCCAGAAAGTAGAAAAACATCCCCAATCCGTTGATGACACCCGCCACCAGAGAGATGCCCACATTGCGCCAGCCCAGACGGAAGAGAGCGGGCGCAGAGAGGGCGATAGCCAATCCATGCAGGGCGGTGGCGATCACCAGCCGGATCGTCACCAGACCACTGGGATCGGCCCCATCCACCAGCAGAGAGCGGGCGATGGGTGTTGCCAGGCTAAAGGCGAGAGTCGCGATCAGAGCCAACAGCCATCCATAGCCAAGCGAACGGGGCGCGGGCAAGGCAGAGACGCTGGGAGGAGTCGGCGTCAGTGCCGTCGGTTGGGGCTTCATAGCTCAAAGACGCCGAATGGCTGTATAGGCTGCAAGTTCCCGCTCCAGAGACATGCCAGAGAGTCTACCCTGGGCGAATTTGCGCCTGGCCAATGCCGAGCGCAGCCAAACCCCCGCCCGCACCAGCAAACGCAGGAGAGGGAAAAAGCCATACGAGTAGTGTACACGTTGCTTCTGATAAAACCGAAACCGGCTGTGCCATAGCCGCTCAAAAGCCTCCCAGCGCACCTGACGGCTGCTCTGCCCCTCCAGATGGGTAATACAGGCAGCGGGCAACGCATAGACTGGCCAGCCCGCTTCTTTCAGGCGCAGACACCAATCCATCTCCTCACAATACATAAAATAACCGTCGTCCAGCAGCCCCACTTGGCGGATGGCCGCGCCACGCACCATCAGCGCTGCCCCCAACACAAAATCCACCGGAAAGGGCATTCTCCCATCCCACAAGGCACGCGGATAGCGCCCGTTCAAGCGGCTGTCCAACAGCCGGGGCAGAAAGCGGCGGATTCCGGGCAGATCAGCCAAAGGCAGCAAGTCCAATGCGACCTGAACCAATCCCGGAAAGCGAAACGCGCCGTGTTGGAACGAGCAATCCCCGTAGCGCAAATGCGCACCCACCCCGCCCGCCTGCGGATTGTCGCGCAGAAACGCGGCCATCTGGCCGAGCGCGTCGTCTACGACGAGGGTGTCGGGGTTGAGGAGGAGGAGGAAATCAGGGAATGGGGATTGGGAATTGGGGATTGGCGATTGGGAGAGATCGGCGTCTTGGGGTGAAAAGCCGAGTGAACGCAAAGCCAGGTTGTTGCCGCCAGTAAAGCCCCGATTCGTGTCGGAAGTGATGAGGCGGACGTGGGGGAACTCGGCAGCGACCAGCGCCGCGCTGCCGTCAGCACTGGCATTGTCTACCACCAGCACATCCACAGCCAGCCAATCGGCGCTGCACGCGGCGGATGTGGCAATGCTACGCAGACAGTCACGCAAGAGGGAAGCCACATTGTAAGAAACAATCACGACTGTCAGTCTGAGCATCGGGCAACACCTTCCGGGAAGAGGTCACAAGCTGGTTGAGCTTGCGCCAATCTGCCTGACCCCTTCCCGGAAGGTTGGGCACAAACGCTGCAAAACAAAAAGGACTTCCCTCAAATTGATGGAAGTCCGTCGAAATCAACGCCATGACATTCGGTCAAAAAAGAAAAAGAGGAGGGAATAGTTGGCGACGGTCTACTCTCACACAAGGTTGCCCCTGCACTACCATCGACGCTGGTGGTCTTAACTGCCGGGTTCGGGATGGAGCCGGGTGTACCCCCACCGCTCTTGCCACCAACTATACCCTCC
>CAMDEX010000075.1 GCA_945897075.1 Litorilinea aerophila
CTTGCTGCGCCCGACGCACAACGGGCGCAGCAAGCAGCGCCCCTACCTATCAAATGCTGTGTGGCGAGACACTAGCCCGGATAGTGGAGAGAAGGACCACTTCTCCCTCTGCCTGTAACAGAGCCGCAAGTTTTTGATATTCGGCCTGAAGGATGGGATGGGGGTCAATAGCGTTGACTCATATCTCTTCTCCATCCACATCGCTGTAGATATCTTCAGCCGGATCGTTCAGCCAATCAAAGCTCCTACCGGCAGCCGACAAACGCGTCAGGAGCGCAGCGGGGTACTCCTCAGCGATTGGCCGTCTCTCTGGGACATAACGCGCCAGCAGAAAATCAATGAAATCGTCTACTTCACGCAAAAGCGGTTCTGGCAACGTCTGTATTTTCTCAAGCACATAGACATACTGCATAGGTCACCTCACATTTTCAGGCTCACATCCACGCCAGCCGTCTCATCTATCTTCTGGAAAGGGTTTTGCACGCACGCATAAGGACACAGCCCTTCAGTCTGTGTGTGACTTCTGCCACAATGCGAAATTAGCGTGCGAAATTAGAGATAGAGAAGTGTGCCAAATAGTGTTTCGCCGTGAACCTCGTCCAGGCGGGCAGGGAGCAGACGGTTACGCAGGTCGTCATGCGCGGGCGCGTGAGCCAGGACGCGCAAATAATTGTCCGTGTGACCGCTCCACAAACGCATTGCCGGCTGGTCGTCCACCGGCTGGCCCTGGCCCTCCCAGAGGACAGGGCGGGTACTGCCCACAAATCGCTGTCGTTCCGTCTGTCCGGTTCGCTCCACCAGCGCGTGCATCTGCTGCGAGCGCTCCTTCTTCACGGCCTTTGCCACCTGTCCGCCGTAGCGGGCCGCGGCTGTCCCCTGCCGCGCGCTGTAGGGGAAAATGTGGGCGTGGGCAAAGCGCATCTCCTCCACAAAGGCCAGCCCTTCGGCAAAGTCATCGTCGCTTTCGCCGGGGAAGCCGACGATCAGATCGGTGGTCAGGATCAGATCGGGGATGGCGGCGCGGGCATCGGCCACCAGAGCGCGGAAGGAGGCGACGGTGCAGCGGCGGGCCATCTGGCGCAGTTGCCGGTCTGTGCCCGCTTGTAAAGGCAGGTGCAGGTGGGGGCAGAGACGATCCGGCCAGGCTTGCCAGAGATCGAAAAAGCCGTCGGCCAGTTCCCACGGCTCCAGACTGCTCAGACGCAGACGGGGAATATCTGTCTCGGCTAGCAGGCTGGCGGTCAATTGTTTCAAATCGGAAGCGAGGCTGCCGGGCAGGTCGCGCCCGTAGGCGCCGAGATGGACGCCGGTCAGGACTGCTTCCTGATAACCCGCGGCGGCCAACGCCCGCACTTCTTGCACAATTTCGGCCAGGGGTCGGCTGCGGCTCTCCCCGCGCAGGGCAGTGACAATACAAAAGGTACACTTGTTGTTGCAGCCGTCCTGGACTTTGACAAAGGCCCGCGTGCGGTTGGTTGTCTCGCTGGTCTGGGCAAAGGGTGTGCCGTCCGGTTGCAGACGGGCGATGGCGTCGGGGTCGTCCAGTTCCGCGCTCCACGGCTCCAGCAGGGCGTGCAGCATCTCCTTCTGCTGGTTGTCGGCCACCAGAGAGACACCGGGCAGGGCGGCCGCGTTCTCCGGTTGCATGGTGGCATAGCAGCCGGTGACGGCGATGCGGGCGTCCGGGTTGGCGCTGTGCAGTTGGCGCACGGCTGCCCGGCTGCGGCTGACGGCCTGGGCAGTCACCGCGCAGGTGTTGAGAACGATCACCTGTGCTGTTTCGGCGGAGGGTGCAATCTGATGGCCGGCCGCGGTCAACCGCGCGGCCAGAGTGTTGTTTTCGCTGTAATTGAGGCGGCAGCCCAGTTGGTCCAGGTAGATGCGCATGAATCAGTAATCAGTTAGCAGTAATCAGTTAGCAGTAGCGGACGATTACTGCTAACTGATTACTGTTTACTTCTTCCTATTGGGGAATGATCAACCGGTCGCCCACGCGGATTAGGTTCGGGTTGGTGATGCGGTTGGCTTCGCTGATGGCATCCGCCGAAACGCCGTAGCGGGCGGCGATGGAGCCGAGACTTTCACCGGCCTGGACGATGTGGATGATCTGGTTGGCAGCCTCCAATTCGGCCGCGGTCAAGCCAGGGATAATCAATTCTGTGCCGGGGCTGACCAGATTGGGGTTGGCGATGCGGTTGACCGCGACCAGTTCATCAATGGAGACGCCATACTTCTCGGCGATGACGGAGAGGACTTCGCCCGCCTGCACGATGTGGATGGCCGGTGCGTCCGGGCTGGCAGATGAGCCGCTCTCTGTGCTGGTGCTGGCTGTGCCGCCGGGCTGGTAGCCGGGGATGAGCAGTTCCTGGCCCACAAAGACATTGTTGGGATCGGCCAGCGTGTTGGCGGCCACAATTTCATTGGGCGATACCTCAAAGCGCAGGGCAATGGAAAAGAGAGTATCGCCTGCCCCTACAGTGTAGACGAATGGTTCTGGTGTGGCGGTGGGCAGCCCGTCCGCTGTGACGCCGGGTGTATTGGGCACACGCAACACCTGGCCGGCCTGCAAGTCGTCGGTCGCCAGCAGATTCAGCTCGCGCAACTGCTGCGAGGTGATCCCAAATTTTTCGGCGACAGTGGAAACGGTGTCGTCGGGTTGGACTGTGTAGGGAACGGTCTTTGGCTGCGGCGTCTCCGTTGGCACAGGGGTAGATGCGGCGGTCGGCTCAGTTGTGGGCGCGCTGCTGCGCGTGACCACAGGCTCTACCACCGGCTGGCCCGCACTGGCCGGAGTAGCCTCCGGCTCTGATGTCGAGCGGTCACGGGTGCAGCCAACCAAAAGCGCTGTCATTGCCAGCGCCAACAGTGCCAAGCGCATCCATCTGTTTGCTATTTCCATTTCGCATCTCCTACCTGCTGCCAGTTTGATCACGCCAGCCAATGTCCGCCTAAAGTGGATGGATGATAGCACAGCCAGCCGTCTGGCGCAAACCATTTGCCTTTGCGCGCCCTGGGTGTGTGCCACTGATCACAGCAGAGCGCACCTTTTGCTGGTAGACTGGTGCTAGGCTGGCGTGTGTGGGGACATCTGGTGGAGCGGGACAAAATCTGCCCTGGTTGCATTTTGCCCCAAACGTCGAATCAATGTGAAACGTAATATTCGATTTGTAGACTATTTCCATCCCCAGCGTTGGGTAACGGTCCGAATCTATACCGGCTTTAGTCCTGCATGGATTTGTCGCTTGCGCTAGACTATTGCCAGAAGCAGATGTAGACGCTGAAAACGCAGTGTTTTGAACAGATTACGGAGGCAGCTATGAAAATCCGGACAATTCTTCTTACACTGATTACCATTTTCCTGTTAGGTGCAGTTCTGGCGGGCATCGTTAGCGCCCGCGAACCGGTACGCAAAGCCGAGTCAGTGCGTCTGTCCAATGTGCGGGATTACAGCTCCGCCCCCTCTGCCACTGGTTTTGCGTATGCGGTGGATGGTGGTCTGCTTTTTGCTGGCAAGGGAACGACCTGGCAACGGTTGCCGACGCCCAGCACTCTGATCGTCAACGCGGTGGCTGTGAGCAGCCAGCAACCCGAATTGGTCTACATCGGCGCGGCCAACGAGCTTGCTATTTACGTCTCCAGCGACGCCGGCCAAAGTTGGATGAAGATTGCCCTGGCGACGCAGGCCATCGGCGCTGTGACCGATATTGCGGTGGACGGTGTGAACCGGCTGATTTATGTGGGCACCGACACCGACGGCGTGCATCGCCTGCGCGATGTGGGCAGCAGTATGATTGCCGCCGGTCATCTGCTGTTGGACGAGCCTGTAGAGGAGATTGTGGCGGCCAGCAACGGCACAGCGCTGGTGCGCACCACTTGGCATTTGTATCGGGCAGAAGAGATGGGCTTGCGCTGGGTTGCTGTGGAGAATCTCCCCAGCCCGGCCACGGCTCTGGCGCTCGCGCAGACGACGCCGCCCACTTTTTATGTTGGCACAGCCTCGTCCGGTGTGCGAATGAGCCAGGATGGGATCGAGTGGCAAGCGGCCAACGCCGGTCTGGGCTTCACCCCCGGTAGCCAGTTGTTTGTCAACGATTTGGCCGTAGACCCGGCCCAGCCCAGTGTGGTCTATGCCGCCACCAGTCTGGTTTTCGGCTCGACCAATGCCCACACCACAGCGGTCGGTGTGGCAATGAGCAGCGACGGCGCGGCCAACTGGGCGTCCCTGGCCCCAATGAGTGATGTGGCGGTGGCGATGCTGCTGCCGGTGAGCGGTGAAACGGGCGCTGTCTATGCCCTGACCGCGGCCAGCCGCACGCCGTTGGCCCTGGGCAGTGCGCCGCAGACGACGACAGTCGCCACGCTGGAAAGCACGCCTGCTGCGCCAAATGTCACTGGTACGCTGGCCTGGGTCTTGGCCGCACTGGCCGGGTTCGGGCTGGTTGTGGTCGGGGTGATGGAGTTGCGCCAGCGGGGTAGTGTGGCCGGCGCGGCAGAGTTGCCCGTGACGGCGTAAAGAAGTAAGCAGTGAACAGTAATCAGTGCGGTCGGGCTACCGACTTTCTCATCCGAGACGCCTCCTCCCCCGCAGGCGTCTCGGATTTTTGTTGCCGTCAGGCCAGGGCAGCAACCGACAGGCGCTGGTTGATGATACGCCAGAAGGTGGCTACCGCGTCGGAGTGGGCATCAAAGAAATCTTCAAAAAAGCCGGGAGCGTTCATTTCTGCTGGATAGGCGTAACGCTCGCCTTCAGCGCCAAAATCGGTAATCCAATCGGCTGGCTCGTTCGCATCCACCACTGCAAAGAGCGACTGGGGATAGAGATAGGGTCTGCCCTGGTCATTGAGGATGCGCAGATCGTCGGCTTCAACACCGATCACAACGTACCAGTGAAAAGGCGACAAGTCTGTGTATTCAGAATTGAAAGTCTTCAGTTTTACAATCATTTGTCACCCACCTTTTTGCGTCTAATCTCCACACGACCAATCCCGGCGTGTTCGTACCAGTGAAGCTCATAGAAAGACCGCCCGATCTCGAAAGCAGGTCCGCTTTTCTTCACCCATTGTGCCGTATATCCGCCGTATGTGTCAACCAGCCTTTGCACGTCTCGAATCCGGTTGCCTTTGGCAATCACACGCGAGTGGGCAAGCGATTCTGGATCGATGTCAGAAATTGGTTGTTCTCCTCATTTAACTTTTGGTCAGTTGCTCAACGCAACTGTGGATAGGCCGCGGCAATCGCCAGTCCCGTAAAGAGAAGCGTCGTTATGTCAAAGAGGAGAAAGTAGCCGGTGAATACGAACAGGGCAATGCTGCCGAACAGCACGCCGCTGATGATGCCGATCAGCGCAAAGAGAGGCAGCCGCCGTCCGCGCCGGCGGCCCACGGCCCGGCGGATGATCTGGGCCAGCAGACTGCCCGCGCCGGAACCTGCGATGAAGGCAATAATCAGCCCGAAGAAGCCGAAGCCACCCAGCAGCAGTCCCGCAACCGGCGCGGCAATCGCCGAAACCACAAAACCCACAGCCAGTGCGATCAAATTGTCACTGCCCAGGGCGTTGAAATAGACATTCTGCTGCTGGTTGATACATTCGGTGCAGCGATAGCCTACGGGCGTCTGTTTGGCGCATTTGATGCAGATGGGCTTGCCGCATTTGTTGCAGCGCAGGAGCGTCTCGGTGTTGGGGTGGTTGGCGCAGAAAAGGGTATCCGGATCATCCGCGGCCACAACCAGTGGTCTGCCGTCATAGATGGCGCGGCGGGCCGGGTCGCCCAGGATGGCGTAGGCGGCCTCGATCTGCTCCAGCTTGCGCGCGGCGTAGGCGCGGGCGTCGGCGTCGTCCAGATTTTTCGGCTGGTAGAGTTTTTGCAGCCGCTGGTACTGGCGCGCCAACTCGTCCGGGGAGGCGTTCTCGTCTACATCCAGCGTGCGGTAGTGTTCTTTGGGTTGCGGGTTTATTCGCTCGCTCATCTGTTGTATTCCTCGACTTCGGAATTTTGACCACTAAGACACGAAGACACGAAGACACGAAGTATAGAGAAACTATCTTCCTTGTGTCTTGATGGTTATACCGGTTCACACAGTCCACTTTAACTTGTCCATCAGCGTCTGGTAGAAGTAGGCGCGCGGGCGCATACGGATGAAGCGCGCCCGGAAAGGGCTGCCCACCACCACCACTTCGTCCTTGTCGTCCACCTCCACCTCGAACTGGCCGTCCACTGTCAGCATCGCCGTGTGGTCGCTGTAGACGCGCAGCCGCACTTCCGTTCCTTCGGAAAGGACGACAGCGCGGTCCATACTCATATGGGGGGCGACAGGGATGACGAGGATATTGCGTAGTTCGGGCGGCAGGATAGGGCCGCCGGAAGCGAGGGCGTAGGCTGTGCTGCCCGTGGCTGTGCTGACGATCAGCCCGTCGCAGGTGTAAGTGGTCAGATAGCCGCCGTCCAGACTGGCGCTGACGCGCACAATGCGGGCCAGGCTGCCCCGGCTGAGAACCACATCGTTGAGCGCGTCGTACTCGCAGCGCACCTCACAGCGATCCTCTGTGCCATTGCGTTCCACCCGCACACGGATCATCAGCCGCTCCTCCACCCAATAGTTGCCCTCCAGCATCTGGCCCAGCGGCTGCTCCCAGTCGTTGGGGAAAATTTCGGCCAGGAAGCCGAGACGACCCATTTTGACACCGAGCATCGGCACTTCCCTCTCCGCGCCCAGGCGTGCCGCGCGCAGCATTGTGCCGTCCCCGCCGAGGGTGATGAGCAGGTCTACGTTTTCCAGATGACGTTGGATGGCGTCGGCGTCCCAGGCCGAGTCGCGCCAGATGTGCTGAACGCCGCGGTCGCGCAGAAAACTCTCCATTGCCGAGGCCAGCTCCAGGGATTCGGGTTTGCGTGGGTGGTGTAGAATGCCAATGCGACGGAACAACGGGAAACCTCCGGTTTGGGCGCGACGAACGATTTTATGTAGAAATCGCATCATAGACCAGCCACTCACTTTGGTCAAATAGGGGAGCGTTGGCGTATCTGCGTTCTTTCAAGTAGAATGACAGTTGAGGAGTAAACAGTAAGCAGTGAACAGTAATCAGTCATCAGTCATCAGTAAACAGTCATCAGTGGCGGGTGCGTACTGTTCACTGTTTACTTTCGACCTGCCACCTGCCACTTTCCACCTGCCACTTTCCACCTGCCACCTGCCACCTGCCACCCGCCACCTGCCACCCATGCGCATCCTCATCATCTCCGACATTCACGCCAATTTTGTCGCTCTGGAAAGCGTCATGGCCGACGCCAAAGGCAAATACGATGCGGTCTGGTGTCTGGGGGATGTGGTGGGCTATGGCCCGATGCCGAATGAATGTACGCAATGGGTGGACGAACTGGCGGAGTATGTGGTGATCGGCAACCACGACTGGGCTGTTCTGGGGCGGCCCGGCATTGACGTGGACGACTTCAACCCGATGGCGCGCGAGGCTGTGCTGTGGACGCGCGGTGTCCTGAGCGCAGCCAATCGCGCCCTGCTCGACAGCTTCCCGGATGTGCCCGTGCAGCCGTTGGAAGCGCCCGACCTGCTCCTCACCCACGCCAGCCCGCGCCAGCCAGTCTGGGAATATGTACATACGCCAACGATAGCCCTGGAGAATTTTGCCTGGTTTGACGAAAAGATCTGTCTGGTGGGCCACACCCACAAGCCGGCCATCTATCGCTGGCGCTTGGAACGGGCGTGGGACGACACCAACAATGGGGAAATGAGCGGAGCAGCGACGGTGGACCATCTGCCGATGCAGATCGGTTTACCGATTGCTTTGCATGTTTTCGACGAGCAGCGGCTGATCCTCAACCCCGGCAGCGTGGGCCAGCCGCGCGACAACGACCCCCGCGCCGCCTACGCCATTCTCGACACAGAGCAGATGACTTGGCAACTCTTTCGGGTTGCCTATCCCATCGATCTGACCCAAGGCCAGATGCGGGCAGTGAATCTGCCGCGCCGGTTGATTGACCGGCTGAATTATGGATGGTAGGGGCAGGCGGTGGGGTGGGCAGATCGTTCACCCTCGTTGGCAGATTGCGCCCCGCTCCACTGCCTGCCCTGCTAATTGACAGACCAGCATCTATCGAAATCCCCACCCAAAGGAGAATCGTCAATGAAAATCACCGCGATCAGACCCATCTTCGCCCAGGGCGAGCAGCGGGTCTTTGTTTTTGTAAAGGTGGAGACCGACCAGCCCGGTCTGGTCGGCTGGGGCGAAGCGTCGCTGGAAGGCAAGCCGCGCGCCGTGGCCGGCTGTCTGCTGGATATGGAACCGATGATTCTGGGCATGGACCCGCGCGACGTCGAGCATTGCTGGCAGATTCTCTACCGCAGCGCGTTCTGGCGGATGGGGATTATCGGCCTCTCGACCATCTCCGGTATTGACCAGGCCCTGTGGGACATCAAAGGCAAGGAACTGGGACGCCCGGTCTACGAACTGCTGGGCGGCAAAGTGCGCGACAAAGTGCGGATGTACACCCATTTCGGCGGAGCCACGCCCGACGCAATGGCCGAAGACGCGCTCTCCAAAGTAGCGAAGGGCTGGACGGCGGTCAAGACTGTGCCCGTGCCCATCACAAATATCGTAGACGGGCTGGCCGTGCAGAAGCGAGCCGAGGCTGGTCTGCGCGCCGTGCGCGAGGCAGTGGGCGACGACGTAGACATTTTGCTGGATATGCACGGGCGGGTGACGCCCCAGATGGCAATCCAGTACGCCCGGCGCTTCGAGCCGTATGCGCCCTTCTTTATGGAAGAGCCGGCCCAGGCCGAGAACCCGGCGGCCATGGCCGCTGTCGCCAGGGCCACGACAATTCCGATTGCCACCGGCGAGCGGCTGCTCACGCGCTGGGGCTTTCGCGAGATTCTGGAGACAGGCGCTGCCAGCCTGCTCCAGCCTGACACCTGTCACGCGGGGGGCATCAGCGAAATCCGGCGCATCGGCGCGTTTGCCGAAATCTACTATGCAGGAATGGCTCCCCACAATCCCTATGGCCCTGTTTCCACTGCGGCCTGTGTCCAGGTGGATTTTGCCATGCCCAATTTTGTGATTCAGGAGATGGTGGATCCGGACACATCGCCCATTTCGATGCTGGAATTTGTGGTCGAGCCGCTGCCGGTGGTGGACGGTCACATCCTGCCCCCCACCAAGCCCGGCATCGGCGTGGAAGTGAACGAGGCGGCCTGTCTGCGCCGCCAGCCCGATTTTTCAATTGGCACAACGCGTACATTTGTCTCGTGGTACGGCGCAAAACACGCGGACGGCGGCGTGGCGGATTCGTAGGGATTGGCGACTGGCGACTGGGGGTTGGGGATTGGCGACTGGCGACTGGCGACTGGGGATTGGCGACTTGCCACCCGCGACCTGCGACTTGCCACCTGCCACCTGCAACTTTCAACCTGCAACCTGCAACCTGCAACCTGCAACTTTCAACACTCTCTCGAAAGGCACTTCCCCCATGCAATACCGGCAACTTGGCAAATCTGGTGTACGTGTTTCTGTGATCGGGCTGGGCACAAACCAGTTCGGCGGCAAAGTAGACCAGGCGGGCGTCAACGAAATCATTGACGGCTGTCTCGATCTGGGCATCAATTTCATTGACACTGCGGATATCTACACGGGCGGGCGCTCGGAAGAGACGCTGGGCGTGGCGCTGCAGGGCAAATGGGACAAAGTTGTGATGGCGACAAAGGGCGTCAGCCCGATGGGACAGGGCGTGAATGACCGCGGCGCGTCCCGCTATCACATCGTCAACGCGGTGGAGGCCAGCCTGCGCCGGATGCAGGTGGACCACATCGATCTCTACCAGTTGCACCGCTGGGACGACACGACACCGATTGACGAAAGCCTGCGTGCGCTGGACGATCTGGTCGCCGGCGGGAAAATCCGCTATGTGGGTGCGTCCAACTACGCAGCCTGGCAACTGAGCCGGGCCAATCTGCTGGCCGAGATGCGCGGTTGGTCGCCGCTGGTCTCGATTCAGCCCCACTACCACATGTTCGAGCGGGCCATCGAGCAGGAGATGATCCCCTATTGCAATGCCTACGGCGTGGGGATTCTGCCCTACTTCCCGTTGGCGGGCGGCTTTTTGACCGGCAAGTACAAACGGGGCGAGGTCGCGCCCGCCGGTTCGCGGGGTGAGAACAGCCCGTATGTACAGCGCTATATGACCGACAAAAATTACGCGATTGTGGAAAAACTCACCGCCTGGGCCGAGGAGCGGGGCCATTCGATGGCGGAACTGGCCCACGCCTGGCTGCTCGCCCAACCGCAGATCAGTTCGGTCATTTCCGGTGCGACAAAGCTGAGTCAGGTGCAGAGCAACGCCAAAGCCGGGGATTGGCAGTTGAGCGCAGATGAGTGGACCGCTGTGAATGGGGTGCTGGACGGCAAGACAGGCTGAGAAGGCTTCCCCCCGCAGACCTGCCCGGTTTCGGAAGACCTGGCAGGTCTGGTCTCCTCCAAGCTATATGCTATAATCACGTTTACTTGACGAACAGCGCGCCGAAAACGAGAATCTCATGCCGATCATCAAAGCGCAATTCGCAGAACATTTCTGCAGCCATCTTCAGTCGCGAAACCTGAATCCGCTGCTATTGCACGGCGATGCCTATGCTGTCCTGGCGCAACTGCCGTGTGACTCGGTAGACTGCTGCATGACCAGTCCTCCCTATTGGGGGAAACGGCACTATGCCAACGGTGGATTAGGGCTGGAAGGCGAGTATCAAGAATTTGTTGCTACTTTGCTCGCTGTCTTTGGTGAACTCAAACGGGTTCTCAAGCCGGGTGGATCCTTTTGGTTGAACATTGGCGACACCTACGCCAATAAATCACTGGTGGGGATTCCCTGGCGTGTCGCGCTCGCTCTGATTGATGAGCAGGGCTGGACTCTGCGTAACGATGTCATCTGGCACAAAGTCAAAGGTGGACCCGATAACACAACGGATCGACTCAGGAATGTGCATGAGAATATCTTCCACTTTGTCAAAGATGCGCAGGGGTATTATTACGATATTGACGCCATTCGCTCTGATCCGAAAAAGACCAAAGTGGTCAACGGTGCCATTGTCTCCGCCACGGGTGTGACCGGTGTGCGCTACAAAAGGCAGATCGAACTATCAACCGCACTTTCCGATGCGGAGAAGAAAAACGCCTTCGCTGCCCTGGAGCAGATGCTTCAGACTGTCAGCGCGGGCGAAATCGCTGACTTTCGCATGATTATTCGCAAGCAACAGCGAACGACCCACTCCGACTCCACCGGTGTTTCTGGGCGCGCGCGTGAGTTGGGAGAAAAAGGATTCTACTTTCTGAAGTATCACCCCAACGGCAGTAAACCGAGCGATGTCTGGGAGATTATTCCAGAGGATACCCAGAATCGCACACAGCATTATGCTCCCTATCCCGAAGATATTTGTCGGATTCCTATCCTGGCGACTTGTCCTCCCGACGGGGTAGTTCTCGATCCCTTCTGCGGAACGGGAACGACGCTGCTTGTCGCAAAGCAACTTGACCGCCAATCTGTGGGCATTGACATCTCGGAAGAGTATCTACAAATTTCATATCAGCGCACACACTCCTTGCTATGAGCAAAATTCTCGAATTCTTTGGCTTGCCAACCCATCTACAAACGAACGTCGATTGGTCGGCTGTCGTTGGTGAGCAGAGATGTCCGTACTTGCAGAGAACCTGCCTAAAGACTCGCAAAAGTGAACCCGATATAGCAATCGGAACTTGTACACTGCTCTATGGTAGACAAAAACCGACTCCCGTTATGATTTGCCCCTTTCGGCTGCTTGAAAGGCGACAGATATTTACTGACTGTATTCACCTCTTGTCACTGCACGAACCCGGTAACGAGCTTCATATCGTTCCGCAAATATCTATTCCCGGAGGCAGTGTTGATTATTTTCTGGTGTCGGCCAGAATGGGAAAGGTCGTGGATTTTGTGGGAATCGAATTGCAGACCCTCGATACCACCGGCACTGTATGGCCTGAACGTCAACGATTTCTGGAAGCACAGGGTGTGCCAACAAACGATGAAGACAAAACCTTGTCGAAATCCTTTGGCATGAATTGGAAGATGACAGCGAAAACCACTTTGATCCAATTGCATCACAAGATTCCGACATTTGAACAGATGGGCAAACATCTTGTGCTTGTTTTACAGGACGTGTTCCTGGGCTACATGAGAAATGAATTCCAGTTTAGCCATCTCAACACAGCGCGCATTGGAGATCCGATGCACATCCACGCCTATGGCATTCACTCCACGGCAGATAGCCCCTTCCGCATCCGACTGGGTGAACGCTTGAGTACAGATACAGCCGGTGTTGCGCGTTGTTTAGGATTGCAGGCGGAAACAGATGTAGAACTGCAAGAAATCGTCCAACTCCTTGAAGCAAAACTATCGGACAATACATTGCTTACGTTGTAACCTCGAATATATCCAATCATCCACCCATTTGTGAAGGAGCATCCCCGTATGGACTTAACCCGCCACAACACCACAGCCGGCCCGCGCTGGGCCGTGGACGGCAACTATCTGCCCACAGGCGTCACGCTCAGCGGTCTGCTGGCTCTGCCCGCATCCGGTCTGGCCTCGCTGGTCAGCCAACTCAAAACGGATGAAGCTGCCACAGGCGGTCTGCTCGCGCCTATTGATCCGAACCAGGAAGTTTGGGGCAGCGGTGTCACGTACCTGCGCAGCCGGGACGCACGCAAGGCTGAATCCAAAACCTCGGCGGATGTCTACCAATTGGTCTATGACGCCGAGCGCCCGGAAATCTTCTTCAAGCAGGCAGGCTGGCGCACAGTCGGTCACGGCCAGAACGTGCGCATCCGCGCCGATACCACCTGGAATGTACCGGAGCCGGAACTGGTGCTGGTTATCAACGCGGCGGGCGAGATCGTCGGCTACACCGCGGGCAACGATATGTCCAGCCGGGACATCGAAGGCGAGAATCCTCTCTACCTGCCCCAAGCCAAGACATACAACGGCTCCTGCGCGGTGGGGCGGGCCATCCGTCTGCTCAGCGCGGCGCAACTGACCGACCTGCCCATCCAACTGGCGATCAGCCGGGGCGAGGCTGTCGTCTTTGCGGGCGAGACAGCCACCAGCCGCATGAAACGCACCTTTCCCGACCTGGCCGACTGGCTCTTCCGCGAACTGACCTTCCCTTACGGTGCGTTTTTGATGACCGGCACGGGTATCGTCCCGCCCGACAGCTTCACCCTCCAGCGCGGGGATCTAATTCGTGTGACGATTGGGAGCGTGACCCTTGAGAACCCAGTGGGGTGATCTGTTGCTTAACCACGAGAAAGCGTCATCAATGAACTTTAACCACTACTTTACGAACGACGAACTGACCGCAATTCTGTCCGGCTGGGCCGCATACTATCCGTCTCTGGTCGTACTCTCTTCTCTGGGCAAAAGCCACGAGGGGCGGGAGATTCCTCTGCTGACGTTGACCAACCAGGCGACTGGTCCCGACACGGACAAGCCCGCCATCTGGATTGACGCCAACATCCACGCCACCGAAGTAGCGGGCACGACCACCGCGCTGCATATCGCCCACACCCTCCTCAGCGGCTACGGAACGGACAGCCGCTGCACCCGGTTGCTGGATACCTGCGCGGTCTATCTGGCCCCCCGCCTCAACCCGGACGGCGCAGAGCTGGCCCTGGCCGCGCTGCCCAAATATATCCGTTCGGGCACGCGGCCCTATCCTTTTGATGACAAGGCGGATGGCCTCCACGCCGAGGATATGGACGGCGACGGGCGCATTCTACAGATGCGCATCCCCGACCCCAACGGCGACTGGAAGGTAAGCGGCCTGGATCCCAAACTGATGGAGAAGCGGGGGCCGGACGAGCAGGAGGGCAGTTTCTACCGGCTCTTTGAGGAGGGGCGCATCGAAAATTACGACGGGGTGCAGGTGCGCGAGGCCCGCCCGCGGCAGGGGCTGGACTTCAACCGCAACTTCCCCTTCGAGTGGCAGCCGGAGAACGAGCAGACCGGCGCGGGTCCCTATCCTACCTCCGAAGTCGAGATTCGGGCGGTGGTGGATTTCATCAGCCGCCATCCCAACATCAACATCGCCATCACCTACCACACCTTCAGCGGCGTCATTCTGCGCCCCTTCAGCACCCGGCCCGACGACAAAATGGATGTCAACGACCTCTGGGTCTACGAACTGATGGGCGAGCGGGGCAAGGAGATCACCGGCTACAAATGTATTTCCGTCTACCACGGCTTCCGCTACCACCCCAACGAAGTGACCACCGGCGCTTTTGACGATTGGGCCTACGACCATCTGGGCATCTTCGCCTTCACCATCGAACTCTGGGATCTGCCCGGCCGCGCTGGTATCGCCGACCGCGACTTCATCCCCTGGTTTCGCAAGCATCCCCACGAAGACGACGTGAAAATTCTGCGCTGGTTGGAGGCCAACGCGCCGGCCGATGCGCTGGTGGGCTGGTATGCTTACAACCATCCCCAGCTTGGCCCGCTGGAGTTGGGCGGGCTGAACCGGATGTACACCTTCCGCAACCCGCCCCACGCGCTGATGGGCGAAGAAGCCGAGAAGAATACCCCCTATGCGCTGGCCCTGGCCGATATGCTGCCCCGGCTGACTCTGCGCGAATTGACGGCGACCCCGCTGGGTGACAGGCGCTACCGCTTGCGGCTGGTGGTGGAGAACAGCGGCTTTCTGGCCACCAATACCAGCGGCCAGGGGCAGAAGCGCAACGCGGCCCGCCCTGTGCGCGTGGAGTTGACACTGGCGGCGGGTGCGGCGCTGCTCACCGGCCAGTGGCGCACGGAACTGGGCCACCTGCAAGGGCGCAGCAACAAACTGGATGTCACCGCGCACTACGGCAGCAGCCCGACCGACAACCGGGCCTGGACGGAATGGGTGGTGCAGGGCCAGCCGGGGGATGAAATCGGCGTGGCTCTGCTCAGCGACCGCGCCGGGAATATCCGCACGTCGGTGACGCTGTAACAATCAGCAGCTTCTAGGAGAGCAGCATTGACACAGACCGAACAGAAACCCACAATCCTCGTCGTGGAAGACGAACCCACACTGATTGATACGCTGGAATACAACCTGACCCGCCAGGGCTACGCGGTCAGCATCGCCAGCGACGGCTTCACAGCGCTGGAGCTGGCGCGCAGCCTGCGCCCGGACCTGATTGTATTGGATGTGATGCTGCCGGGGCTGGACGGCTTCGAGATTTGCCGCATCCTGCGCCGGGAGATGAATGTGCCGATTCTGATGCTCACGGCCCGCGACGACGAGATTGACAAAGTGGTGGGGCTGGAAATGGGTGCGGACGACTATCTGACCAAACCCTTCTCGATGCGCGAACTGATGGCGCGTGTCAAAGCCCATCTGCGCCGGGTGCGGCTGATCCGGGAGGAGATGGAGGGCGGAGAAGCGGCGGCAGACGACAGACCGCCGACCGCGGCTGCGCTCACTTTTGGCTCACTGCGCATCGATCTGGACCGGCGCGAAGTGGTGGTGGGCAACGAAGTTCTCCATCTCAAACCAAAGGAGTTTGAACTCCTCCACTTTTTGGCCCGCAACCGGGGTATGGCCCTCAGCCGCGACCTGATTTTGGAACGGGTCTGGGGCTGGGACTTCGACGGCGGCAGCCGCACAGTGGATGTGCATGTGCGCTGGCTGCGCGAGAAGATCGAAGACGACCCGGCCAATCCCCTGCGCATCGTCACTGTGCGCGGTGTGGGCTACCGTTTTGAGGGGTAAAGAAGCGTATCCAGCGAAAAACGCTCTGCATCCAGCGGGCCGACGATGCGCTCCAGCAGCGCACCGTCCGGCCCGATGACCGCGGTCAGGGGCAGCCCGCGCACATCGTAAGCCAGAAGTGTACCGTCGTCCGGGTCGAGAAGAATGGGGAAGCTGACGCCAGTATCGGCCAGGAAAGCCCGTACATCTTCCGGGGATTCCCGCATATTCACGCCGAGGACGACCAGTTTCTCCGGATTCTCCACAGCCAATTCCTGCAGAAAGGCCATCTCCTCCCGGCAGGGCAGACACCAGGTGGCCCAAAAATTGACCACCACCCAGCGTCCGCGCAGATCGGCCAATGCCAGCCGAGAGCCGTCCAGCGTTGCCTGCTCAAAGGTGTGGGCATTCTCCACCGATGGGGGGAGCGTCTGTCCGTTGGGCGGTGCGCCTATCAGACTCCACGATAGCGCCACAAACCAGAGCAGCGCGATCCACAAAGAATTTCTTGGGATAGAAATTCCAGGCTGTTCTCGATGAAATGCCGGTTGTGTTTGTCTCATGTGCGAAGTGTAATTTCCTGCCCTGAAAATGTGGGATGCAGATGACGCTGATCTGAATTGATCTGCGCTGATCAGGCCGAATCATGAAAATCAGCGTCCGCTTTTCATTGTTATCGGTGTCAGTCAGTCGTGAAGCCTGCCCGGAAAATGTGGGACGCAGATGACGCTGATCTAAATTGATCTGCGCTGATCAGGCCAAATCATGAAAATCAGCGTCCGCTTTTCTTTATGCGGGAAAGAGCTTCTGCACCACATCCGTGCGATAGGCCTGCCAGGCGGGCAGCAGGCCAGCCAGCAGACCAAAAAGCAGGGGCAGAAGCAGCAGCCAGGGTTCCAGCTCCGGCAGGTAGCGGATAGGAATGGGAATGGCTGCCTGGCTGCCGATCTGCCCGGCGATCAGCCACGCCCCGCCGTAGCCCAGCAGCCTGCCCACCAATGCGCCGCACTGGGCCAGCAGCAGCGCTTCCCACAGCACCAAGCGGAAGATACGGGTGCGGCTGGCCCCCAGGCTGCGCATCACCGCCAGCACCTGTTCCCGGGCCAGCACCCCGCTGTAGATGGCGAGAAAGAGGGTCAACACCGCCATTCCCCCGGCCAGGTAGCCGACCAGCGCCAGCAGACGCCGCCCCTGTTCCAGCAGATCAAAGAGCGCACCCAGCTCCCGACCGGGGAAAACGGCCTGGGCTTCGTCCCCCGCGTAGAACTCCTGCCAGAGTTCGTTCGCTTCGATAAATCCCCGCGGGCGCACAAAGATGGCTGTGACCTGTTCCTCGTCGGCTTCTTCCGCCTCCACTTGCCCTTCCCCAGCGTGTACGGCGTGAACGCTTTCCAGCGTAGTGAAAACTGCATTGTCGTAGGGTCCCGCGACGGGCTGCAAAATGCCGACGACTGTGTGGGCGGTGTCGTGATCGTCGCTCGCCAATCCCCGCGCCACCCCGTGCTGGGGCAGAAAGCGGTCGCCCAGTGTCAAGCCCAGTTGACGGGCGGCCCGATGGCCCAGCACCGCCTCGAAATCCTCCACAAAGAGCCGTCCCTGGGCCAGTTGAAAGGTGGGCGGGCTGTCCGGGCTGGGGCGCAGATCGAAAAAGTCGGTCGTCGTGCCCAGAATGCGTGCGCCGCCCACATTGTCGCCCATTGCCAGGGGAATAGCGAGGGCGACACGGGGGTCTGCGGCCAATTCATCCCAGATGTGGCCGTCCATATTGCCCACTGGCGCGCCCTGCAGCAGAAGTGTACTCAGCACCAACTGTTGGGCGCTGCCTTTGGGCCCGACCACCAGCACGCCAAAGGGATCGCTGGCCTGGACAATGCCCCGGCGCAGCCCATCGCTGAGGGCCAAAACTGCAATCGTCAGACCGATGGCCGCGCCCACGACCAGAACAGTGACAAAACTCTGCACCGCGCGGCTGCTCACATTGCGCCAGGCCAGGCGGGCGTCATAGAGAGCGGGCGCGTGGCGAAGGTGCAGAAAAAGCGCCCGCATCGCGCTTAGTCCGCCTGCGCGTGTGTGGTCGTGGGTCATGCAGCAAGTTCCTGGGGTATCCAATTGGATAGCCCGGTCAATCTGGTGGGTGTAGATTCTATGAGTCTGCCATCCTCAATGTCTACAATCCGATCAAAACGCCGGTTCACCGCGGGATCGTGGCTGGCGACGATGAGAATGGCATTCTCTTCCCGGCAGATTTCTTGCAACAGCACCATCACACCGTCCCGGGCGTAGGGGTCCAATGCCGCGGTCGGTTCGTCGGCCAGAAGCAGATGGGGGCGTGTACTCAGACTGCGCGCCACTGTCACTCGCAGCCGCTGACCGGTGCTCAACTGTACAGGCCGGTGATTGGCAAATTCCGCCAGCCCCAGCCGTGTCAGCAGGGCGCGGGCTAGACGCTGGCGCTGGAGATAATCCCCGTTGCCCGCAAAGATGAGGGGCATCTCCACATTTTCCTGGGCGCTCAAGTTCGAAATCAGGTGGTGCATCTGGAAGACATAGCCGATGCGACCGGCCCGGAAGCGGTCGCGCTTGGCATCGCTGTGGGCAAAGAGCCGGTAGCCGTCCACCACCACCTCGCCTTGTGTGGGGCGCAAGAGACCGGCCAGAATGTTCATTAGCGTCGTCTTGCCGCTGCCGCTGACACCGCGCAGCAGCACCTGTTCCCCCGCCTCTACCCGCCAGTGTGGAATGTCCAGCACAGGCTGTTCACTCAGTCCTGGGTTTGTATAGATCTGTTTTAGATTTTCTACAATCAAACTCATTCGATCACCTCGACTCTTTCTGCGTAGATACGCACCAGACTCACCATCCCGGTCTCAGGGTCTACCGCAGGGCCAACTTCCAACCGTCCGGCCAACTCAATCGGTCGGGTGGTGACAGTGACCTCCCCCGCCTGCATATAAACCAGCGCGATGTCGTCCGGCCAGTCCGCGGCGGAACTGCAAAAGGGGCAATACTCCAGCCGGATACGGGTGAGGACAAAAAAGTCCAGCGAGGGTTTGAGGGGTGGGGCCATATAGCCTTCCATCAAAACCTCCTGCCCGTCCAGCGAGACCAGCTTATCGGAAAGCGTGAGACCCGTGCGCATAGTGTAGCCTTCGTAGAATTCGTCAAAGGCAATGGGCACGGGATAGCTATCGAAAACGAGGCGGCTGCGCGGGGTGGGCTGCATAGCCATATCCGTGGCTGCGGCCACGGCGGCCGCCTTGCCCTGGGGCAGGGCGATGTTCAGAGGGGTAGGCGTCGCCACCGCTTCGCTCTCCCCAACGGCAGGCGCTGGCGCGACCGTCGGCGTGTGAATGGGTATCGTTGCCGGCAGTGGTGTCACCAGGGCAATGACTGGCGATCCGGCTGCGCCACAAGCAGCCAGGAAGAGGCAAAGGGTGAGGAGAATGGCTGGTGAAATCTGTTTCATAAGGGTTTTCTTTGCGTAATCAGTAATCAGTGGCAGGGGGATACCACTGATTACTGATTACTCGATCACTTCTTACTCAGAATAGGGAACGTAGCACATACCTTCGACAACAATGCCGGGGCAGCTCATCTGGGCGGCTTCGGCAGCCGGGTCCAGACCGATGGCCGCGGCCATGCAGAAGAAGACTTCCGTGTTCTCCTGGCTGTGGCCGAAGCAGCCGGCACCGGGGCCAGTGGCATAGACCGGCACCGATTGCAGGGTGTGAACGCTGCTATTGGCACCTTCGGGCAGGTTGCCGCCCAGCGCCAGACCGTTGGGATCGTCGTCCGGGTTGTCCACTGTCTTGTCATCGGTGACGAGGGAAGGCGTGCGGTAGACCGGGCTGACCTGAAAATCCTCGGTGAAGAAGGGGTTGTCCACTTTGCCCTGGGCCAGGGCAATCGTCACATCCCAGCGATCCGGGAAGAAGTCACCATCTGCATCCTCATAAGAGGGAAAGCCGGCGTCGTTGTAGATGCGGATGGCGTTGCGCTTGCCGGAGTCGTCGGTGGCCGCGTTGAAGGCTTCCGTGTCCACTGTGCCGTAGACATCGTAGCCCTGGGCGTGGTCGCTGGTCACGACAATCAGCGTATCCGGCGCATTCTCGGCGGCCCATTCCACAGCCGCGGCCACAGCTCGTTCAAATTCGATGGTATCGGCCAGGGCGCGGTCAAAGTCCATCGGGTGCAGCGCCTTGTCGATGCTGGCCCCTTCCACTTCCAGATAGAAGCCATTGGGGTTCTGGCCCAACACAGCCAGGGCAGCCAGGGTCATCTCGTCCAGATTGGGCTGATCCGGGAAGGCGGCCACATTGTCGGTGAAGACATTCTTGTCCAGCCAGACATCCATATTGTTGGGGTGGAAGATGCCCAGCAGGTGGGAGGGCATTTCGGTGCCGCTCACGGCCTCGGCCAGCTCTTCGCCGGTAGTGATGACGGAATAGCCAGCCGCTTCGTAGTCAGCGAAGATGTCCCGCGTATCTTCGCGGCGGGAACCTTCTGTGGTGGACGGAATCATATTGCGTCCGCCGCCGCCCAGAATGACGGCAGGCATCAGCCCTTCGTCCAGGGCCTGGGCCACGTAGCTGTTGATGCTGTAATTGCTGCGGTCGCGGCCATAGCCGTAGACGCCGTTGGGGGTGGCGTCGCCCCAGTGCGCGGTGGTGACAATGCCCACGCTCATCTCGCGCAGGCGGCTGATCAGATAGGCGAACTTCTCGGTGCGGGGGTCGTCCAGGGTTTCGGGGGAGGTGTCCGGGTAGACGCCGTTGGCGTTGACAGCGGTCTTGTGGCCGGTGTTATAGGCGCTGGCGCTGTTGGCGCTGTCGGTGATGATACTGTCGATACCGGAGGTGTGCAGGAAACCGACTTCCTCGAAATCCTCGAAGGAGAGGTTGCTGCGATAGGTGCCCTGATCCATACCGCGGGAGATCAGACGGGCCGCGGTGTAGACTGCTTCGCTGCCGCCATCAGCCAGGAAGAGAATCACATTCTTGGCCCCGGCAGAGGCAACCGGCTCGCGTACAGTCCAGGTGACGCTCGTCTCGTTGCCGCCTGCGGTGACGGTGACGGTGTAGTCGCCCGCCGCATCCAGCATCACTTGCCGCCAGATGACGGAGTTGGAGGTGACGGGGGCATCTTCCGGGCCGAACTGCCAGCTTTCGGCCACTGGCTCTGCGCCGAAGAATTCGCCTGCGTCTACGCTATTGACGGTCACAGCGAAGTCTTCGGGCATTTCTGCGGCGTGGACTTCCACACGGAAGTCAAAGTAAACGCCGGGCAGGAAGTTCGCCTGATCAATGGGCAGGATGAGGACGGGCAGGGCTTCCTCCTCCTGGGCGAACGATACAGCGGGCAGGCTGCCCACCAGCAGCGCAAGGACGGCGATCACCGCCAGCCAGCGCTGCCACGTCTGTTTTGCATGGTATGGCATAGAGTCTGTCTCCTCTGGGAATGGGGAAAGAGCAACTGGTTCACCGAAGTCCAGCGAACCTCTCCTATCTTTGAGCAGATGGATTAACAAACGGGCAATGGTTGATTAAGTCGGAGTAACCGATTTGTTAAGGTTTGGGTCTGTGACCGACACCACCCCATAACAACACAAAATGTTAACTTTCTATCGACCAGCCGTTAATCTTTCGCTGCTAGAGTGGCAGAGATTTTCATAATTATCCATTCTTCCAAAGGAGCTACTGATGCGCTTTCGCCCGTCCCTTCTTTCTCTGCTCATACTGATCAGCCTGATTGTGGCGGCCTGTGCTGTACCGCCGCCGCCTATGCAGCCCACACCGCTGCCAGCGACAGCAACAGCTATGCCAGAGCCAACCGCTCTCCCCACTGCGCAGCCAACTGCTGAACCGACGGCCATCCCTGTGGCAGAGACGCCGCAAGATCAAGCGGCTGCCTTCCTCTCCCCCCTGGGCAGCTACGCTTCGGGCATTCTGGAAGCCAGCGGCAGCGAGATTGTGGCTTACGATGCAGCCAGCCAACGCATCTTCTCCACCAACGCGGCCAACAATACGCTGGACATTCTGGACGCCCAGGACCCATCCAATCTCGTTCTCCTGCTCTCTGTGGATATGAACCCCTACGGCGCGGGCATCAACAGCGTGGCCGTCTCCAATGGGCTGGTGGCTGCGGCTGTGGCTGCCGACGCCGCCGACGCCCCCGGCCAGATCGTCTTCCTCAACCCGGATGGTGAAGTCCTGGCCAATGTGGAAGCGGGCGCGCTGCCCGATATGGTGACATTCACGCCGGACGGAATGACCGTTCTGGCGGCCAACGAGGGCGAGCCGAGCGGCGATTATACCGTCGATCCCGAAGGTTCGATCACAATTGTGGACCTTTCCGGCGGCGTCGAAAATCTTTCCCAGACCAATGTGACCCAACTCTCCTTTGCCGCCTTCAACGACGCCGAGATCGACCCGGCCATCCGCGTCTTTGGGCCGAATGCCACAGTGGCCCAGGATTTGGAGCCAGAATATATCGCCGTCTCCGCTGACAGCAGCACGGCCTATGTGACTTTGCAGGAAGCCAATGCCCTGGCTGTGGTGGACATCGCCAGCCAGGAGATTAGCGCGCTGGTTTCGTTGGGTTTCAAAGACCACAACGCGGCGGATAATGGCCTGGACGCCAGCGACAAGGACGGGGGCATCCACATCCGCAATTGGCCGGTGCTGGGGATGTATATGCCCGACTCGATTGCGGCCTACACCGCCAACGGTGAAACCTTTATCATCAGCGCCAACGAGGGCGACTCCCGGGATTATGACGGCTACAGCGAGGAGACACGGGTGGCTGACCTGACCCTGGACCCCACCGCCTATCCCGACGCCGCGCTGTTGCAGGCAGAAGAAAACCTGGGACGGCTGAAGACCACCACCGCCACAGGTGACACAGACGGCGACGGCGATGTGGATCAGATTTACAGCTTCGGCGCACGCTCCTTCACCATCTGGAACAGCCAGGGCGCGCTGGTCTGGGACAGCGGCGATCAGTTCGAGCGCTTTTTGGCCGAACAGATGCCCGATTTCTTCAACGCCCAGGGCGGCGACGAGATGGACAGCCGCAGCGATGACAAAGGCCCCGAACCGGAAGCAGTCGCCGTCGGCGTCATTGACGGGCGCACCTACGCTTTCATCGGCCTGGAGCGGATGAGCGGCATCTTTGTCTACGATGTGAGCGAGCCGACAGCGCCGGTCTTTGTGGATTACGCAAGCAACTGGAACCCTGCCGACAACACAGGGGATATCTCGCCAGAGGGTTTCAAATTCGTGCCGGCGGAGGAAAGCCCCACCGGTAGCCCTCTGCTGATCGTCGCCAACGAATTCAGTGGCACCGTGTCGGTCTGGGCGATCAATCCGTAGGCAGGTTGTGACAATCGCTCTGCCGATAGGTTAAATCTCTGTGTGAAACGTGAAACGTGAGATCACCGACCTTTCTCACGTTTCACGTTTCACGCTTGTAATTATCAAAAGTGACCCTTACTGGAATTCGTCGTTCTGTCTACCGTATCGCAAAGAACAAAGGAGCCTCCTATGAAAAGTTTTGGAGCAACCACCACCATTGCCGCTTCGACCGAGACGATCTGGAAAATTCTGACCGACGCGCCCAACTTCCCCCGCTGGGAGCCAAATGTAGTTCGTGTGGAGGGGAAAATTGCCTCCGGTGAAAAAATCACTGTTCACACAAAACTCAGCCCAAACCGCGCCTTTCCGGTAACGGTGACTGAGTTCGCCCCCGGCAAGCGGATGGTCTGGAGCAGTGGAATGCCTCTCGGCCTCTTTAAGGGCGAGCGCATCTTTACACTCACGCCCAAAAGCAACGGCACAGTGGAAGTGACGACCCGGGAGGAGTTCAGCGGTCTGCTGCTGCCCCTCATCGGTCGGACGATTCCCGACCTGAGCGAGACCTTCCAGAATTTCGCCGCGGGGCTGAAGAAAGCCGCCGAAGCTGTGAAGTAACCGCGACGCATTGCATTTTCTGTCGAGAGTCAGAATTGACAGCCAATGATTCTCACAATTCTGAAATATACCCCGTTTCCTGCTTTAGGCTATCGGTTCAGCCGCCGATGTATTATACTTATTGTCTGAACAACAGTCGTCCGAAGGAAATTTGACTAGCAGCCTGTCGGAAAAGGGGTGGATTAGGGCAAATTTATGTCATGAATATGTTGGTTTTCCGCTAATGCAAAGGGTTACATGGTCAGAATTCTGGGATTCTGGCAGGCAAACAGGCGTTTTGCCGCCCAATTGCCTGTTCGTGGG
>CAMDEX010000076.1 GCA_945897075.1 Litorilinea aerophila
GAGGTTATTCGCCAGGCCGTCGTCCCGGCACTACATTCCCTAAGCGCCCACGTCAAAAAGTGGTCGTCAAGGGCAAAAAAACCACCAAAGCAGCCTGATTTCGGCTCCATTGGTCATCTATTACCCTTCTTCTTCACCTCATCCTTAAAATGAGGTCTCTTCAAATTGTCAAAAGTCCAATTCCTACTTCTACCCACGCAGCGTACAACGCACTCTAATTCACAAATTGTCTGGTCAGCCATCGCTCTATTGGGATTGTTGATTGGTCTGGCCCTATGGCTGGTCTGGTCGCCATCGCCCCTCCGAGCTGACAGCCCAGCACGACCAGTCAGCGCCCAATCCCGACCCCAGGCACTTATACCCCTGAACGGCATCGCGCAAGTAGCCGCGGGCGGCTTGCACACCTGCGCCCTGACCACCGCGGGTGGGGTTAAGTGCTGGGGAAACAACTCCTCCGGTCAACTGGGCGACGGCAGCACGACGAACACGACTACCCCGGTAGACGTAGTGGGGCTGGGTAGTGCCGTGACCGCCATCGCCATTGGCAACGGACACACTTGCGCCCTGAGTATAGTGGGCGGGGTCAAGTGCTGGGGAGGCAATGGCTACGGCCAACTTGGTGACGGCACGATGGAAAGCAAGAACACCCCAGTGGATGTAGTCGGGCTGAGTAGCGGTGTGGCCGCCATCGACGCTGGGAACGGTGCCTACACCTGCGCTCTGACCACAGCAGGTGGGGTCAAGTGCTGGGGGCACAATGGCTCCGGCCAACTTGGTGACGGCACGATGGAAAGCAAGAACACCCCGGTGGATGTAGTCGGGCTGAGTAGCGGCGCGACCGCCATCAACGCTGGCAGCACACATACTTGCGCTCTAACCATGACTGGCGGGGTCAAGTGCTGGGGACGCAACAACTCCGGCCAATTGGGTGACGGTACGTCAGGTGATGGAACATCCAAGACCACGCCGGTGGATGTAGTGGGGCTGGGCAGCGGTATGGCCGCCATCGTCGCCAATGGTGACCACACCTGCGCTCTGACCACCGCGGGCGGGGTCAAGTGCTGGGGAAACAACGGATTCGGCCAACTGGGTGACGGCACGATGGAAAGCAAGAACACCCCGGTAGATGTAGTCGGGCTGGGTAGCGACGTGACCTCTATTGTTGCTGGCGTCTCACATACCTGCGCTCTGACCACAGGGGGAGGGATCAAGTGCTGGGGAGCCAACGGCACCGGCCAACTGGGCGATGGCACGACCGGGTGGGACGGCAAGAGCACGCCAGTGGATGTAGTGGGACTAGGCAGCGGCGCGGCCGCCACCGCCGCTGGTTACCACTGCACATGCGCCCTGACCACGACGGGCGGGGTCAAGTGCTGGGGAAATAACAACTTCGGCCAACTGGGGGACGGTACAACGGCGGATAGGAATACTCCGGTGGATGTGGTGCAACGCATCGAGTATTTGTTCCTACCTGCAGTGCAGCGATAACAAAAAACGCAGTACCCTAAAAGTCACACACAAGGGTAGATCCGCACGGGGTACTCACTGCTCTGTTGTGTGTGAGTTTTGGGGTACTGCGAATCTTGTATTTCTTATATATCACAAAGCTTTCTTTTACGTAATATAAATTTCTAAAAACTTTTCAAATGTGTTCCTATCGCTTTGTGCCATTGGGTCGAGCCAGAATGAGAAAATAGAGTGCCAGCAGCCCGCTGTAGATGATCACCGCCAGGTAGACGATCAGACTCAGCCGGTGTTCCGGCTTGATATTGCCCAAATGGGCCACAAAGGGCTGGATCAGAACCAGATCGTAGGCCAGAAAGCCGAGTAACTGACCCTGGGCGCTCTGCCAACTGGGGCGCAGAACGCCGTAGAGAAAGTAGGCAGACGCGCCTAGAAATACCCAGCCGTAAATGACCGACATATCCACGCACCAATCCGGCAAAGATTCCGGCGTAGATCAGCGCAGATCACGAATTTCACGCGAAGGCGCGAAGCCGCGAAGGGATTCTGCTTTGTCTTCGCGCCTTCGCGTGCGGATAAATCGTAAAGTACTGATTATACCGATCCGCGACCAACGGAGAACTTGGACGAATCAGCCGGAGTAGGATAGAATGACGTTATCCTTATCCACACAAAATTAGCGCAGAAAGGAGGTCACATCCAATGGCAGCCCTGAACAACCAACAAATAGACACACCGTTTGCATCCGCAGCGGTCTGTTACGCAGCTCGACGACTGGGCAGAGAACACATTTGGTATGCGGCGCTCCTCTGCTCTGACCGGGGATAGGCGATCTTTCGCCCTCTCCCCCGGCGACCTCTCCCCACGGGTCTCTTTTTACGAGCCAGCGAACCGATCGCTGGCTCGTCTTTTTGTCGCGTCCAGAAGTTCTAACTTCTGAAACGTGAAACGTGAAAACGTGAGATCACTCGACGAACTCTCACGTCTCATGTTTCAAGACGCGAAGCAGCCAACCTCGCTGCCCATCATTCTGACTGTGGAGACCCTATGGCCGCGCACTTCAAACTCGTTTCTACCTATCTCAAACCCCTTTGGCGACGGGCGCTGCTGCTGGCGCTGCTCGTCCTGGGCGGGATTGCCCTGCAACTGCTCAACCCCCAGATCATCCGCTATGTGCTGGACCAGGCGCAGGCGGGCGCGCCGCAACGCCAACTGCTCCAGGCCGCCAGCCTCTTTATCGTCTTCGGTCTGCTGCAGGCTGGGGTGACGCTGGCCTCCACCTGGCTGAGCACAGACCTGAGCTGGTCGGCCACCAACGCACTGCGCGCCGATTTGGCCCTGCACTGTCTGCGCCTGGATATGGCCTTTCACAACAGCCACACCCCCGGCGAGCTGATCGAACGGGTGGACGGGGATGTGAGCGGGCTGGCCGGCTTCTTCTCCCGTCTGGTGATCCAGATGATCGCCAGCGCCCTGCTCGTCGTCGGTGTCATCCTGCTCCTCGTGCGTGAAGATTGGCGGATGGGGCTGTCCGCTGCGCTCTACGCCGGGGTGGTGGTGACTTTTCTACAAGCGATTCAGAGCCGGGCCGTCCGTTTGTGGGCAAAAGTGCGCTCGGCTGACGCCAACCTGGGCAGTCTGCTCGAGGAGCGGTTGAGCGGGCGGGAGGATGTGGCTGCCAACGGCGGTGCGGGCTATGTCCTGCGCCGCCTGGCCCAGGCCCAGGGCGAACGCTTCCGCGCTGTTTATCCAGCACGGATGATCGACGTCATCACCTTTTCTGGCACACAACTGCTGCTGGCTCTGGCCACAGTGCTGGGGCTGGGCATCGGCATCCTGCTCTACCGCAGCGGGCAGATTACCATCGGCACAATCTATCTCATCACCTACTACATCGCGCTGCTGCAAGAGCCGCTCAACGACTTCCGCCGTCTGCTGGGCGAGTTGCAGGCCGCGGGGGCCAGCCTGCAACGGGTAGGCGAACTCTTCGCCCGGCAGCCCGCCATTGCCGAGCGCGCGGGCACAACGCCGGTCACTCTGCGGGGCGGCGGTCTGCCCGTAGACTTTCAGGCCGTCTCCTTCCACTACGCCAGCCACGCGGCCAGCCGCAACGGCGACGAGAGCGATCCCCAACCGCGCCCGCCGTCGGTGCTGGACGACATCTCCTTCAGCCTTGCGCCCAACCGGGTGCTGGGGCTGCTGGGGCGCACGGGCAGCGGCAAGACAACGCTCACCCGTCTGCTCGTCCGCCTCTACGACCCGACCAGCGGGACGATCCGGCTGGATGGCGCGGCGGTGCAGAGCATCCCCCTGGCTGACCTGCGGAGGCGCGTCGGGATGGTGACGCAGGAGGTGCAGCTTTTCCAGGGGTCTCTGCGCAACAATATCACCCTTTTCAACGCGGCCATCGCCGACGCCACGATTCTGGACGCGCTGCGGGAACTGGGGCTGTGGAGTTGGTATGCGGCCCAGCCAAAGGGGTTGGATACGCTCTTGCAGGCGGGCAGCGGCGGTCTCTCCGCGGGGGAGGCGCAACTGCTGGCCTTTGTGCGTATCTTTCTCAAAGACCCCGGCCTGGTGATTTTGGACGAAGCCTCCTCGCGCCTGGACCCGGTGACCGAGCAACTGTTGGAGCGGGCGATTGACCGTCTGCTGCGTGGGCGCACGGCCATCGTCATCGCCCACCGCCTGGAAACAGTGGAGCGGGCCGACGAGATTCTGATCCTGGAAAATGGCCGCCTCGTCGAACACGGGGAGCGTTTGGCCCTGGCTGGCGATCCTGGCTCGCGTTTTGCCCACCTGCTGCGTACTGGTCTGCAAGAAACTCTGGCCTGAAAATAGCGAGTTGCGAGTTGCGGTCCGCCGTCCACCGTCTACCGTCTGCTTTTCGCCAATCGGAGAAACCAATGGCTGAACCTTTACAACCACCTCTGACCTCCACGCCGCGCATGACGTGGGAGATGATCCGTCTGCGCCCCTGGCCCTTTGCTGTCTACACCTGCGGCGAGATGGCTTTCTATCTGCTGCCCCTGGCCCAGGGATTGATCCAAAAACGCATCTTCGACCAGATCAGCGGCGACGCGGCCGCCGCGCAAAGTCTGTGGACGCTGCTGGCCCTGCTGGCCGGGATCGGGCTGGCCAGCGTCGTCGCCTTCTTTACGGCGCGCGTGGGCGATCTCTTCTTCCAGGAACCGCTGCGTGCGCTGATGCAGCTCAATCTGATGGAGCGGGTGCTGCAACGGCCTGGCAGCCTGCCCTTGCCCCTCTCCACAGGCGAGGCGGTCAGCCGTTTCGACGACGACATTGACGACCCCAAAGACTTCCCCACCTGGCTGCCCCATATGTTCGGCCAGTTTCTCTTTGCCGCGGTTGCGCTGGTGATTATGCTGGGCATCGATCCGTTGCTGACCGCAGTGGCGGTGGCGCCCGGTCTGCTTGGGCTGTGGCTGAACAAACTGGTCTGGCCGCGCTTTCTGCGCTCGATGGAAAGTGGCGAACGGGCGCGCGACAGCGTCATCGGCTTTCTGGGCGAAGCCTTTGGCGCGGCCCAGGCGCTCAAAATGGCTGACGCCGAGGAAGACGCCATCGGTCACTTCCGCGCCATCAACGAGGCGCGGCGGCGGGCCGAGGTGAAGGTGGCTCTCTTGCGCAATCTCACCTTTACCACCACCGAGCAGACCGCGCTGATCGGGGTCGGTCTCCTGCTCCTGGTGGCGGGCGGGGCCATCCGCAACGGCAGCTTCAGCGTGGGCGATTTTGCCCTCTTTATGACCTACACCTGGTCCATCATTGATTTTGTGCGCAATATCGGCAGCTTCATCGGTGACTACCAGGGCCAGTCTATCCGCATCCAGCGCTTGGAGCAGATGACCGAGGCCAGCGTGGTCGCATCGCTGCTCGCCCCCCGCCCCCTCTATCTGCGCGACGAGCCGCCTGCATTGCCGCCGCTGGTCAAAAGCGCCGCCACCGCCTTACATTCCCTGGAGGTGGTAAGGTTGACCTACCGCTATCCATCCTCCGGGCGGGGCGTGGAAGATGTGAATCTATCCGTGAAACGGGGCGATTTCGTCGTCATCACCGGGCGCGTGGGCGCGGGCAAGACGACGCTGCTGCGCGCCCTGCTCGGTCTGCTGCCGGTGGACGGGGGCGAGATTCGCTGGAACGGCGAAGAGGTGGCGGATGCGGCCCGCTTCTTCATACCGCCGCATGCCGCGTACACGCCCCAAGTGCCCCGCCTCTACTCCGAGTCCCTGGCCGACAACATGCGGATGGGGCTGCCCGTAGACGAAAGCGCGCTGCGCGCCGCTCTGTACGCGGCTGTCTTGGAGCCGGACGTGGCGACGCTGGAAGCTGGGCTGGATACGCTGGTCGGGCCGCGCGGGGTCAAACTCTCTGGCGGGCAGGTGCAGCGCGCGGCCGCGGCACGGATGTTTGTGCGCGACAGCGAACTGCTCGTCTTTGACGATCTCTCCAGCGCGCTGGACGGGGAGACCGAGCAACTGCTCTGGGAACGTCTCTTCGCCGACAGAAAATATACCTGTCTGGTCGTCTCCCACCGCCGCGCCGCGCTGCAACGCGCGGATCACATTCTCGTCCTCAAAGAGGGACGGGTCGCGGCCCAGGGCACGCTGGCCGAGCTGCTGGCGACCTGTGAAGAGATGCAATTGCTCTGGCAGGGGGAGAGCGCGTAGGTTGGGTTCTCGCCGCAGACGTGACGGGACCTTCGACGATTCCCGGCGGCGAGAACCCAACCTACGGATTGTCGTGGCCGCTTGGCGCAAGTGAATGCACCTGCTCCCCGCCTGGTTTCTCTATTCACCCATTGCAAAGGTATCATACACCAGATCGTCTAACTCCTAACTCGCAACTCCCAACTCGCAACTCGCAACTCCCATGACAACATTCACCCACGAAACCTACCTCTCCCCTCTCACCTGGCGCTACGGCAGCGACGCCATGCGCCGCGTGTGGAGCGAGGCGCAAAAACGCCGTCTGCTGCGCCGCGTCTGGGTGGCCCTGGCCGAGGCCCAACGCGACGCCGGTCTGGTCAGCCCGGAACAGGCCGCGGAACTGGCCGCGCACCAGGACGATATCAACATCGCCCGCGCCGCAGAGATCGAGCGGGAGATTCGTCACGACCTGATGGCGGAAATCCGCACCTACGCCGAACAGTGTCCGCTGGGGGGAGCGATCATCCACCTGGGCGCGACCTCGATGGATGTGCTGGACAACGTGGACGCCCTGCGCCTGCGCGACGCGCTCGATCTGATCCTGGCCGGGCTGGCCAAAACGCTTTCCGTCCTGGCCGGGCGCATCGAAGCCGAAGCCGACACGGCTGCCATCGCCTTCACCCATATCCAGCCCGCGGAGCCAACGACCGTAGGCTACCGGCTGGCCCAATACGGTCAGGACTTGCTGGGGGATTGGGAGGAGTTGCGCCGGGTGCGCGAGGGTATCCGCGGCAAAGGCTTGAAGGGTGCGGTGGGGACGAGCGCCAGCTACACCCAACTCCTGGAAGGGAGCGGCTGGACAGCCCGCCGTCTGGAAGATGCGGTGATGGAAAAGTTGGGCATCCGCCCCTTTCTGGTCGCCACCCAGACCTACCCGCGCAAACAGGACTGGCTGGTACTCAACGCCCTGGCCGGTCTCTGCGCCAGCCTGCACAAATTCGCCTTCGACCTGCGCATCCTCCAATCACCCCCCTTTGGGGAATGGAGCGAACCCTTCGGCGCAAAACAGGTGGGGTCCAGCGCCATGCCCTTCAAACGCAACCCCATCGCCGCCGAGAACATCAACAGCCTGACCCGGCTGGTGGCCGCCCTGCCGCGTGTCGCCTGGGACAACGCCGCGCTCAGTCTGCTGGAACGCACGCTGGACGATTCGGCCAACCGCCGTCTCTTCCTGCCAGAAGCCTTCCTGCTCACGGATGAGGCGCTGCAGCAGGCACACAAACTGGTGGAGGGGCTGTCTATCTGGCCCGGCCCCACCGCGCGCAACCTGCGCGAGTACGGCGTCTTTGCCGCCAGCGAGCGGCTGCTGATGGAGGCGGTGAAGGCGGGCGGCGACCGCCAGGAACTCCACGAGGTGATCCGGGAGCAGAGTCTGGTGGCCTGGCAGGCGGTCCAGGTGGGTGAGGTGAATCCCCTGGCCGAGAATCTCCTGGCCGACCCCCGCATCAGCGCGCTGGTAGACCGGGAGACGGGTCTGTGCCTACTGGATGCGTCGGATTATGTGGGTGACGCGCCGGAGCGGGCGCGAGAGATGGCAGGAATGATGCGCGCCGCGCTTGAATGAAACATCCACTTGTGGCATAATCCTATATAGGAGGCGCAAGTCGTTGTGCGGTTCTCTTGTTCCCCGCCGGTTCGTGACCGGCGGCGGTCGGGTCACGAACCCGACCAGAGCATCCCCAAACCGAAAGGTAGCGTTATCAACTCCTCGAATCCGAATTGGCAAAGGCTGCCGCACTCTGATGCCCCAAATCATCCTCACCTGCGACCCCGACTTCAACGACCTGGCCCTGGACGAATTGCGCCGCGACAGCATCTACGGCGCATCTCCCCTTGATTTGTGAGAAGATGCAATGGTTATCGAGTGGGTTCTATGGCGGCAAGAATACGAAGATAAAATTGCAGTCAAACACGGCATAAATTGGGGCGAAGTAGAAGAGGTTCTCTATGGCCGAATGGTCACTCATCGTGTCGGTCGCGGCAATGTGGTTGGTGAGGACCTATATTTAGGGCTTGGACAGACATATGAGGGGCGGTATTTGAGCATCTTTTTCATTTTGAAAGCGGGTCAAGTGGCAATGCCTATCAGTGCGCGTGATATGACCAGAAGTGAACGGAGGCAATATGAGTAGCACCACGCAAGCGAAACGGGATCGCGATCCTATTCCAGAAAATTTCAACAGTGTAGAAGAAGCTGTCGAATTCTGGGATACCCACTCAGCAGCAGATTATTGGGATATTATGGAGGAGGTCGATCTGCAATTTGACGTAAAGGGACATATCTTTCTGATGCAGATCCAAGAAGATATTTACACACAGGCGCGCGCTCTGGCAAGGTCAAAACGCCTGTCGCTGGAAGAACTGGTGAACCAGCTTCTGGCCCGCGAAGTGGAAAAAGTCCCTGCCTGATGCCCCAAATCATCCTCACCTGCGACCCCGACTTCAACGATTTGGCCCTCGACGAGTTCCACCGCGACAGCGTGCGCGGCGCGCCGGTGGCCGAGCTGGCCGCGGGTGTCTGGTTGGCCGAATGCGACGACGGCTTCTGGGGGCTGGCCGAAACCTGGCAGACAAAGCCGCCCATCTTCGTGCGCCATCTCTGCCCGGTGGACGCGGTTCTGCCCCTCACCGGCACAGCCGCCGACATTGCCAGCCTGGCCGATCTGACCGCAGCCGACTTCGCCGACGCGCTTGACGCCGACATGCCCTACTCCGTGCAGAGCCGCGTCCTCGCCCCGGATGTGCCCTACAAACCCTTCGACCTCAACATCGCCCTCTCTGCCGCGCTGACCGAAGCCACCGGCGCCCCCGTTGACGTGCGCGCCCCGACCCAGGTTCTCTCCGTCGTCTGCGCCCGTCTGCCGGACGAGAAACTCTCACGTTTCACGTTTCACGTTTCACCGACGATAGACCACGCACTAAGCACCACGCACTACGCTTTCTTGGGTCTTTCCCCCACCGATCTCAACCTATCCGACTGGGCGGGGGGCGTGCGCCGCTTTGCCCGCGAGGAGGGGCAGATCAGCCGGGCCGAGTTTAAGCTGCTGGAGGCGCTGGAAGTCTTCCGTATTGATCTGCCGCCGCGCGGCGTGGCGCTGGATTTGGGCGCGGCCCCCGGCGGTTGGACGCGCGTGCTGCGTCAACGGGAGCAGTTCGTTACGGCGGTTGACCCGGCGGAATTGGATCCACGGCTGGCCGAGGACAAAGCCGTGCGCCACAAACGGGTGACAGCGGAGGAGTATCTGGCCGACGAGCCGGACGAGTTCGACCTGATCGTCAATGATATGCGTATGGATGCCCGCGACTCGGCCCGGCTGCTGGTGGCTTATACGGGCCAACTCTACCGCCACGGCCTGGCCCTGATGACCTTCAAACTGCCCGGCGAGGATCGCAAGCGGATCATCGAACACGCCTTCAATATCCTGCGCCAACGCTACGAAATTCTCGGCGCGCGCCAATTGTTCCACAACCGCAGTGAGATTACGGTTTTTCTGGCGAAGAAGGGGTAAAAGGAGGACGGGAGGACGGGAGGACAAGAAAAGGGGATGGGCGTTTCGTTGCTGCGTGCTGCGTGAATTGATCCTCACGCAGCACGCAGCACTTTTTACAGTGTCGGCAGCACGTACAGATACCAATACTCCTCGCGCGGGTAGACCTCCTTCACCCGCTTGTCCCACACAAAATCGGCGCTGACCGTTGTCTCGCGCAGGCGGCGGTCGGTGGCCGCGATCTCGGCCTGGATGTCTGTGGGTTGTTTGTCGCCCAGCGCTTTCACCAATTCCGCAATGCGCTGGCGGTTGCGTATCTCGAAGGGAAATTGCACCCGGCACTGGCGGCGATCCTCGTCGCAATCGTCCAGATACCATTGCAGGCTGTTGAGGCGGGCGCGCACCTCGCGCAGGATCAGCGCGAGAAAGCGGGCCTGCATTGTCTTGGTAGTGGCGTCAATGCGCCGGTGGATGGAACTCAGTTCGTCCAGTTGGGCTGGGGGGAGCAATTTGCTCTGGCCGGCCAGCTTGTGCAGCCGGGCCAGCAGATCGCCGCAACTGCTCTGGATGCGCTCCTCGCCCTGGGAGGTGACGACGAGCAGCGTGTAATAAACTTCCTCGCCCAGCAGATAGTCCTGCAACTCATTCGCCATCTCGCGAACAACAGCCAGATCTTCGGCTGGTGTCGCGGCAACGGTTGTGCTCAGTGTGTCAGCCATATAGGATAGACACCTTTTCCTTTCGTGTAGTCAAAAATAACAACATTACCCACGTTTCCTACTGCGGGATGGCACAATAAACCTGGCCAAAAGTGCGCCGATCACAAAACCGCCCACATGTGCCCAAATCGCCACGCCACCCACATCTGCGTTCGCCCCCACCGCCAGAAAACCCTCGAATAGCTGGAGAACAAACCAGAGACCCAGCACAAGCGCGGCGGGCAGCAGGGCGATACGGACAAAAAAGCCGAGCGGGATCAGTGTGCGCACCTGGCTGGCGGGATAGAGAACCAGATAGGCTCCCAGCACGGCCGCGATGGCTCCGCTGGCCCCGATTGTCGGCAACATAGATGTTGGATTGACCAGGACATGGGCGGCGCTCGCCAAAAGCCCGCCGATCAGATAGAAGATCAGATAGCCCATATGACCGAGGGCGTCCTCCACATTATCGCCGAAGATCCAGAGATAGAGCATATTGCCGCCCAGATGCAGCAGTGAGCCGTGCAGAAAGAGACTGCTGATCAGGTCTGTAACGGCCTCGGCATCAAAGCTGCGCATTACCCGAAAGGGGATCAGCCCGTAGGTCTGGATTACCTGATCGTAATCCACCAGACCAAAGACGGCTGTCAGCGCGTAGATCCCGATATTGAGCGCCAGCAGCACGTATGTCACCCAGGGGGTGCGGTGCGCACGAATACTATCGCTGAGAGGGATCACGCTGGTCTCGGCCTTTCCCTGCCTGAAAATAAGAACACGGATCACGGAATTCACGGATTGTATCTGCGTAAATCTGTTGTTTCTGCGCAATCTGCGTTCCGCTTTTCATTTTTCTGCTCAACGGGCCGGCTGCACATCGGTCAACGCGCCGAACGTATTGATCTCCAGTGTCCAACGACTGCCTTCGCTGAAGAGGGCCGCCTCGTTTGGGTCTTTGACCACATATTCATAGGTGGCCCCGTCGGTCTCGAAGACGACAGTGTACTCTTCGTTGCGGCGACCGGGGCGCTGCTTGGCGGTTGCGGCCAATGCCGGCCATTCGTTCGCCACAAGCCCTTCGCCGGTTGTCACCAGCGAATCCACCGCCTTCCACTCCTCCACCGTATACTGGCACTTGTCCGCGTAAATCTGGTACTCGCAATCCTGCACCACCTGGCCGTAGCCCGTGCCCTGGTCAACGGTGTAGGGCGTGCCACACACCTCCACCGCATTGGGCGCGGGTTCGGCTTGGGTGCGTACCAGTGCGCTGCGGCACTGACCCAGCGGCGCACCCGCGGGAATCTCTTTCAGCCAGGCTTCGCGGCGCACAGGCACGAGCGCCTCTACGACTACCGTGCGTTGCCAGGTGACATCGCGCACAACGCCGACGGTGGCGGTTGTGCGCAGGGCCAGGTAGAGGAGGATCAAAAGCACGAGGGCGATGCCGATGCCGATGGCGATCAGTGTGCGGCTGCAACCGGGCGCGCTGGGCGGGGGCGTCTTCTCCTCCAACTGGGGGCCGGGGACAAGACCCGCGCCGCAGCGGGCGCAGCGCCGGGCGTCGCCGGGGTTTTGCGCACCACAGGCCGGGCAGTTGATGGGGCTGATCGGTGTATCGCCGTAAGCGCCTACCGTTCGCCCCGCCTGCCGTTGCGTGCCCCCGGCCAAGGCACCGCCACAGTTGCGGCAGTTTTGCGCGTCAGCCTGGTTGCGTGCGCCGCAATAGGGGCAGTGGATGTCCGGGGCGCGCGTAGCCTCGGCAATCGTCGCCGCGTCGGTGATGAGGGCCTTGTCTACCGGCTGGACAAATTCCACGTCCTCTGGCTGGGGCTTGCCGCAACTGAGGCACTTTTTCTCTGGGCCGGGGCTGCGGTTGCCACAGTTGGGGCAGACCCACTCCAACTCAACCACGCCCAATTGTTTTTGGCTCATGCACTGATACTTTCGTGATAGAACACCGAAAACAGAACAACAGAACACGGATAACAGAATTTACGGATTGTGAATTCGCAACCCGCAACCTGCAACCCGCAACCTGCCACTTGACTCTATCCCATCTGTCGCTTTTGTGTCAAACAAACAGAAGTTCAGTCAGCCGCCAGAGCCGCTGTCTGGCGTTTTTGCTGTCGGCGCACCAGAAGGGGCGCGGCCGTGACGAGCAGCACGCCGGCCAGCACCACCCCGCCGCCCACCAACTGGCGCGGGTTGGGGAAGATGTCAAAGAGCAGGAATGACCAGAGAATGGCGGCCACCGGCGCGGCGGTCAAGAGAATCGAAAAGACGCTCATATCCAGACGGCGCAGGGCGATGTAATAGAGGGTGCGGCTGATCACCACATCCACTGTCCCGGCCAGCACAAGCAGCCCCCAGGCCGTGGGGGTGGTGGGCAAAGCCAGCTCGCCCTGGATGGCGGCGATGGCAAAGAGAAAGAGGCTCGTCAGCAGCAGCCGGTAGAAGAAGAAATTGAGCAGGTCCATACCGCCGCCATAGCGTTTGGTCAGCGCGGTGTGGATGGAGTAGAGCAGGGTGGAGAAGACGATGAGCAGGCTGCCCACGCGCAGATAGTCACCGGGCTGGAAGGTGACGATGACCAACCCGACGAGGGCCAGGGCCGCGCCCGCCATCTGTAGCCGCGAGAAGCGGTCACCCAGCCAAAAGATGCCCAGGGCCACGCCAAAGACAATGGATGTCTTGCCCAGAATCGAGGCCGTGCCGGGGTCAATGAGGGCCACCGCGCTGTAGCTGATGGCGGTGCTGACGCCGATGCAAAAGCCGATGGCGACGAAGAAGGGCCAGTGGCGGGTGAAGAGGGCGACGCGCAGACGACCGGTCAGCAGGCCGAAGATGCCCACCTCCAGCGTGCCGACAGCCATCACAAAGAGGGCGGAGAGAAAGGGGTTGGCGTAGGGCAGCAGCAGGCGGGCAAAGACAAAGTGCAGGCTGTCCACCAGCAGGAGCGCCAGGAGTAGGGCAGGCCCTGCCAGGGAGTGGGGGGCTGGGAGGTATTGATTTCGTGTAGTCAAAATAAGGATCCAATCATCCAAAAACCAAAACAACAAAAACCTATCTGTTCGGCTCAATCACTTTACTCTACAGCAGAAGCCGAAAACGAGCAACCGTCCAGCCTTATTGTTTGACGATACTGCTCGATGGTATATCTTTACAGCCGCGGATTTGGGTAGCGCGGATTTGTCTTGTGCTACACAGACCCCAGCCGTGGCTGTTGGGTGGCGCGGATTTGTCTTGTGTCACGCAGACACAGCCGCGGCTGTTGGGTGGCGCGGATTTGTCTTGTGCTACACAGACACAGCCGCGGATTGTGGTAGCGCGGATTTGTCTTGTGCCATCCGCGCTACCCAAATCCGCGGCTGTAGATTCAGAAGGGGTCACGCAGATTGAGCAGATACAGAATTCCCGCCATGCTAACCCTACTTAGTCTGGGCTTCTTGCTCGTCGGGTGCAGCAACATTCTGCTGCCCGCCCCGCCCCTGCCTGCCTCGCTGCCCAACGGTGTGGCGGCCGGCGATGTGACGCAGAGCAGCGCGGTGTTGTGGACGCGCAGCACTGTCACAGGCCCGCTCACCTTTACCTATACAGCAGCGGGCAGCGCCGACGGGCAGCGCATCGTCGTCGCCGTAGACGATCCGCAACGCCCGGTCACTGTCACCCTCAGCGGCTTGCAGGCGGCGACCCGCTATATTTATACAGCGGAAAATGCGCTGGGCGAGCGGGCCAGCGGGCGCTTGCGTACACCGGCGCGGCTGGGGGTCTATGCGGGTCTGCGTTTTGCCGCCAGCGGCGACTGGCGGGGCGATCTGGCCCCCTTTGCGGCGATGTCCAATATCCCTGCGCGTGACCCCGACTTCTTTCTGCTCCTGGGCGACGCCATCTACGCCGACATCGCCTCGCCTGCTGTGCCCGGCAAGACCGCCGAGAATCTGGCCGAGTTCCGGCGCAAATATGCCGAAGTCTATGGCAGCACGGATTACCTTCCGGGAAGCGGCCACAACGACTTCCTTATCCCCTCTATCTTGTGGCCGCTTCCCGGAAGGTCAACGGAGAACGAGTGGGCACGGCTGCGCGCCGCCACCAGTCTGCTCGCCGTCTTGGATGATCACGAGGTGACCAACGATTTTGCCGGGGGTGCGCCGGCCGCAGCCGACCGCCGTTTTGCCGAGGAGAGCGGTCTGATCAACGACAGTGCGCTCTACGAGGCGGGGGTGCAAGCCTTTCAGGAGTACCAGCCCCTGGCCGCCGAGTTCTATGCCGAGACGGGCCGCGACCCGCGCATGGACGGGGAACGCAAATTCTACCGCTACCGCACCTATGGCAGCGACGCCGCACTCCTGCTCGTGGACAGCCGCTCTTTTCGCGATCTGCCCCTGGCCCGCGCCCAGATGGACAACCCCGCGGACGAGGCGCGCTTTCTGGCGCAGAGCTACCGGCCCGGACGCACACTGTTGGGGGCAAGACAGGTGACCGCGCTGTTGGAAGATTTGCAGCGCGCCCAGCAGAGCGGGGTGACGTGGAAGTTTGTGGCGATCTCAGTGCCTGCGCAATACCGGGGGCTGCTCTCGGCCCAGGACCGCTACGAGGGCTATGCCGCGGAGCGCGCGCAGATCTTGGCTTTTGTTGACGACACACCGATCTGCAATGTGGTCTTTGTCAGCGCAGACATTCACGGTACGCTGGTCAATGATCTCTCGTATGCCCGCTCACCCCACACAGCGCAGATTGCCACCAGCGCCTTCGAGGTTTCGGTGGGTGCGGTGGCCTTTGACCCGCCGCAAGGGCCGGTGCTTGTGCGCCACGGCGTGGACGCCGGTCTGATCTCCCCGGCAGAGGCAGCCATCTATGCCGCTCTGCCGGTGGCGAATGACCCGGACAGCTTTGTAGACGACAAGGACGATTGGGTCAAGGCGTATATCAACCGCCAGTTGGCCGCGCTGGGCTATGATGCCATCGGGTTGGCAGCTTCAGGCGTGGACGCGGCGCTGCTGCAGGGCGACTACGCCGCGCTGCACAGCTACGGCTGGACTGAATTCGCGATTGACGCACAGACGCAGCTCCTCACCGTCACCACCTACGGCATCCCGCCCTACAGCCTGGGCGACCTGCAGACGAATAGGGCGGGCGGGCGGGCGCGCCCGCCTGCGGTCGTCAGCCAGTTTCAGGTCAGGCCGGATTGGGATTGCTGATGCTCCGTAGACCGCAACCGTCGGGCAATGGTAGCGGGGCGCGGTCTGCGGTCTGCGGTCTGCGGTCTGCGCTCGACTGGTTCTGGATCTGCCCCATCATCACACCCCGCCCAGAAAATCGTAGCTGACCTTCTTTTGCACGGCTGCAATCTGGGCAAAAGCCTGTTTCAATAACTCCTGCTGCATATAGCCCAACTTGCCGGGGTGGATGATATTCTGGGCTGGTCGCCCAGTCTGGATGGCGGCAATCTGGGTTTGCAGCCGCAACTGCATCAAAAAGTCATAGGCAGCCACAATCTCGTCCCGGCTGGAGGGCAGAATGATGCCCCGTTCGCTCAACGTTTCGATGCGTTCCAGGGTATGGGTCTGGTTGATACGGTGGCGCAGGGCATAGAGACGCGCAAAACTGACCATCGGCATCATGGCGTCTTTCAAGTTGATCTCCCCGGCGTGTTCGGTTGCACCCCCGCTCAGATAGATATTCCCCAGCAGGCGGAAGGGGGGCTTGAACATCAACGCATTTTGGGCGAAGTGGTGGAAGAAAGCCGGTTGGTTGACCAGCGCAGGATAGATGGCCTGGCGCAGTTGATGGGTCAGATCGGTATCGCCGTAGACGGTGCGCAAATCGAAGAAGATGCTCATCTCCATAATTTCCTGCGCAGTGGATTTCTGTACCCACGCCGCAAAGCTGGCAATCCAATCGGGCAGGGAGCGACACCAGCGCGGATTGCTGGCCATCACCCCGCCACGACAGAGGGGGAAGCCGGCCTGGTCCAGACCAGCGCAGACCTGCTTGCCCATGCGCAGAAAATAGTCGCTTACCTGGGCCAGATCAGCCTGGGCAGAGGGCGCAAAAATAATGCCGTTGTCCTGGTCGGTGACCAGTGTCTGCTCCTGGCGGCCCTGGCTGCCCATGGCAATAAAGGCAAAGGGGGCGGGCGGCGGGCCAAGTTCTTGCACAGCCAACTGCACTAGCCGCTGGGTGGCCGCGTCGCACAGAGAAGCCAGCATAGTGGTCACATGCCGGGGACGGGCGCTGCTGTCCATCAGCGCCTTGACCAGGGGCGGGGTACGCGCGGTGCAATGGGCAATTTCGTCGGTGCTGGCGGCGCGGGAAATCTCACGCGTCAGCACAATCGGGCCATAGCGTTGGAACTGCACCAGCGCCTTGCTCTCAATCACGCTGACAATCTGGCCATCCCGATCCTCCACGGCCAGGTGGCGCACATCTTTCTCCTCCATGCGCATCAGTGCTTCGTAGATGAGCGCACTTTCGGAAATTTTAGTCAAAGGGGCGCTCATAATCGTGTGAATGGGTGTACCGGGCGCGATCTTCTCTGCCAGCGCCCGGGCGCGCAGATCGTGGTCGGTGACGATGCCGATGATGGTTGTCGCAGCGCTGGAGACCAGCGCCGATGTGAAGTTGCGGGCTGTCATCTGACGAGCAACGCGTTCGATGCTGGTTTGCATGTCGCAGACAAGAACATCCCGTCCCAGGCTGGCGATGGGTTCGTGCAGAAAGAGAAGCGAGCTCTGGTATCTTTCGATCAGCGCTGCGCGCTCGGCTTCCTGTTTGCGGGCCAGGGTCACATCTTCCAAAATGCCGTCAATATAGGCCGTATGCTTCTGCTCGTCCCGCACCAGCCGGGCCGAAAGGGACAAGAAGTGAGCCGCCGCGTCACTGGTCTCCCTATGCACGAGATGCTTGTCAATCTCTCCGCCGTTGCGCAGGGTCTGGAGAAGCGTCTCGAATTCCGCCGGGTCGGAAAAGAGATCGGCCAGGGCGGGCTGGGGATCCGCGAAGAAGGCACGGGCAACCGGGTTCATCTCCAGCAGGGCCGCACGCCGAGAAGCCCGGGCACGGAAAATCCCCACGGGGAGCGTCTGGGCCGCGCGGGAGAGCGACGCATCCGCCAGGAGCGCCGACTGGCGGGCCAGATCGCGCACGATGAGGATGAAGCCGTGCTGCCCGGCAAAGACAATCGGATTCACCGCCAGCACACATTCGATCAAATGGCCGTCAGCGTGCCTCAATACGCCGTCAAAGGCATCCCCGTCCGTAGATTGCTCGCCATTCGTCCGCGCTGCCAGCGTCTGCGCTGCTCGATCCCAGAGCATCTGATTCTCGGCTTCCTGGGGCAGAAGGTCGGCCAGTTCCAGAAATTCCAACTGGCGCGGGGTGTAGCCGGTCATCTGGAAAAAGGTCTGGTTGGCGTAGCGGCAGCGCTCGTCCAGGATCAGCAGCGTGCCTTCGGTGGTGGCTTCGATCAGGCTGTGGTAGCGCTCGGTGGATGCGCGCAGATCGTCCACCACTTCCTGGCGTTCGCGCTCGATGCGCAGACTCTGTTGCAGGACAAAGAGGAGCAGCACAATCATTACGCCCGAAATCGCCAGCGCGGTGTTGATCAGACTCTGTTCGATGCGCACAATTTCCGCGCGTACATCGTCGGTGTAGATGCCCGTGCCAACCACCCAACCCCAGGGCGCAAAGCCTTTGACATAGGACTCCTTTGGCTCCAAACGCAGGGGGTCGTCGTTCCACTGCCAGACATAATCAATGTAGCCTTCGCCTGCCCGGCGCACCAGATCGGCAAACGCAACAAAGATGTGTACACCGCGCGGGTCGGTGATACCCTGCAATTCCTGCCCGTTCAAATCCTGCCGGTAGGGGTGCATGATCATGCGCGGCTGCATATCCTGGATCCAGAAATAGTCCAGGCTCTGCGGCCCATAGCGCAGGGATCCGATGCGGGCAACCGCCAACGCCTGGGCATCTTCCCGGCTGAGCAGACCGCCGCGCTCGTCCCGCTCATACGAAGCCAGGATGCTCCAGGCGGAGTTGGTCAACTCCCGAATCAGTTCGCGCTTGCGTTCGAGCAGCGTCTGCTCGAAGGAGGGCAGAATAATGCCCCAGAGGGCGGCCAGAAAGAGGAGAATGACCAGCAGTGTGGGCAGCAAAATGCGCAGACCGTAGGAACGCCGGCGAAAGGCATGGGGTTTTCCCGACACATTGGCCTGGGCGATCTGGTCGTTGGCGAGCGCTGCCTGCGCCGGGGAGGTCTGGGCGGCAAAGGTGGCTCCCGCAAAGAGCGCGGCCCGCAATGCGTTCCACTCGTCCCGGCGCATTTCTATGCTGTAGCGATGGCTGCCCACCCCGTTTGTCGCGTGAAAGTCGGTGCCGGCGCTGACAAGCAGCCCGTGTCTTTGGGCCAGTTGGCGCAGTTCAGCGCATTGGGCCTCGGAAAAGGAGGCATAGACAGCCTCCAGACCGTCCAGCCCCTGGCTCTTCAGTTCGGCCACGCAGTCGCTCAACTGCTCCCTATCCGCGGTGTAGAGCAGGGGATGCGCCCAGAAGGCCCGCCCCCCGGCGCGCTGGATCAGGGCAATCGCTGCGCCGGTTGCCAGCCGACCGTCGGGCGCGGCGCTGACGGCCGGGGCATCCTCGGAAGTGGCGGGGCGGTTGCTGCCGATTTTGCGCAGGGAGTCGGCGATGCTGTGGACTTCCAGATCACGCACCTGGCGCAGCGAGAAGAGGGTGGCGGCCAAATCGGGGTCTTGGGGGTCGAAGCCGTAGCCGAGCAGATGGAGTTCGCGCCCGCGGAAGTGGGTGGTGATCTCCACGCCGGGCAGCCAGGCCACACCGCGCTTTTTGAGCGCTTCTTGAAAGCGGGGCAGCCCTTCCAGGCTGTCGTGATCGGTGAGCGCGGCATAACGCACCCCGGCCGCAGCCAGATTGGCGGCCAGGGTTTCGGGGGTCTGCTCGCCATCGCTGAATATGGAATGGCAGTGAAAATTGACCAGGATTGAATCGTTCATAGGAGAAGACGAAGGACGGATGATGGCGGACGGATGACGGCGGACGGAAGACGAAGGACGGAAGACGAAGGACGGATGACGAAGGACGGATGACGGATGACGGAAGACGAAGGACGGATGACGAAGGACGGATGACGAAGGACAGATGACGGCGGACAGCGGACGGAAGACGAACGTATTGTCCACGAATGTGCTATTCGTTCGTCTTCCGTCTTCCGTCTGTGGTCCCCCGTCCACCCCTACCTGGCGTTTCCAGTATTCTGGGTCTTTTGGGTCAGCAACGAGACCACCACGAGGGTGAGAAAACTGAGGGGGATGGAGACAATCCCCGGATTGTTGAGCGGGATGGGTGCGTCCAGTGGGTTGCGCCCATAGAGGGTGTACAACTCCGGCGAGAAGGCGATCAGGGCCAGCGAGGCCACGATGCCGACGACGATGGAGGCGGCAATGCCCCTGGCTGTTGTCTTCTTCCAGAAGAGTAGCATGAGAATGGCGGGCAGGTTGGCCGAGGCCGCCACGGCAAAGGCCAGCCCCACCAGGAAGGAGACATTCATGCCTTTGAAGAGAATGCCGAGCAGAATGGCAATGCCGCCGATGACAAAGGCGGCAATTTTGCCAGCACGCACCTTCTGGCGGTCATCCATCTTGACCTGCAAGTAGCGATCCATCAGATCGTGGGCCACCGCACCGGAGGCAGCCACGATCAGGCCGCTGACCGTACCCAGCACAGTGGCGAAGGCGATGGCGGAGATGATGGCAAAGAGCAGTTCGCCAAAGGAGCGTGCCAGCAGGGGGGCGGCCATATTGCTGTCCGCGGGGTTGAGGGTGCCGTTGACCATCGCGCCCAGGCCCATAAACAGCGTCAGGATGTAGAAGAAGCCAATCGCGGCAATGGCGACGATGGTGGATTTGCGTGCGCTGGCCGGGCTGGGCACGGTGTAGTAGCGGATCAGAATATGGGGCAGGGCGGCTGTGCCCAGAAAGAGGGCCAGCATCAGGGAGAGAAAGTCGAGCCGTTCCAGCCAGGTGCCTTCCACCTTAAACTTCAAACCAGGGCGCATGACACGGTCGCCGCTTACCTCGTTGGGGTAATAGATGGTGACCTTTTCGCCCGCAGCCGCGGCAAAACTGGCCGTTTTCCAGGTGCGGATTGTGCTCTCTTTGTCTGTAATGGCCGCCAAGAAGCCAATCACCGAGAGGCTGCCCGTTTCTGTCTTTTGCTGGCCGCGGATTTTCTCCAGGTTGCCCACCTGACGTAGCTGGTTTTCGACAGAGGCAGGAGCGCCGTTGATCCATTTGCTCTCGCTGGTGACCACGACCGACTGGGTTTCCTGCAAAACGAGCGCGCCCCCGATCTCTGCGGCGCGCCACCAGGTCTGCTTGCCAGCCTGACCCAGTTTGACAAAGAGCAGCCCGCCCTTAACTTCCACCTGCTCCAGCACCTCCCAACCTGCCCCAACGACCTGTATCTGCTCGCCGGATTTGGCTGCTTGCAATTGGCTATATTCATAGAAAGCCACGGTGCCGCCCTGGTCGGGCTGGGTGGACAGCCCACGCATGACCACCGCACCCACCAGAACGCTGGAAAAGATGATGAGCAGACCGCCCTTCAAAAACTGAACGTAGGTGGTGGAGGCCATGCCCGCCGTCGCCACAATTGTGATGACGATGGCACCTACCATCAGTACACCCCAGGCATGGGGGATGCCCAGCAGCGGCTCCACCAGTACGCCCGCGCCCACCATCTGCGGGATCAGGTAGCAGACGGAGACGACCAGTGTGCTGATGGCCGCGGTCAGCTTGATGCCGCGGGAGTTGTAGTTGGCGTCCACGGCGTCGGTAAAGGTGTACTTGCCCAGCCGTTTGAGCGGCTCGGCCACCACAAAAAGGGCCACAATCCAGCCGGCCAGGTAGCCGATGGAGTAGAGGAAACCATCAAAACCAACCGTGGCGATCAGCCCGCAGATGCCCAGGAAGGAGGCCGCCGAGAGATAGTCCCCGGCAAAGGCAATGCCATTGACCCCCCAGTGAATCTGGCCGCCCGCGGCGTAGTAGCCGCTGGATGTCTTGGCTTTTGTGCCCAGATAGAGGGAAAGGCCAATCACAAAGACGACAAAGACCACGAAAACGATAATTGCCATAGGATTTAACCTTTTCCTCCCTCTTTGCGGTTGGTTTTGCTGGGGTTGCTCTTGCTGGGGTCAATCTTGGTAGACGTGGACTTTTTGGGGCTGCTCTTGACGGAGGTGGTCTTGGCAGAGGTGGTCTTGGCAGAGGTGGTCTTGGCAGGGTTGGCTTTGGCTGGGGTAGCCCTGGCGGGGCTGGCCGCGACGTCGTTCTGCTTTTCTGCCTGGGCAAATTCCGCTTCTTTCTTGCGGCACAGGGCGTCGTAGATCAGGGCCTGGATCAGCGCCACGATGATGAGCGCGAAACCATAGACAGTGGCCAGGTTCAGACCGAGAAAGACAACGGCGCCCATGGCCTGGGGGCTGAGCAGGTTGATGGCGACAAACAGAGCATAGAAGAGGGAGTAGAACAGAAACATCCAGATGCCCAGGCGCATCTTGTATGGCCCGGCGGGGTCTTTGCCGCTCGGCGTGGCTGGCTCGTGTAGCATGTGGTCTCCTCGTTGTCCAGGACAATTGTGCTGATGTTGATGTCAAGCTGTCGTAGGTGGGTTTCTCCCGGCAAGCGCACAGGGACTTGCGCCGTCGTGTACCACCTCCGTTTCTGCGGGGATGGGTACGACGCTTGCGATCTATTATACTTTAGAGCCTGAATTATTCAACAGGCTTGGCTAACCACAGAATACACGAAACACACGGAAGGGAAGACAAAAGAAAATTTTCCGTGTGTTTCGTGTATTCCGTGGTTGTTGGTTTGCGTCGCTCGTGTCTGAATTATTCAACAGCCTCTTGCAGAAAATAGATAGATGCAATCGGGGTGTGGGGCATGGGAAAACGCCCTCTTTGTGGACGGTTTGGGTCGGTGGTATACTGGCGCAAAAGATCGTTCTGGATGGATTTGAGACGCAAGGGGATAGACGAATGAGTATACAATGGCTGGATGAAAGGCGAATGATGATGACTACTCTGACGCTTGTGCAGGAGCGCAACGAGACAAACGCTGACTTCTCTCTGCGCTCTTTTGTGGACTCTGTGCTGAATTCCGAAATCCAATCGTTGGAAGATGGATTGCGCCGGACCCAGGAGCGTATCCACGACTTCGAGACCCAATACGGCTTCTCGACCGCTGAACTCTTGGATCGCTATCGCCAAAACCAGATCGACGAGACGCTGGAAACCATCGAATGGGTGGGTGAGTCTCGCATGGAACAGCATTTGCTGAAGAAGCTGCATAATCTAAGAGGCATCCGCGTTGTGGATTAGGCGATATTTCGATCTAATTGCGTCGCAGCTCGACAACAGTCCCATCGCGCGCCAGTGGACGATGGACCCGGAACGTCGCGGTCGTATGCAGGGCTATCTGCGGGCTGATGTTCTCCTGACCGATGGAAGCCGACTGCACTTTCGTGAATACATTGACGTCGCGCAAGGCGTCCAGCGCATCACCTACGCCTATCAGTATATGACCGACGACCGTCGCTTGATCTTCCGATACGATAATACAGAGCATCATCCCCAGATTGCCACCTATCCCCACCACAAACACGAAGGTAGCGAAGAGAATGTCATCCCCTCCTTTGCGCCCACCCTGGCCGCCGTGCTGGCCGAGATTGAGCGGATGATTCAATCATCTTGACCTGCTTGTTCCAGCTCCCCGCCAGTCTGTTGCCCCACGCCAAGCCAGCGGTTGCAGCGTAGACCGGTAGCCCCGGTCATCTACCCCACAGAACGCCTTACCCCCTGCGTTGAGCCGCGTTGCGCAGCCGCTTGGGCGTGCTGCGCTGCCATTTCTCCCCGTTGCGCGGCCGTTTGGGAGTGCTGCGCTGTCATTTCTCCCCGTTGCCCATCCATTTGGGAGTGCTGCACTGTCATTTCTCCCCGTTGCCCAGCCATTTGGGAGTGCTGCACTGTCATTTCTCCCTGTTGCCCATCCATTTGGGAGTGCTGCACTGTCATTTCTCCCCGTTGCGCGGCCGTTTGGGCGTGCTGCACTGTCATTTCTCCCCGTTGCAGAACCACCCGGCAGCACCGACCTGAAATGTTGCCGAGAGCTTTGACAGGGTTGCAGAACCATAAAGCCCTGGTGGAGTCCCGAACAAAAAACTGGAGACACTGGGGATCCCCAGTGTCTCCAGTTTTTTGCGTGCAGTCTGTTTTCCACTTTGTCCGGTTTCAGTACTCGCGCTGTCGAGTCGTGTGAGGAATCAGTGTGGAGTACACAATCCCGGCTGGGCCGTTCGCCGGTTTCAGTACTCGCGCTGTCGAGTCGTGTGAGGAATCCGCCTTGCCCGTCCTGTGCGGTCTGGTGGCAAAGCGTTTAAGTACTCGCGCTGTCGAGTCGTGTGAGGAAT
>CAMDEX010000077.1 GCA_945897075.1 Litorilinea aerophila
AGGTTTTGACGAGGTTGTGAAAGCCTCGAAAATAACCGAAGATGGATATTTTGAACCAGTTTTGGGTCAATTTATCCGATAGAATGGCCTAGTTTTCGAGTAGAATGGCCTGGTTTGCGAGAACCAAATCCTTAACTTAATGACATTGAATTACAGGTAACGCCGATGTGTTGGCCACAGGCGCTATGCAGGGGATCGGCCTCGGTGTTGCCCAATTCCAATTTACCAACACATATCTGCTTGATCACAAAGGCGCGGCAATCCCCAATACTGCCTATGCCAGAGAGAATTGCTGGGTGGAGGTGGGGGATTCCGGCACACCGACACCCCAAGCCACGGCCACATTCCCATTGGCTGCCCTATTCACGGCGACCCCAACACCACCCGGCTTTACATCAATTGCACCGACAGTGACGCCGACGCCGACAATCACGCCGACACCGACGCCCGGCCCCACATCTCCCTTGTCCACGCCAGAGAACACAGCGACGTCGATCTTCACGCCTTCACCCACGGCCACAGCGACCGACACCAACACACCCGAACCGACACCGACCGATACAGAGACGCCCACGCCAACTACTCTTATCATCACCAACCCGGCAGGGGTGGACAACAACCAATCGCCCCTGGAAACCCCAACCCCGCTGGTAGAGGAGACGCCAACGGAAAGCCCAACCCCCACAGAAACGGAGACGCCCACCGAGACACCGATTCCAACCGACACCCCCAGGGCTGAAGTCCTGCCGCCCACAGAGACGCCACCACCCACCGCCACTGACACACCGCCGCCCGTACCACAGCCAATTGCAGCGCCCACACCGCCTGCCCAGGGTGAGCGGGCATTGGGCGAAACGATCGAGGTAATTACCCAGTCCACGCCCCCAACCCGGCCGGCTCTCCAGCCCTATCGCCTGCTCGCGCTGGCCGCTCTCTTTGGCGGATTGGCGCTGCTTCTGGCTTTCTGGCAGTTGCGACGGCGTGATCACGAATAGAACGATCATCCAAAGTTGATTCACAATGTCTCCACGATTACAATGAAGCCGCGCAGGTTGTGTTATACAAGACTGAATCGGTTCTGCGTCACACCACAAGCATCGAAAAAGTTCGGGTCGTGGCAATAGTCGAACTTTTGAGATTTGTGTCCCAATTACTTTTCACATCAGCGGAGGCAATCGGCCTATGTTTGCTCATACTACTTCCCTCGGCAAAGGGTTGCTCCCTCTCATCGCCTTCCTACTTATCCTGGCGGGCTGTCAGGCGGTCATCCCTCCAGCAGGACAAGCGCCTGTCGCCCCCGCCACGCAGCCGACGGCCACCGACGCTCCGGCAACGGCTGTGCCAACCGTTGCTGCAAGCGCCCCGGCCGCCAGCGAACAGGAATTTCTCGACGGCATCCCTGTCGGCTTCACCGCCGAAGGCTACCCCTACCGGGGCAACCCCGATGCACCAGTCACTGTCTATGAATACAGCGACTACCAGTGCCCCTTCTGCCAGCGCCACGTCCTGCAGACCGAACCCGCCCTGACCAGCAGCTTTGTGCGCCCCGGCCAGGCGAAATTCGTCTTCCGCGACTTCCCGTTGGATTCGCTGCACCCCAACGCCACGCCATCGGCCATCGCGGCCAACTGTGTGATGGAACAAGGCATTGTCCCCTTCTGGAAGATGCACGATCTGCTCTTCCGCACCCAGGAGGAGTGGGCCAGCCTGCCCGACGCGTCGGATGTCTTTGTGCGTCTGGCTGGAGAAGCTGGCGCAGATGTGACACTCTACACGCCCTGTCTGGCCGACAGCGCCATCGCCGAACGCGTGAAAACCAGCCTGGCCGAGGGTACGGCATTGGGTTTCAGCGGCACGCCCAGCTTCAATTTTGTGGTGGAAGAAACGGGTGATGCTTACCAGTTGGTGGGCGCACAGCCCTACGACACTTTCAATAGCTGGTTTACAACCATCGCTGACGGCGGCTCTCCGGTGGACCCCGCCGCGGCCCAGGCCCAACAGCAGGGCCAGGGCGAGATTCCGCTCTGGGCCGTCCCTGAAAATTGGGCCGATGATCCCGCCCGACCGGGTATCAATCTGGCCGGTGACTTCTGGCGCGGCAACCCGGATGCGCTTGTCACAGTCGTCGAATTCAGCGACTTTCAGTGCCCCTTCTGCCAGCGCCACACCCTCGAAACCCAGCCGCTCCTGGACGAGCAGTTCGTGGACACCGGCGATGTGATGTGGATTTTCAAACACTTCCCTGTCCAGTCCACCCACCCCTTCGCCTTTGACGCGGCCATCTTCGCCCAGTGTGTGGGTGAACAGGGCCAGTTCTGGGAAGCCCACGACATTCTCTTCCAGCGGATGAGCGACTGGTCCGGTTCCAATCTGGAGACAGTTTTTGGCGAGATCGCCGCCCAATTGGGTGTGGACAGTGAGAGTCTGGCGACCTGTCGGGCCGACGAAGCCACCCTGCAAAATGTGCAGAGCGACCTCAGCGAAGGTGCCCAGTTTGTGCAGGGCACGCCCACATTTGTCGTCATCTACAACAACCAGGGCCGGTTGATCCCCGGCGCGCTGCCCGCTGACCAGTTTGTCACTGCTTTGAACCAGCTTCTGGCCGAAGCCAAAGGCGGCCAATAATGACCAGATCGCACTTCCTTTCACCAATTCTTCTGATCTGTCTGCTGCTGATGACTGCTTGTGGTACCGCCGCGCCCGATCAGAGTACCGCCAACGAAAGCGCTGCCCCGGTTGTTGTAGCGGAGGCTACGTCCACGCCGCTACCCACCGATACGCCCGCGCCCATCGAGCCGACCGCCACGTCCGCGCCTGTCGAGCCAACCGCCACGTCCGCGCCCGTCGAACCGACCGCCACACCCCAGCCCGTCGCGCCGCCAGCGCCCACCGACACGCCCGCACCCGCACCCGACTGGACCCAAACCGCATCACTGGTGGACGGGTTGTACGTGCGCGGCAACCCCAACGCACCCATCCGCCTCATTGACTACTCGGACTTTTTCTGAGGCGCCTGCCGCACGCACGTGCTGCGTGTTGAACCAGAAATTGTGCAGAATTACGTGGCAACCGGTCAAGTCCAGTTGGTCTTCTGGCACGTCCTCGATCACGGCCAATCCGCCCTGGCCCACCAGTCCGCAGAATGCGCCGGGCAACAGAACCCGCTCGCCTTCTGGCGTATGCACGACACTCTCTTTGCGCGCCAGGGCGAACTGTGGAATCTGGAAAATGCCACCCTCGTGGCCCTGGCCCAGGAGTTGGGTCTGGACGGCGGGGCGATGCAAAGCTGTCTGGTCGATGCGACGATTGCCGACAAAATCGCCCGCATGGACCAACAGCGCAAGGATGCGGGCATCCGTCTGCGCCCCTCTTTCGACGTAAACGGGCAGATCATCCAGGGTGCCATCCCCTACGAATCCTTCGCCCAGTTGTTCGACCGGCTGTTGCCGTAGGTTGGGTTCTTTCGGCGCAAACCACAACGCATTCCCCTCCAATTTGTGCCGGAAGAACCCAACGCACCAGAGAGACCCGCTCAACAGAAAATATCGAAAGGAGATGCGGAAAATGCAAACTATCATCCTACCTGATCAGGAACAAACCCTGATTCATATCGTCCGTTCACTCCCATCCAATCGGGTAGATCAACTGGTGGATTTTGCGCGTTTTCTTGAAACGCAAATTCCTGTGGAAGAAATGTTTCCAGAAGAAACCCAGGAGGAGATCGACGCCGACAACGCTCGCTGGGATGCGTTGATGGCAACGGACGAGGCCCAGAATCTTTTGGAAAAAATGGCGAACGAAGCTTTAGCAGAATATCATGCGGGCAAAACGCGACCGATGGCGTTTACCGCTGATGGCCGGATTGTCCCAGGATGAGATCGCTTACCGCCACCCAGTTTTGGAAGTTCTACGCGGCGCTACCCCGTGATATACAGCGCCGGGCAAACAGAGCCTATATCCTGTGGCGGAGAAATCCCCAAGCACAGGGACTCTACTTCAAGCGGGTTGGAACACGAGTCCCTGGCTATTCCGTCCGCATCGGAGAGAATTATCGTGCTGTAGGAAATCCTCCAGGATGACGCGATTCTGTGGTTTTGGATAGGCCCACACGACGAATACGAACGCATTCTCAAAGGTCTCTGAATGTTTATAGCGGGCTGACCGGTGCGTTGCAGATTCTTTACAGACGTTTCCATCTCCTGCCCCTATGGAACTCTCACCAATCCAGCGACGTTTCCGGTGACAGTCACTTTCTAATAGTGGCTGTCACCTTTTTTGATGTCTACGCACCAACTGATTCCGGGAATAGGCCGGAAAGCTTCAGGGCAGCCCACCGATCTTCTGGTCTATTCCCGGAATCGGGTTGAACCGCTCCCTTTGTGATACAATAACCGCTGTATGGATGCATCACTCTCGTACCTTTCCAGACTGACTTTGGGTCTGTTGTTGCTCTTGACACTTTTGAGCAGCGCCGCGCCCCTCTTTGCCGCGCCGAGCGCCCAGACTTCTCTCCCCACCGGCCCGGCCACCGAACCCATTGACGTGGTGGTCGTCCTGGACGACTCCGGCAGTATGGCGACCTGCTGGCCCTGGCCCAAAGAGGGACTGCCCTTCAACCCGCCCTGCCAGTTTCCCAGCGTCAACCAGCCCAGCGACCCAGGCGAACTGCGCTACAGCGCGGCCCGCCTCCTCATCCACCTGGCCGACGAAGAAGACCGCATCGCGGTCGTGCGCTTTGACAGTGGGGCCGAAGGTGTAGGCGCATTGGGCGCGATGCTGGCCGCGGGCGGCAGCGAAAACCGCCGCCGTCTGGCTGCCTCGCTGGAAGCGCCCACCAACTACCTGTCGCGCGGCTACACGCGTATGGATTTGGGGCTGGCCGAAGCCATCCGCCTGTTGGAAGCCAACCGCCAGCCCAACCGCAGCCAATACGTCCTGCTCCTTACCGACGGCGAACCCACCGCCGACGGCACGCTGCCCCTGGCCGCCCAGAAGCAGTTGATCAGCGAACAGTTTGAACAGTTGCGCTCGGCAGGGGTTCTCGTCTTTCCCGTCGTTCTCTGCAATCCGACTTCGGGCTGTTCGGGCGCATTTCTGCGCGATCAATCCAGCACCGCTCTCGTGCGCGACGCGGCCAACGCGCCCGAACTGCTGCGCGTCTTCGGCGAACTCTTCGCCGAGATGAAGTCGGATCGCTCCGTCGTCACTGCCCGCGACGCCGTCGGCAGCATCGCCTTCACCACCCGCGCCAGCCAGGGCGTGCAGGAGATTGCGCTGGTCAGCCCGCGCGCCAGCCTCAGCGCGCTGCGTCAGGAGGGCAACCCGGCCCTGACCAGCAGCCTGCTCAACGACGGCAATGTAGAGTTGAACGTCATCGCTGGCAGCGTCACGCCCGGCGCGTGGACAGCCGAAACCAGCGATCTGAGCGCCTTCGCCGTCATCCGCTCCGCCAGCTACCCGGAGCTGATCTTCCCGCCGCCCAGCGCGCTGAGCAGCCCGGCTTCGGTGCGCTACTACCCGGCGGGCAAGCAGCCACTCCTCGTCGTGCGCGGGGCCGGCCCCGCCGCAGGGGAAGCGCTGCTTCTGGACGGGCGCACGCCCATCCCCACTTTTGGCAAAGACGCGGGCGGGGTGGATGCGCTGGGCGCCATCCCCTACTCCACCGCAGCCAACGAAGTGGTGATTCAGTTGGGCGACGACGCAGCGCCTCTGCAACTGCGCCGCACTTTTCGCCTGGAGGGGCGGGCCGACCTGCCCCGGCTGGAGGTCTTCACCCCGCGGCCCGACGACCCCGGCCTGTTGGAGGATGGCCGGGCACGGCTGCAAGTGGGCTTCGGGCCGGGGCTGCCTGTGGAGGGGCTGGTCGCCACCGCTTACGTTTCTGATATCACCGACGACGCCAACGCCGTACACGTCTTCCAGGGCGCGATGACCTGTGTGGCCCGTCTCTGCATCAACGCCGACTTTACCCCTGCGGATGGGCGCAGCTACCGGGTCACCTATCTGGTCAGCGCGCTGGCCGACGACGTGCGCTTTGGGGATTGGGCCGAAGCGACCCTTGCCGTCGAACCCGCAGTCTATCTGCGCGGTCTGCCTTCTCCTATCGATTTGAACCGGATGCCCGCCGAGGGTTGGCCGGTGACTGTAGGCGCGGGCACTGCCGAAGAGATCGGCACGTTGACCGCCCGTCTTGTCCTGCGCCGGGCGGATACGGGCGAAGCGGTCAGCCAGGCCGCGCTCAACTTTACAATCGACGTGCCGGAAAGCGACACCGCCACCGGCTACCTGCGCGTGGAGGGGCTGGACCTGCTGCGCCCCGGCGACTACAGCGGCGAGATCGAACTGGCCGCCACAACGCCCACCGGTCTGCCGATGGATGTAAAAATTCGCCCGTCGCCTGTACTGCCCGTCTCCCTCTCCGTGGCCCGTTCCGCGGCCCGCGTGCAAAGCCAGATGGCCGATTTTGGTGAAGTAAAGTTCGATACCTCGCCCAACTTCCGCATCGGCCAGGCAGCGCTGCTGCCCGTCACTTTTGACGCGGGCAAACCTTTCCGCCTGACGGCTGGTTTGGCCGAGAGCAGTTGCGTGGGGCTTTCCCTCACCACCGGCGATCTGCGCGCCGAAGGCGAGCGCTGGCTGCTGCCAGTGCAGTTGATCAGCCAGACGCCCATCCTGCCCGGCGGCTGTTCCGGCCAGATCAGCCTGACCGGGCCAAGCGAAGATTTTGACATCTTCCCGGCCGCGGTCGAATGGCGGCTGCAAATCCGCGGGGTGGAGTGGAGTGTCGTGGGAGATCTGGACTTTGGCGACGTGGGCCGGGCCGGGGAACGTTCCATCCGTCCGATCCTCCTGCGTTTCGACGGCAAGACGCCTTTTGTGGTACAAGTGATGGGGATTGCGGCCGCGGGCGAGACCGGCGACGGCGTCACCCAACTGGACGAGAGCTTTTTGGAGAGTGCTGCGGTTGAAGTGACGGGCGCGCCCAATGCCGATGGCTATTACGAAATTCCTGTGGCTCTGGCCGCGCGTCGGGCCATCCCACAAGACCCGTTGCGCGGCAGCTTCTACAGCGGCGACCTGACGTTAGGCATCGAAGGCTTGCCCGGTGAAGGCCGCGCCGTCGCCATCAGTTTCCGCAGCCCGACGGTCTACCAGCGCTACGTCGAGTGGTGGCTGCGCCCGGTCTACAGCCTGCCCTGGCTGCTCTGCAGCGGCCCGCTTTCGCTTCTGCTGCTGCTGATTTTTGTGGCTCGCGCCCGCAACCGGGGCTATGTGGAGGAGGCAGAGCCGGTCGTCACCCTGCCCCAGCCCGACTTCCTGCCGGAACCGCAGAGCGCCTTTGTCACCGCCAGTTTTGTGGACGCGGCCAGCACCGAGGCCAGCCCGCCCGAAGTGCGTTGGGAGAGCCAGTGGGGCGACGTAGACTGGGGCTTCGGCGGCAGCGAAAAGCGTGCGCCCGCTCCTTCCGCGGCCGGTTGGGGTGGCAACGGCACAGCCAACGGCGTGGCGGATCCGTGGAAGTCGGGCTGGTAACGCAAGCTGTCAGCTTGCGCCACAACAGCAATTCAATCCATACACTCTAGCGATACCATCCAATGCGAACAGATTTCGTAGAACGAAAAGGGAAAATCAGCGATCTGGATCGCTCCTTTGATCTGCACTTTTGGCAAATGCAATCGCCAACCGCGCGTTTCGACGCGGTTTGGGAATTGGTTACCCATTACACCAGAGTAAGAGGTCTCGATGTTCGTCAACTCAGACTTCACCGATCTATTGAGTCTTTTCAACGCCAACAGCGTTAAGTATCTGGTGATCGGCGGGTATGCAGTGGTCCAGTATGCCGAACCCCGCTTTACCAAAGATTTGGATCTGTGGATCAGCACCGACGCGTCGAATGCCTCTGCCGTCTACAAAGCGTTGCGTGAGTTTGGCGCTCCTCTTGTCGGTTTGACCGAAGCTGACTTTGCCGAAGAAGGTTATTTTTATCAGATGGGTGTTCCGCCGGTGCGGGTGGATATTCTGATGGGAGTGCCCGGTTTACGCTTCGAGGAAGTCTGGACTCGGCGTGTTGAAGTCGATTTTGATGGGCTGCCGGTCTCGTTCATTGCGCGCCAGGACCTTATAACATCTAAGCTGGCTGCGGGTCGCCCACAAGACTTGCTTGACGCCGATTTGCTGTCTCGATCCGATGAAACCTGAGGATAGCAGCAATGAATTTTATTTGGCGCAAAGAACATTCGTTTCAGTGATTTTGTTGGCCTCGTAGAGGCTTTTGGCTTTCGTCTTTCCCGTACAAACGGCAGCCATCACATTTTTACACATCCCAATGTGCAGGAATTGGTAAACATCCAGAATGCCAATGGACAGGCGAAACCCTATCAGATACGGCAGTTCTTGAAGCTGGTCGAACAGTATAATCTCCGACTGGAGGATGAGGAATGAAAGATTATCACGTAAATGTTTTCTACTCAGACGAAGACGACGGCTATATCGCCGACATCCCTGATTTGGTGGCCTGCTCCGCCTTTGGCGAAACCGCTATTGGAGCTTTGCGCGAAGTGGAACTGGCAAAAGCAGCCTGGATCGAAGCAGCAAAAGCCGAAGGCAAGCCGATTCCTGCGCCCCGCTATCGCCCGGTTATTTATCAGGTCGCGGCGTAGTGGGAATGTAACGCAAGCTGTTAGCTTGCGCCGTAGCGACGTAGGATAAGCCAATGTTCAACGCGGACGTACTCACCTTCCGGGAGTTTGTGATGGCCGAGACAGTGCCACTCTCCGCGATCCACCAGGCCGTTCTGGAATTCCTGCGCGATCGGGAAGACGCGGCGCTCTTTGGCGCGCAGGCGGTCAACGCTTACGTGGATGAACCCCGTATGACCCAGGATGTTGACCTACTCTCGCCGAGAGCCGAAGCGTTGGCAAATGAATTGCAGGAGTACTTACATGACCGTTTTTACATTTCTGTGCGCGTGCGACAGGTGGCGGGCGGGCGCGGTTTTCGGGTATTTCAGACGCAGAAATCCGGCAACCGCCATCTGGTAGACATCCGCGACGTGGACAGACTGCCCCAGACCCGGCGCATCGAGAAGATTCTCGTGCTGACGCCGGAGGAGCTGATCGCCAGCAAAGTTATTTCCTATTGCCAGCGGCTCGGACAGCCCAAATCCGGCACAGACTGGCGGGATTTGGCGCTGCTGCTGCTCGCCTTTCCTGAACTCAAGCGGGTGGGCGGGCCAGTTTCTCTGTCGCTGCAAGCCAACGACGCCGATGCAGCAGTGATGGATATGTGGCGCGAACTGGTCTCTCAGGAGATCACAGCCGAAGATGACGACTGGTAGAAAGAAATTCGGACACGGATTCGTAGGATCTTCAGGATTGATCTGTTCAATCCACCCGGTCTACAACGGAATGATGCCTTTCTATGCCAGCACTTTTGCGAATTGGGCCATACCGATTCTTCATCTACTCCATCGACTGTCAAGAACCTCCGCACACCCACGTGGAGCGAGACAGCAATGTGGCTAAATTTTGGTTAACACCGATGCGTATCCAGAGCAGCGGCGGTTTCAGACCCAATGAAATCAATCGTATCTATCGAGTGATTGAGGAGAATCTGGACGATTTACTGAGGAGGTGGTATGACCGCTGTGGTGATTGATATGCGGGATATTGCGATTCAGTCCGTAGAGGCTACAGACGACACGCTCTTCGTCGACCTCTCTGATGGACGATCCATCAGCACACCCCTGGCTTGGTATCCCCGTCTCTGGCACGGGACAGAGACCGAACGCGCCAACTGGCGTCTGATCGGTCGCGGTGTGGGCATCCATTGGCCCGAATTGGACGAGGATATCAGCGTCGAGGGGTTGATTTTGGGCAGACCGTCGAATGAGAGTCAGAAATCGTTGCAGGGTTGGTTGGACAGTCGTAGATGACTGAGGCTGTCTGAAACAGGACGCAGAGCGTCAACAGCCCGTTCCCACGCGGAGCGATGGGAACGAGAAATCTGCGAAAATCTGCGCCATCTGCGTAATCTGCGTTCCCTATCCAATCCGTGAAAATCTATTGCATCCGTGCAATCCGTGTTCTTTTGTTAGGAAAGTTGAATGAATCTAAACGGCGCGAAACTTATCGGCGAAAAACCCACCATCTACCCCACCCTCGTCATCGGCGTGGGCGGGATGGGCACGAATACTGTGCGCGCGGTCAAACGCCGCCTGCGCAACGTCTGGGGCAGCGACGCCCTGCCGGGGATGATCCAACTGCTGGCCCTGGACACCGAGCCGCTGGTCAACCGGCTGGATCAGGAACCCCTCTACGCCGATGAGTTCGCCTATATGGGCAAATTCGACGCCACCCGGCTGGTGGACAACCTGGAAAACCACCCGGAGATCGCCAGTTGGTGGAACTACCCCTCCATCCCCCTGGGCTACATCCACAACGGGGCCAAACAGTTGCGCCCGATTGGCCGTCTCTCCTTCTTCCGCAACTACGTCAACTTCAAGCGACTGCTGGAGACGAAATATGCGGGGCTGGACAAAATCCGCGACAACGAAATGGCCCAGAACCGGGGCTTTCCGGTGATGGGCAACTACCAGCTCGTCTACGTCGTCAGCAGTCTGTGCGGCGGCACCGGCTCCGGGATGTTTCTGGACGTGGCCCACCGGGTGCGGGCACTGGTGCGCAGCAACGCCCGCGTCGTCGGCATCTTCTATTTGCCCGACGTGCTGGAAGAGGAGATCAGCAGCGATTTGCAGCGGCGGCGCATCAAAGCCAACGCCTACGCTGCGCTCAAAGAACTCAACTATTTCCAGGAAACCCAACAGTTCCAGGAGCTTTACCCCAGCGAGCAGCGCCCCCTGCCCGACACGCCCTACACGCCCTTCGACTTTATCTTTCTGGTCGGGCGCACCAACCGCGACGGGCGCAGCCTGACCCGCAAATCCGACGCCGAGCAACTGGCCGCGCATCTGATCCAACTGACCGCCATCAGCCACCTGAGCAGCGAAATTTTGGGGCTGGAAGTCAACGTCGTGCGCGAGCGGATGAGCGGCGGCGCTACGGCGGCCGAAGTGGTGGGCGAGAAACGCAAACCCAAAAGCGGCAACTATCTGGTCTACAGCAGCTTTGCCGCCTCCGCGCTGGTCACGCCCCACGAATCGATCGTCGCCTTCTGGCAGCGGGCTTTCCTGGCCGATGTGATCCGCCGTTTTGCCTCCGGCCCCGGCCTGGGCGACCCCCGCCAGCCGATGAGCGCGGCGGAACGCCAGCAGGTGATGACCATCTGGCAAGGGCTGCTGGCCTATGCGCGCTCCCGCTACCTGGCCCTGGACAACGACCGGCTGGAGGAGATGGAGGCGGAGGTGGAGGAGCAGCGCGGCGCGTGGCTGGGCTTCCGCGAGGCTGTGGACAATGCCTTCCGTTCCGCGCTGGCCGAGACCGGTCTGCGCGGCGCGATTGCCCTGGCCGAACTGATCGGCCCGCTCAACCCGGCCACCGCGCCGTTGGAAGCGTTGAGCCGCCAGCGCCTTTTCCTGCTCAACAACCAGCCCGTCGCCGAAGAGGATCGGGGGCGTTGGCGTTCTCTCCTGGCCCAGGAGGGCGGTGCGTCCGAGCGGATGGGCCAACTGGCCGGCGGTTTTGGCGATCTGCTGCTCTCCGCCTTCAGCCCGCGCCAGGCCCGCGAGCAGGCCAAAGACATCTCCACGCGCAAGGCCCGCGCCCGTCTCTACCAGCGCCGCGATGCGCTGGAACGGGTACTGGTGGATGAGTTGGGCAAATACGCCCAGCGGCTGCGCGAGGTCTTCCGCAACCAGATGAACAACGCCGCGGCTGCGCTGGCCCAGGCCAATCAGGAGGCCAGCCGGGCCGCCGACCGCATTGACCCGCGCATCCCCGACGGCAGCACCAGCACCAGCACCTATTACGAGTTGGAGACGGGTGTGGTGGGCCGGGACTATTTGCAGCACTTCTACCGGCGGGCGGCCCAGGCCGTCTACCCGGACGATTGGCAGAGTCTATTGGGCAGGCTGACCGATACGCTGCTGGTGCAGGGCTTCCCCCTGGCCGCGGATCAGGTCTACAACAGCCTGAGCGAGGGCATTGCCCAGAGCAGCGGCCTGCTCAGCCGGGTCAGCCGTCTGGTGGACATCCGTCACGTCATCGGCGTCCAGTACGGCACGGAGGTGGACCAGTCCCGCCCCCTGCCCAACAACCGGGTACATCAGTGGCTCGACCGGCTCAACCCCTACATCCGCTGGGACGCGGACCGCTTCAGCTTTCACGACGGGGATTTGGAACACATCCGTCTGGCCGCCACCCCCGCCAGCCGCGAGGACGACAGCGGGCTGGCCCTGGCGATGGTGGGGCAGGAGGACATCAAATGGGTGCCCACCGGCGACACCAGCCGGATGGATGCGGTCTGGATTGTTCACGGCCTGCCGGTGACGCTGTTGGAGCGGCTGGACGAATTCCAAGCCCAGTACGAAAACAGCCAGGACTTCCCCAACACCGAGGAGTTCCATCTGAACCCGGCCTGGGTCAATCTGCCGGAGATCACCTCGCCCCGTTCCATACCCGCGCCGGCCCGCGTCGCCACCGGTGACACTTACCGCAGTTGGGGCGCGTCGCCGGGGCGGACGACGCGGTAGGAAAATTTGGGAACACAGATTTCGTAGATGACACAGATTTTCGCAGATTTTATTTATGTTCATCCGTGGCTATTTTGAGAATCAGAAGGGATGGAAGATTGATGGAAACGGGCAGACAATTGATTCAATCCAACCCGAAAGTAATGATGGGAAAGCCGGTGATCAGCGGCACGCGCATAACCGTCGAACTGATTTTGGAAAAGTTGGCAGCGGGTGAAACATTCGAGCAATTGCTGGAAGAATACCCAACGCTGACCAGAAGATCCATTTATGCGGCACTGGATTTTGCGGCGCAGGCGATGAAGGCCGAAGTAGTCCACCCCGTGCTTGTGGGCGCAGCATGAATCTGCTCGCAGACGAAAGCATTGAGCAGCAGATTGTGGATCATCTGCGCCAGGATGGGCATAACGTCTATTTTGTGACCAAAATGGAGCCTGGGATCGATGACGATCAGGTATTGAACCGCGCCAACGAACGGAACTCTTTGCTGGTTACTGGCGACAAAGACTTTGGGGAAATGGTGTACAGACAGGGTTTGGTTCACAATGGCGTCATCCTTGTCCGATTGGGTGCCCTAAACCCTGAAACGAAAGGTCAGATCACTGCGTCCGCAATAAGAGGTCGGGAGTTTGATCTGCAAAACACATTTACAGTCATTTCTCCTGGCGCAGTACGAATCCGTCGCAAACGCTAACTGAGAGCGTCCTGGAGATGTTGGCATGACAACAATCATTGAACGGGAGGATGACTGGTATGTCGCGCTCTGCCCGGAACTCGACATTGCCAGCCAGGGCAAAAGCGTGGCCGAAGCCGAACACAATCTGGCCGAAGCGATCGAACTCTTTTTCGAGGTGGCGTCGCCGTCTGAAATCGAAACGCGCCTGCATCAAGCGGTTTCCGTAGATCGAGATAACGTAACTGCTCAGGCTACGAGGCCAGTGAGCGCTGATTGAGTAGCCGAGTCTTCGAGGCGTATCGAAATCAAGCGAACGGATTACGAGTCTAAACGGGTCTACCCGCTTGGTTTCGATACGGCGGGAAACAGCACCCGCCTACTCAACCGGCGCTACTCCTCTCTTAAATCCGTGAAAAATCCGTTCTTTCCGCGTCATCCGCGTTCTATTCCTATGATCACAGGCGTTACACGCAGTCGCGCAGCAATTTTATGTTTTGGTGGTTGGGGCTTGCAGACAATGCTCCACCTGGCCCCGCGCCTGGCCGCGGCTCAGGAACAGCGCGCCGCGCGCGGCGTGGACGGCCCCGACCTGACGCGCATCACCAGTTTCGCTGCGCTGCTACCCGACCAGTTTATAGACGCCAACCACAACTTGGCCCTGCACCTGCGCAAACTAGGCAACGATCCCCTGCCACCCTTCTATCTGGAACGGCTGCTCACCCGCTTGGATTCCTCGCTGTGGACGCCGCCGGGCGCGCCGGAAGCAGACGGAAACGACAACGGCAGCGAATGGTCTTTTGGCCGCGCCGCGCGGATGTTCCAGAACGGGGATGTGGAGGTGGCGGGCAGCCAGGCCAGCCAGCGCGCCGAAGCCCTGCTGCAAATGGCTGAGCCGGTCTTGACTCCTCTACACTGGCAGGCGCAGGATTTGGACGCCCAGCCGGGCCGCGACCAGCGCCGTCTGGCCGCCAGTCGCCGCGATGCCTTTGGCGCGGCCCTACGCGACGGCGAACGCATCGCCCGTCTGTTGGAGGCGCACATCGTTGACCCCATCCGCCAGGACAATCTGGTGCCTGGCGACCCCTTTGTGCAGACGACCCTCTACGTCGTTGCGCCCCTCTACGAACCGCTCACCTCCGCCCTCGTCTGGCCGACAGTGGCCCACCTGCTGCGCTATCTGGGCCGCCGCCACATCGCGCAGGTGGTGGCGATCTTTGCCACGGGCAGCTATGCCGCGGACCGCGGCCGCGTCTACGAGGACGCCTCGGCCTACGCGGCGCTGGCCGAAATGGAGGCGTTGACCGGTCTGCGTGCCGAAGGACGGGCTGCCTTGTCCGGGCTGGTGCGCGGCGACGGGGTGGAAGCTGTGCCGGGTCAGCAGGGCTTGCTGGACGAATGGATCGGCGAGCCGCTCTTCAACCGGGTCTATCTGGTGGATCGGGAAAAGAGCAACCAGGGCCTGGCCCAGAGCAGCTACGAGCTTTCGGTGCTGGTGGGCAATGCCCTGCAATCGCTGGTCACCGCAGACGGCGGCCATTTTGTCGAGGAGCAGTTGGGCATAGACCTACGCAACGCGCACGAACGCCCCTACAGCCTGCTCGGCGCAGCCGCCGATTACGTGCCGCTGGACTATCTCTTTCAGGCCGTACACCAGCAGGAGGAGAAGCGGCTGGCGCGGGAGGTGTTGCTGCGCCGGACAGGGGAGGCCGCCAGGGATGGCGGCGATCCCGGCGATCCCGGCGATCCCAGTGCCTTGCGTTCCCTGGCTGATCTGGGCGCGGATCGGGCGCAGGTCTTGGCCCAACTGGTGATGGAGCGGCCCGAACTCTTTGCCAATGTCGCGCCGAACCAACTCTCCGATCTGACTATTCACCCGGATTTTGTCCTGCCCCCGGCCACGGCAGCGGCCCTGCGCTCATTCGCCCCAGCCCAGTGGCAGACGGCCTTTGAGGAACACGCGGAGGCGTTGCAGGCCCAGTTCGACGAAGTGGCGGGAGCGCCAAAGCTGGACGCAGCTTGGGGGCTGAATGGACTCGACGGCGGTGGGTTGCCGCTGCAAAGAGGCGACCGCCGTCTGCTGCCCGCCACGGCCACCCGTCTGCGCGCCGAAATCGCCGAACTGCTGGCAGAGCGGCCCGACAGCCTACCCCTGGCGCGCCGCCAACTGCGCCGCTGGCGGGAGGAGATTGACGAGCAGCGCCAGGCTCTCTCCCTCTCCGGCGGCGGGCAGCAGCAGCTAAACCGCACCCAGCAGCAGATCGCACTGCGCCACTGGCAGGGGCGCTATGCCCGTTCCGCAGGGAACAGCCCGGCGATTGGGGGCGCGCTGCTGCGTTCTGGGCTGGTGGCTGGGTTTGTTCTGCTCGTCTCTCTGGGCTATTTGCTCCTCTTCAGTCGCCCCATCAGCCTGGAAATGGACGGGGGGGTGTTGGCCGGGCTGGTGTTGGGTCTTTTGGCTGGCGGGCTGGCGGCCTACCGGCGACAGGTGGTGCGGGCGCAAAAATTGCGTCGCGAACGGGTGGCCCTGGCCCAACAGGAGTTGACGAACACCCTGCAGCAGCAGGTACAGCAGGGGCTGGGCCGGGTCTACGACCATCTGGGCCAACTTGTGCGCCAGATGTCCGACGCGGTGGAGGATGCGATGGCCGCGTTGGAAAGCTGGTCAATTGCCGAAGGGCCGCCGCCATTGCCCCCGGCGGGTGTGCGCACCAGCCATCTCTACCGGGCACAGATGAACCCCCGGCTGTGGGAGCGCTGTCAGGGCTATCTGCGCAGCCGCCAAGACCGCGACGGACGGCGCAGCGAGGAGCGGCTGGCCGGTCTGTGGGCGGCTCCTGCGTGGCGGCGACGGTTGGCGGACCTGCTGGCCGCGCCCCAGGACGACACATCCCTGGCCCAGACATTGACGACGCAGGTGCGCGAATTGGTGCAACAGGCGGTGACGACCACTTCCACGCCCAACGAGCGTTCTGTGCGTTCGCTGCTGGTGGGCCGCCTGGCGCACGAATACAATCTGGAGCATCTGCTCTGGCGGGACGGGTCGGACTACCAGTCCGACCTACAAAAAGGAGCGGATCGTTCGTTGCAAAGTACAGTCTACCGCTATCTGGAATCGCTGTGGAGCAACGCCAAACCAGCAGCCAATTACGACGTTGCCGACCGGCTGGCTGCCCACGGCATTACGGTGGACTTTGCCGCGGTCTCCGGCAGCCCCCAAAGCGATCTCACCGAGTCAATACTGCGCGACTTCCGGGTGGTAGGCTTGCCCAACGGCGACCCTTTTCAGGTGACTTTTGTGCGCACAGTCCACGGTCTGAGTCTGGCCGACCTGGGCAGTGTCCAGCGCTACGGACAGGAGCTGGCCCGGCTAGGCAGCAATGGGCGGCGACAGGTGATGCTGACAGAAAACGGCGTGGCAGAACTCTACGGTGTGAGGGAGGAAGCGCGGCAGGCGCAGGGAACGTGGAGATAATGGGTATTGGGGTATTGGGTATTTCGTAACTGCCGAGATATCCAATATCCCAATACCCATTATTTTATGTAGCGTGAACCGACAGCAGATCGCCCAGTTGGGTTTGGGTGCGTTCCAGTGTACCGGCGGGGAGTTCAATCACCGAATGGGCGTTCCAGCGGATTTTGCCGACACGCCAGGGCCGCATGGACGGGTCCATGCCCACGACACGGCTCTCTTTGTCGAGGTAGAGAACGTCAATGGGGAAGGACATAAAGAAGCAATGGACGCTGTTGCATGGCGCGATCAACAGCCCCTCTCCTTCGGCCAGCGGGGGTGAACCAACAAGACCGCGACCTCTGCTCCAAAAATTGGTGGCTGCCCGGCCGCGGGTGACTATCTGACACTTTCGATTCTGGTTATAGACAGTAAGCATTCCCATCTCCACTGCTCTGAATCATCGCTCAACCACAAAGGCACCAAGACACGAAGAAGAAAAACGTCTTCTCTTCCTTTGTGTCTTGGTGTCTTCGTGGTTAATCCTAGCGCGTCTTGGCTCCTGTGCGGCGGAAGAGATCGGGCGGCAGAGAGACCTGATCAGCTTTCATCTTTTCCAAAACTTTGGGGCGAATACCGGTGGGCTGCAATTTGCCGACAATTTTGCCCTTCTCGAAGCCCTCTTCCTCAAACTTGAAGACATCCTGGGTCAGGATCGTCTCCCCTTCCATATTCTGCACCTCGGTGCAATAGACCACCCGCCGGCTGCCGTCGCGCATCCGCTCCACATGCACAATCAGATCGATAGCCGCAGCGATCTGCTGGCGAATAGCGCGCAGGGGTAGGTCCATACCCGCCATCAGCACCATTGTTTCCAGGCGGGTGAGGGTATCGCGCGGGCTGTTGCTGTGCGCGGTGGAGAGTGAGCCGTCGTGACCAGTGTTCATGGCCTGCAACATATCCAGCGCCTCGCCGCCGCGACACTCGCCGATGACCAGGCGGTCGGGGCGCATACGCAAGCTGTTTCTGACCAAATCCCGAATCTCGATCGCGCCTTTGCCTTCAATGTTGGCAGGGCGGGTCTCCAGTCGCACGACGTGATCCTGGCGCAGTTGCAGCTCTGCGCTGTCTTCGATGGTGACGATCCGATCCGTGTCGGGGATGAAGCTGCTCAACACATTTAACAGTGTCGTCTTGCCAGAGCCTGTACCACCGCTGACGATGATATTCAGATGGGAGATCACACAGGCCTCGATAAACTTAGAAAATTCTTCGGTAAAGCTGCCAAAACGGATCAGGTCTTCGATGGTCAACGGCTTTTTGCTAAATTTGCGGATGGTGATGCCAGGCCCATCAATAGCCAGGGGCGGGATGATGGCATTGACGCGGCTGCCGTCGGGTAGACGGGCGTCCACCATCGGGCTGCTCTCATCCACGCGGCGACCCAACGGGGCCAGGATGCGCTCGATGATGCGCAGGACGTGGGCGTTGTCCTGGAACTTCACATCGCTGAGTACCAATTTGCCACCCCGTTCAATATAAATTTGGTAAGGACCGTTCACCATTATTTCCGAGATGCTCTCGTCGTCCAACAGAGGCTGTAGGGGACCAAAACCGAGAATGTCAGCCACAATCATATCGTAGAGGTTTTGGCGTTCCGTGCGGCTGAGAACCAATCCGGCCGAGACAACGGCCCTGCCAAAAATCGGCTCAATGATTTGGCGGCCACTCTCCAGGTCAAGCGAACTCGGATTCTGCTTGAGATCGTTGATTAGCTCCTGTTGCACTTTGTCTTTGATGAGAAGAAAGGTCGAGGGAGGTTCTGACCCGGCCTTTCCATTGCGCACACTGGAAGAGAGGGCTTTGATCGGTTTCTTGACAACGGGCGGCGGCGGAGTGGGCGGCGCGGCTTCGACAACAGGGGGCATGGGCACAGCCACCAGCACAGGCGCTTCTACTGCTTTTGTACGATTGAACAGACTCATAGGATGCTGACTCCTTGGCTAAGGTCGTGCCATTTGGCCATCCATGACAGATGCGTAGGGGCACTGCTGGCTCTTCCCCTACGCATCCATACGGCCACAACCGGAATTTACTTGCCCTCAGGGAGCGCGCTTGGATCAATGCGGGGGGTCAACTGACCGTCATTCTCCAATTGGGGAAGTTCACGAAAGGGAACGATATAGACGGGATCCCAATCGTTCCATTCGTTATTGCTCAAGTTGCGCAGATTGCTGCCATCCGTAGCCATCGCCCAGATTTGGGCGCGTCCGCTTTCCCGATTGCTCCAAAAGGCGATGGTTGCACTGTCCGGGCTGAAAGTGGGGTGTTTGTCCCATTCCCAATCATTTTTGGTCAGCCGGTGGGGCGTTACATAGCCAGATGCGTTGTATTCCGAAAAGTAGAGGATAAAAATTTCATCGCCATAGTTGCTGCCCAATGGGCCGTCACTGCGCTGGGACGTAAAGACAATCGCATTGTTATCCGGCGACAGGGCAGGCTGGTAATTGATGGCACTATTGTTGAGCAGTTCCACCCGGGCGTCCAGCCAATTGGCCGGAATGTCGTAGCGCCACATATAAAGGGCAACCGAAACCTTACTGCCGTCGTCTTCCACCCAAATCCGGCGCAGATTGTCGTTTGTCCATTGCGCCTGCTTTTTCAAGAAAGCATAGCGGCCATTCGGATCGTTAACGGGAAGCTGCTGGCTGCCATCGGGACTCATCACCCATAGCCCAGAACGGCTGCCATAGGGACGATCGCTCTGAAAGACGATCCAACCGGGAAAGTCTTCAATGGGCGAAGGCTGCGGGGGCAATGTCTTTATGTATTCTTTGAACGGGTCAGGTGTGGGCGTGGGTGTCGGTTCGGGTGTCGGCGTAGGCGTGGGCGTCAAGGCCAAGGAAACAGTCAGCGCACGCAGCTTGGCCTCACTCACATCTTCGACCGGCAGGTCTTGGGCTGCTGCGTATTGGGCCAGGGCCGAAAAGTAGCTGCCGTTCTGCTCCAGTTGGCTGCCATAGCCCAGGCGCGCCGTGTACAGCCTCTGAATCGGGTCGCCGTCCAACATCCCAGGAGCCATCTGGTAGAGTTCATCCAACAGAACGATGGCATCGCTAAAACGATCCAGATCGATCAGCATCCCCGCTTGCAGATACTGGTTCATCATCTGTTCGTGCAGACGCACGTCGCGCTCTTTGGGGCGCAGGCTGAGTGCCAGCCGGTAGGTCTGGGCAATTTCATCAACCTCCGCGTCGCTCAAGCCACGAATACCGGCGCGGTAATCGGCCAGGTTGACATAACTTTCATAGAGATGCCGCTCGACGGTGAGCGACTCAAAGCCCTGGTTGCTCTGACGGATGGCAGCAAAAAGCGGAATCGCTTCCTCCCAGCGCTGGGCCTGGTAGCTCGACTCGGCCTTGATAAAGAGTTCGCCCAATACGCTCTGGGTGCGAATCTGCTTGATCTGTTGTTGTACATCGCGATAGCCAGGTGCTTGGGAATCAATGACGAGTAAAGCCTCCAACGCGGCGGCACTCTCGCCCTGGGAAAGCTGTACAAGCGCCTGATCGTAGGCGGCTGCCAGTTCAATCTGGCGTTGGGCCTCTTTATAGCCCTTCTCGGCTTCGGGCGAATCAGGCTTCTTTTCCAAAACCTGCACGAATAGGTCTGCGGCCACCACGTAATTGGTACTGCTCAATGCGGAGCGCGCCTGCTCGATCAATCCATCAATCAGCGCGCGCTGCATCTGCTCCTGGCGGGCAGGCAGCACAACCCGGTTATAAACACCCCGGCCACCAATCCCCAGGACGATCACCAAAAGGACAACCAGTGTATAGGTAATGCGCTTGCGTGTGACCAGAAGGCTCAATGAAGAGCGGCCCTGCGTTCCTTTTGTCCTAATGCCTGCTTTCAAGCGTACATCTTCGAGCAAAGGCAGGATCAAAGAGCGATGCTCTGGGTTAGCGACCAGCATCTGTTCTAACATCGTGATTGCTGGTTTCCAAGAGCCTTCCTGGACGTACCGCGCAACGTCTTGTAAGTCCAAATCAGTTGAGTATGCAACCATTCCTGTCATTCCTTTGCTGTATCAATGCCGAGAACACACAGCGGTGTGGGTAGCTACCAGGCCATGATCCTCAACTTCCCGGCACGTCACGAATTTCGCTGGCGGGCGTTTTTACTGGGCATGGCAGTTAGAAAAGGAGACCATTTATAACATTTATTATTGTACAGGAATTTGTCATCCAATGCGCCGTTACGTATGTACTACTCCTATGGGCATTTTCGCGTAACTGCTCGACCCACTAGTACAGCGCGGCGGAAACAATCATACGGTTTATTAACGTATTTTGTAGTGCGTGGTGCGTGTACCGGTATTCCCAATTGGCTCAGCTATAGGGGATCACTCGTTTTCCATCCAACAAAAATCCCCCGTAAAGAGCGACCAACGCCACTAATAGTGTACGTACCACGCACCACGCACTACGCATCAGGCTATTCGCTGGCCTATGTACGCCGTCGTCTATTAGTCCGGAATCTCCTCGTGTACCTGCTTGTGATGCTCAATGATAGAGTCGGTCAGATGGCTGGGCACGGCGTCGTAGTGGTCAAATTCGATGGCGTAGATGCCTCGGCCCTGGGTCATAGAGCGCAAGTCGGTGCCGTAGCGCAGAATTTCGGCCAGGGGCACCTGGGCACGCACAATCGTGCGGTTGGCCCGCTGCTCCATCCCCTGCACGCGCCCGCGCCGGGTGTTGAGATCGCCCATCACATCGCCCATATATTCATCGGGAACCGTTACCTGAATGTTGTAGATCGGCTCCAGCAGGGCCGGGCCCGCCTCGCGCATAGCCTGTTTGAAGCCCTCGCGCCCTGCGGTCTGGAAAGCAATATCTTTGGAGTCCACCGGATGATACTTGCCATCAAAGACAATCGCCTTCACGTCCACAATGGGATAGCCAGCCAGCACGCCCTGATCCAAAGTTTGACGAATGCCCTTTTCGATGGAAGGGATAAAGTTGGTGGGAATGGCCCCGCCAAAAACTTCGCTGGCGTATTCAAAGCCTGCGCCCCGCTCCATCGGCTCCACGCGCAGTTCCACATCGGCAAACTGACCCGCGCCGCCGGTCTGCTTCTTATGGCGATAGTGGGCGCTGGCCTTGCGCGTAACAGTCTCCTGGTACGAGACTTTGGGCAGAGAAGCATCGACTTTGACCCCGAATTTTGTTTCCAGGCTGCGCAGGGCGGCGTCGATGTGGGATTCACCCATCCCGTGCAATACGCTCTGCTTGGTAGATTGCACATATTCCATAGAGAGTGTGGGGTCTTCTTCGGTCAACGCATGCAAACTCTGGCTCATTTTGGCGCTGTCGGCTTTGGTGGCCGGTGAGACGGCGACGGTGTAGAGGGGCTTGGGATAGTCGGGTTCAATGATTTTGATCGACGTGGCAGGATCGGCGAGGGTATCGGTGGTCAGCACTTCGTCCAATTTGGTCACGACGCCAATATCGCCCGCCACCAATTCAGCCACATTTTCCAGCTCTTTGCCCACCGCCGAGAAGATATTCTGCATCCGACTCTCTTTGCCCGTGCGCTGGTTGCGCAGGTGATCGTCTTTTTTCAGAGTACCGGAGAAGATGCGCACATAATTCATGCGGCCCACATAGCGATCCACAATTGTCTTAAAGACAAATCCGGTCGTGACGCCGCTTGTGTCATTGCCCACACGGATCGCTTCCCCGTCCTTCAGGCCAGAGACATTTGTTTCGTCAGGCGCAGGCACATAGCTGGTCAGCGCCCGGATCAGACTGTACAAACCGATATTGGCCGTAGCTGTGCCGCAAAAGACGGGCACAATATGTCCAGCTTTCACCCCGTCGTGCAGCCCGTGACGCACCTCTTCCTCGGTCAGTTCCTCGCCCTCCAAATACTTCAAAATCAACTCGTCGTCGGCCTCGGCCGCGCTATCCACCAGAAACTGACGGGCCTCGTTCACCTGCTCCAGCATATCGGCGGGAATCTCAGCCGGTGTGCCTTCTCGCCCCATATAGGCCTTCATATCCACCAGATTGACAACACCTGCAAATGTCTCGGCGGAGCCGATGGGCAGTTGGAAGGGCACAATCGTACTATTGGCAAATGTCTCTTTCAGATCCGCCAACACCTTCGGATAATTGGTATTTTCCCGATCCATTTTGTTCACAAAGACCAGGCGCGGCTTGTTGGCGGCGTCCAACCGTTCCCAAGCCATCTCCGTGCCCACCTCCACACCGGCCACCGAATCCACCAGCACGAGACCGGCCTCGCAGACAGTCAGCGCGCTGATCACCTCGCCCATAAAATCGAGATAGCCAGGGGTATCGACCAGATTCAGTTTGATATTTTTGAAGGTGACGGGTACGACAGAAAGATTGATGGAAATTCTCCGGCGCTGCTCTTCCGGGTCCCAATCGGAGACGGTCGTGCCATCTTCGACCCGCCCCATACGGGTAAGCGCCCCAGAGTTGAAAAGCAATGCTTCCACCAGCGAGGTTTTGCCGGAACTACCGTGTCCTACTATCGCCACATTGCGAAGCTGCGACGTGGTGAATTTAGCCATACATCCTCCTCAAGTCAGCGGGAATACGTTGAAGGTAAAAGCGATCCGTCGGGCAGAGAGGGTGCTTGCCCTTCTCTGTTCCTTCGGTGCTGTATAGAATACTCCAAGTTTGGGTGGAGATTTCGACTACTGCGAATCTGGGGTGGAGTTCGGAGCAGCGAACCAACGGGACGAAGAACTGCTGGCGGCTGTTTTGGGTGAGACAGCCGAGTGGATTGTACTGAATATCGCGCGGAATGTCAACGACAGAAAATCGGCACGCGGCAGATCCAATCCACAATTGCCCGCCGGGGCCACTTTGCCGCACACCCGGCCTCTGGTATGATCCTTCGAATGGTCACTACTCAGCCGGGAACGCCGCCATCCCTGGCGGCACGCGTGCCGCCAGGGATGGCGGCGT
>CAMDEX010000078.1 GCA_945897075.1 Litorilinea aerophila
AGCAAGCAGCGCCCCTACAGTGCAAATCTTTATCTGAAAAACTATAGTTTGATTTGCCCTGCAATTGTTGCAGTTTAACTTAGCGCCGCTCCATCGCCACATAATCGCGCCCGCGTTCGCCCAGATAGATTTGACGGGGGCGGGAAATTTTCTGATCCGGGTCGTCCACCATCTCCACCCATTGGGCCAGCCAACCGGGGGCGCGGCCCAGAGCAAAGAGCACAGGGAACATATCCTCCGGGAAGCCCATCGCCTGGTAGATGATGCCGCTGTAGAAATCCACATTCGGGTAGAGCTTACGGGAAATAAAATAGTCATCCTCTAGCGCGATACGCTCAAGCTCAATCGCGATGTCGAGGAGGGGATTCTTTTGGGTCACCTCGAAGACTTCGTAGGCGATCTTTTTGATGATGCGGGCGCGGGGGTCGTAGTTCTTATAGACCCGGTGGCCGAAGCCCATCAACCGCACTTCTCGCTTCTTCACCCGCTCGATAAAGCCGGGAATGTTGGCGACAGAGCCGATCTCGCGCAACATGCGCAGCACAGCCTCGTTGGCCCCGCCGTGCAATGGCCCATAGAGCGCCGCAGCCGCGCCAGCCATCGAGCTGTACGGATCCGCTTCGCTGGAAGCGATGCCGCGCATGGCCGAGGTAGAACAGTTCTGTTCGTGATCGGCATGAAGGATAAAGAGGACATCCAGGGCGTGGGCCAAGACTGGATTCACCTGGTAATTGCTCTGCCCCATAAAGTCGAGCATATAGAGAAAGTTGCCCGCATAGCCGAGAGTGCTGTCCGGATAGTTGTAAGGGCGGCCAATCCGGTGGCGATAGGCAAAGGCTGCCACAGTGGGCAGCTTGCCCAGAATGCGGTAGATCTGCTTCAGCCGCACTTCTGAGTCGTGTACCTGTTTGGCCTCTGGGTGCAGGGTGGACATGGCTGCAATCGCGCTGACCAGAATGCCCATCGGGTGGGCGTCGTAGCGAAAAGTCTTGAGCAGATCGGTCAGATTTTCGTGGATATAGGTGTGGCGCATAATGCGCTGCTCCCAGTGTGCCAACTGGTCTACGGTGGGCAAGACACCGAAGATAAGCAGATAGGCCACCTCCAGAAAGCTGCTCTGCTCGGCCAACTGCTCGATGGGATAGCCCCGGTATTCCAAAATGCCTTTGTCCCCGTCAATGTACGTAATCCGGCTTTTGCATGAAGCCGTGTTGGTGAAGCCGGGATCGTAGGTCATCAGGCCAAAGTCGTCCGCCTGCACTCTGACCTGGCGCAGATCAATGGCTTTAATGGTCTCATCGTTGATCGGGACTTCATAGGTTTGGCCTGTGCGGTTGTCCGTGATGGTGAGGGTGTTGTTGCTCATCTGCAAGCTCCTTCGCTTGGCGGGGAAGGGGAAGTGTAGGGCGGAATGGCATTCCACCCTACACTATCCGTAAATTCTGTTATCCGTGTTCTATCCTTCGCTACTCGAAGTAGCGCCGATACTGCCCGGCCAGCTCCACGGGAAGACGGCCCAGCATCCGCGTGCCCTTCTCGGTATATTCCTCGGTGTCCACATGGCCGAACTCGTGGAAGCGGGAGACCAACTCCCCGTTGGCGTAGGGGATGAGCAGACGCACGGGCAGCATTGACTGGCGCAGCCGGCTTGCCACTGCTTCCAGCAGCTCGGCCACGCCTTCCCCGCGCAGCGCACTCATCAGCACAGCGTTGGGGTAGGCTTGCAGCGCCTGCGCCAACTCTTCCTGTACCGCCGGGTCGTCTCGATCCAGCCGATCCGCTTTGTTCAGCGCAGTGATCACCGGCTTCTCCCCCGCGCCCAGCTCTTCCAACACCTCTTCCACCGCAGCCACCTGCTCATCCGCGTTGGGGTGCGAGATATCCACCACATGTACCAGCAGGTCGGCTTCGTTGATCTCTTCCAGTGTGGCGCGGAAAGAGGCGACCAGCGCGGTGGGCAACTTTTGGATAAAGCCGACCGTATCGGTGAAGAGGGCCGCGTGGCCGTGCGCTAACTCTACGCGCCGGGTGGTGGGGTCCAATGTGGCGAACAACTGATCCTGCACCGTCACGCCTGCATCGCTGATGGCATTGAGGAAAGTGCTTTTGCCCGCGTTGGTGTAGCCCACCACCGCCACCACCGGCGTGGCCGACTGGCGGCGCTTCTCCCGGTAGCGCTCGCGGTGGGAGCGGATATCTTCCAAGAGCCGTTTGAGGTGGGCTATGCGCCGCCCGATCTCCCGGCGATCCACCTCCAACTGGGTTTCGCCCGGACCGCGCACACCCACACCGCCGCTGGCACCTCCGGCCCGTCCACCGGCCTGGCGGGCCAGATGCGTCCAGGCCCGGGTCAGCCGGGGCAGCCGGTATTCGTATTGGGCCAGCTCCACCTGCACCGCGCCCTCGCGCGTCTTGGCGTGGCGGGCGAAGATGTCCAGAATCAGTGCGGTGCGGTCCAGGACTTTGATCTGCTCGCCCAGCGCCTTTTCCAGTTGGCGTTGCTGGCGCGGGGAAAGCTCCTCATCGAAGATAACTACGTTGACGCCGGTCTCCGCCACCAGCGCGACCAACTCCTCTACCTTACCGGAACCGATAAAAGTGGCTGGGTTGGGATGTTCCAGCCGCTGCGAAAGCTGGCCGCGCACGGTCAGACCCGCCGTAGCGGCCAGCAGGGACAGTTCGCTCAGGGAATCCTCCAGACTGAGCAGGCCGGGTGCGCCGTCAAACTCCACGCCGACCAGCACAGCACTTTCGTCGGGCTGGTCGGTCAGGATCAGCCCGGCGTCGTCGCGCACGACAGAACCGATCTGCACGACGCCCCCGCCGTAGCTATCCACTTGGGTCATACCGCCGGCGCGGTTTTCGTGATTGGTATTCGTCATTGATGTGCCTCAATTCTTGACAGCATCGCACACACTCGCAAGTGTGCTACGATGACATTTCATGCGGATTGACAGGGGATCGACGCAACGATCCCGATCCATCTATCTGCCCGGCGCAACGTGACCCGTGAAATGTGAGTAAGGTCGTTTGCTCTCACGTTTCACGCTTCGGCTGCAAAGCGCAGATCAGATGGATGAACTTTTCGTCCAGCTTATTCTATCCACATTTCATCACCGTTCCATCAATGCAATAAAGCGGCTCTCCACCCAGCCGGGCCACGGCTCGACCACCTGCCGCCACAGCCCGTCTGCGCTGCGGGCCACCAAAACGAGAGTCTGCCCAGCCACGAGTGTGGCTGTGACGGGCGCATCGGCGCGCGGTGTGCTACGCAGCGGCACCCCGGCTTCTGTCACCTGGCCGAGCGCAGGCTGTAGGTAAACCCGCTGTCCAGGTATCCCGCTGGCAAAGGTCACAAACTCGTTGCTGATCCAGCCCGCCACCGGGTCGGTGATGTGCGACCAGTCCCCCTCTGGGGTGAAGCCGTCCACCGTCACAGCGGCCCCCAGCGGCCCGACTTTGCCCAGCACCGCCGCGTCCAACGCCGGGCTGGCCCGTACATTGAGGAGGTCTGCTTCGATACGCGCTTCCAGTGGGGGCGGGTAACGAAGCGTCAACGCCGTACTCGCAGCCGCGGGCGCAGATGTCTGCCCGCCGACTTGCGGCGTCGCCGTTCCCTGCCCAAAGACGAAGGACCGGGCCAGCGCCAGCCAGCCGTTCTGACGGGCCGCCAATGCCCCAGCGGTCAACAGCAGCAGCAGCAGAAACGTCCACAGCCAGCGCGCCGCTGCTTTCCCCCATTGTACACCAATTCCGCCAAAAGTGGATCGTCCTGGATTGGACTGCACGCGCGCGGAGCGTGGACTGCTTTTGTCGTCTGTGGCGCGCTGGCTGGGCGGGCGACGGCGGATATCTGCGACCCGGCTGCGTAGCGTATGCCAGAGGCCGAGCAGCCAACTCTGGTAGACAGGCACGGCGCGCACATTCAGCGCGTCGGCCCAGGCATCCACCGCCCAGGCCGCGGCTTCGTCCGCAAAGGCGTAGCGATCTTGCAGCCGCTGGGCCAGCCGACGGCGCAGTGCGCTGTCGGCCCGTTGCCCGGCCATCTGGCCCAGTTGCGCCAGAATGCCAGAACGCTGGGCATGGACAAGCACAAAAATTTCCCGCTGGTGTTCGCCGCAGAGGTCCGCCAGCAGCGCTTCCATGCGTTGGGTATCCGCGGCCAGACCCGGCCCGTAACGGCGCAGCAGTGCCTGAAGTTCACGCCGGGGCTGGGGGTGCATAGGCTAAAAGCGAATCTCGCCTTCCCTGTGGCCGAAGTGAAGGCGCGTGCCAGAGGAGAGGGTAACGGTCTGCCCGGCCAGCACGTCGTAGGCCGCACCGTCGTTCTCCCGGCTCACCCATTTCTGGCCGCTCAGGTTGCGCAGCCCCCAAATCTGCGGGTTGCGCGGGTGCTGCACAACCTGGGCCACGGGTGTGCGGAAGTTGTACTGCTCGCGGTCGTCCAGGTGGTGGGGATAGAGAATTGTGTCGTGGTTGAGCAGAACGATCTCCCGGTTCAGCCGCATACGGGGCGGCAGGTGGGATGCGCGCTGGCACGACCAGCAGGGGTTGGGCGCGCCGCCATTGGCGCGCACGGCCTCGCCGTCGTAAAAATTCTCCGCGCCGCAGTGGGTGCAATAGTAAATTGAGTCGCGCAGACGCACCAGGCCGGCCCGCCACTCGCTCTCGCGCACCCGTGCGTGGCTGGCGTCGTGCAGACCGCTCGTGAAGGAACGGGTGAAGAGTTCCTGCAGAAAGGCCGGGTAGAGCGGCCAGAGCGCCAGGGCGTTGTCGTGATAGCCCGCCAGCGGACGGTTGCGCTCATCCGTCGGGTCGAAGATAAAAATCGGTTCCGCGCCGTAGAGCCGGGTCATGGCGGGCAGATCGAAGCAGCGGATGTCGGCCTCGCGCGCGCCTTCCAACGGGTGGTGGTTGACCAGCATATAAAAGAGCAGCACGGCCAGCGAAAAGAGGTCGGTCTGGCTGCTGGGCACGGCCTCGCCGCGCACAATCTCCGGGGCCATAAAACGGGCCGTGCCGCCGATGCCGCCGCCCGTTTTGCGGTCAATGCCCACATTGTCGTTGTCACAGATGCGCACTTCGCCGCTCTGCGGGTCGAAAAAGACATTGCCAAAGGAGATGTCCCGGTAGCACAGCCCAGCGGCGTGGAGTTGGAAATAGCTGTGGGCCAGCTCGAAACCGGCTGTGACCAACGAACGAAAGCTGGGGTTGACCCGGCGCATGACCAGATCGACGATCCCGGCAAAACGTTTCTCGCGCAGGGGCATCAGATAGCCAAAGCCCGCCACCTCTGCGCTGCGCACCAATTCCTGCGGCCAGAGAAAACGGTCACTGGGCGGCCCCGCCTTCATCGCATCCGTCAGCCGCTGCTCCAGCGAGCGGTCCTGGCCCAGATAGTGGGGGTAGAACCATTTGAGCGCCACAGGCGTCTGGGAGTGGCCTTTGGCCGGGTCGCCCAGGCGCGCCGCGTAGACTTCGCCCTGGCCGCCGCCGCCGATCAGGTGATCGATGACGCAGATGGTCTGCGAAGTCTGGGTACGCACGGTTTGGTTGGGTTGGAGGAGTTGGTTCATAAAAGGGAAATTTGGACACGGATTTTCAGGACTCTTATCCGCTTCGATCCGCCGCCAGGACGATTCCGGGCTGAATTAGGGGGAAAACTTTATATCCGCGCAGGGCAAGTATTTGGCGGTGCAACCATTCGGCGATATACTCACTCATAAAAGTTGCTGTGACTTACGAGGCTGCACCAGCGCCTTTGCCTTGGTCATACGAACCAAATGCTCCAAATACATATACCGTTCCCACTCAGCATCTTCCTCTGCTGTCAGGCCCTCTTCCCGATTTTTTTTCCAGCAGTACGTCAATTCGTGATTGAAAGGCATCGGACGGATGAATTGCCAGAATTGCCTCCGGAGTGGGTCACTCCTCCCATTTCAACAAACGTTAGCAGCAGTGTAGCATACCTGTTCTACCGTTGCAATCACTTCGGCGCGCAGTTTATGTCTTATCGGTTCTCAGGCGATCAGACCTTACAAGTCCCCCGCATTTCCCGTTCATCAGGGGAGTCAATACCAAATGCAGGCTGGCGTGGGCAAAAAGTGCCACGGAGTTGGGCCTACTCCCCGAGAACTGATAAGCCCTAGCGCAAATGTGCCACCCACAGACACCCATCCCAGGAGAATAGCCATGCAGGAAGTCCGTGTTGCCATTGTTGGAATGGGGATTGGCAAAGCCAATGCCTTGGCGATCAGCCGCAACCCCCGCGGGCGCGTCGTCGCTCTCTGCGATCTGTTGGAAGATCGCATGGCCGAGTTTGCCAAAGACATCCCTGGACCAGTCCAATTCTTCACCGATTACAAGGAAATGTGCCGTAGCAGCGAGATCGACGCCGTTTTTGTGGGCACGCCCAACCAATTCCACGTACCTGTGGCGCTGGAAGCCCTGCGCCACGACAAGCACATCCTCGTCACCAAACCCCTGGCCGACGGCGAGGAACCAGCCCGCCAACTGGTAGAGGTGGCCGAAGCATCCGGTCTGGTCAATATGATGTCTCTCTCCACCCGCTTCAGCGTGGGTGTGCAGCAGTTGGGCCGTATGAGTCAGGCTGGCGAATTTGGCGAACTCTACTACGCCCGCGCCCGCAGCATCCGCCGCCAGGGCATCCCCGCCTGGAGTCTGGGCTTTATCCAAAAGGGGGGCGGCGCGTTCCGGGATATGGGCGTCCACGTGCTGGATTCGGCCTGGTGGCTGCTGGGCATGCCCGAACCGATCAGCGTGACCGGCGTGGCGGGGGCGAAGTTCGGGCCGTTGGGCAAAGGTTATTTTGGCAAGGGCACGCCGCCCCCAGCCGACTATTACAGCAAATTCGCGGCGGATGATTACGGCGGCGGCTTCATCCGCTTTGCCAACGGCGCGGGTCTGCAAGTGGAGAGCTTCTGGGCCAGCCACCAGCCCGGCGAGTTGAATATTGAGCTTTTCGGCACACAGGCCGGTGCCCAGCTACGCCCACTCACCATCTACCGGATGAATGGGGAATTGGAGGAAAATGCCACTATTGACATCCCGGAAAGCGCCAACGAACTGGCCTGGGACAATCTGGCCGGCCACTTCATCGCCAGCATTTTGGATGGTACGCCCTGCGCCGCGCCCCTGCGTCACGGCTGGCTGGTACAGCGGATGATGGAGGGGCTTCTGCGCAGCGCGCAGACGGGGCAAGAGGTGCGGTTGGCGTAGTGGGGTAGAACAGAGATTAAGAGATTAAGAGATTAAGAGATTGGCTGAGCCAATCTCTTAATCTCCTAACCTGGCAAAACCAGAACCAAAGAGGGTTGTAAACACGGATGGAAAGGAACACAGATCAGAAAAATCCGTGTTCCTTTCTATCCGTGTTTACAAAAACTTCTCTTTTCTTGCACAAAAAACAAGAATTTCACTGGTTGGGTACCAATCTCCCAATCTCCCAATCTCCCAATCTCCCAATCTCCCAATCTCCCACTCTCCCAATCCCCAATCCCCCAATCCCTTACTCCCTCTCAATCAGCGTCATCGCGGCCCGCATCCAGCCCAGCGCGTGGGCCATGCTGGCGTGCCAGGGCGCTTGGCACTCCAACAGCGGCGTGTGATCCGGGATCAGCACCCCGTCAAAACCGTTGCGATGGAGAATGCGCAGCACGCGCAGCATATCCGTATCCCCGTCGTCAATGAACATCTCCCGGTAGTCGGGCGCTTTGCCCCGCACATTGCGCAGGTGGACATAGGCCAGTTTGCCCGCCGCGCTGTAGCGCTCCACCGTCGCGTAGACATCCGTATCCGGCATTTCGCTGATCGTCCCCACGCAAAACTCGATAGCGCTGGCCGGGCTGGGGTGCAGGTCCAACACCTGCTGAAAGTGATCGCCGTGATAGACCAGCCGTCCCGCGCCGCGCAGCGTAGGCAGGGGCGGGTCGTCCGGGTGAAAGGCCAATGTCACACCGGCCTCCTCGGCCACGGGCAGCAGCTCGGCCAGAAAGCCATCCAGCCGCCGCCACACCTCCGCCGACGAGACGGGCGGCAAAACGTCCGCTGGGTCCGCTACATTGAAGCGATCCACATCGTAGATCATATTCCAGACCATCCCGCCGGGGATGGGGGGCTGGGGCGGATTGTGGAAGCCCACCGAGCGCGCGCCGGCCCGGGCTGCGGGCGATTCACTGCGCCCCCACGTACCCGCCACTGTAAAGCAGTAGCCCATTGTGGGAATCCCCAGCCGCCCCAAACCGCGCACGATCTGTTTCAGATGTGCCATCTGCTCGGCGCGGCGGGGGCCATCCAGCAGCACGTCGTACCAGTGGGCCGGGGCGAAATTTTCCAGCGCCTCCAACACCAGCCCCTCGGATTCCACCAGCGCCTTCAGGTCGCGCAGCCCCTCGTATGTCCAGATGGGATCGTCGGCTTCGGAAATGCCAAAGCCAGCGTCGGCGTTGTCGGAGGTGATAATTTTCGAGCCGCCCCGTGTAAAGTGGCCGGGCAGATGGGCGACGATATGGGTACAGCCGGCTTGCCGGGCAAAGCGCAGATTCTCCGGCGTCAGCAGCGCCCGGTAGAGGCCAAGACCAAGTTTCATAGGGTTCTCCTTGTGGAGGGGTGTTGATTGGTTGATTGGTTGATTCTTCGTTCCGCTATCTCTTGGGAAATGTCGAGAGAATGGGTATAGTATACTCTTTGATAGGTGGCAACGAAAGCGATTCTTTTCTTAATCGGCTTTGATCCACCCGATCCGCTTTATCCGCGTTCTATTCTTGCATAGGAGGCAGACAATGCCGTTGGCGACAATTGGCGACGAAACCAATTTTGACGAAGTCAAGGCCGCTGTTTTTGCCAGCTTGGGACTACAAGCCGTCAACTCCGGTCTTTATGACGGCGTGTGGGCCGACAGCGCGGGGCGCAAAACCATCGCTGTCCACTCGCCCATCAATGGGGCAAAGCTGGCCGATGTGGCTGTAGCCGGGGAGGGTGACTACGAGCGGCTGATCGGCAACGCCCGCGACGCCTACAGCGCCTGGTCACGCGTGCCCGCGCCCAAACGGGGCGAAGTGGTGCGCGCCATCGGCGACAAACTGCGCGAGTATGTGGACAGCCTGGGTCTGCTCGTCTCGTTAGAAGTGGGCAAGACGCCCACGGAAGGCAAAGGCGAAGTGCAGGAGATGATTGATATCGGCGACTTTGCCGTGGGTCTCTCGCGCCAACTCTACGGCGTGACGATTGCCAGCGAGCGGCCAGAGCATCGCCTCTACGAGCAGTGGCATCCTTACGGCGTCGTCGGCGTCATCACAGCCTTCAACTTCCCCTGCGCGGTCTGGTCGTGGAACGCGCTGATCGCCTCGGTGATCGGCAACGTCGTCATCTGGAAGCCCTCGCCCAACGCCGCTCTGACTGCTATCGCCACCACCAAAATCGTCAACCGGGTGCTGGACGAGATGGGTCTGCCGCCGCTCTTTCTCCTGGCCGTGGACGAGGGGCGAACCATCGGCGAGAAGTTGAGCAACGACAAACGCATCCCCCTGCTCTCCTTCACCGGCTCTATCCGCACGGGGCGGCGGGTGGCCCAGGCCGTGGCGGCGCGGCTGGGGCGTTCGCTGTTGGAATTGGGCGGCAACAACGCCGCGATTGTCACCGCCGCCGCCGACCCGGAGATCGCCTTGCGCGGGGTGGCCTTTGGCGCGCTGGCGACAGCCGGTCAACGCTGCACCACCACCCGGCGGTTGATCCTGCACGAGAGTATCTACGACAGATTTATTGCCAAACTGACACGCGTCTACGAAACGGTGAAGGTCGGCAATCCGCTCGAACCGGGCGTGCTGGTCGGCCCGCTGATCAACCAATACGCGGTGATGGCCTACCGCCAAGCGATCCAGCGCGCCGTAGACGAGGGCGGGCGGGTGTTGGCGGGCAACCGGGTGTTGACACTGCCGGGGCTGGAAGGCGGCCATTATGTGGCCCCCGCGCTGGTAGAAGGCATGCCCGACTTCGAGATCGTCTGCGAGGAGACTTTTGCGCCGATTCTCTACGTCCTCAAATACCGGGAACTGGATGAGGCAATCGCCATCCACAACCGGGTGGATCAGGGGTTGTCGTCGGCCATATTCAGCACGGATTTGCGCGAGGTGGAGCGTTTTCTCAGCCTGCGCGGCAGCGATTGCGGCTTGGCGAATGTGAATACGGGTACAGCCGGCGCAGAGATCGGCGGCGCGTTTGGCGGCGAGAAAGAGACCGGCGGCGGTCGCGAAAGCGGCTCCGATTCCTGGAAGGTCTATGCCCGCCGCCAGACGGTGACGATCAACTACGGGGAGAGTTTGCCGTTGGCGCAGGGCGTGCGCTTTGAGGTGTAAGGTGAAACGTAAAACGTGAGATCAGTGGCGTTGTTTCACGTTTCACGCTTCACCTTTCAGGGTAAAAGGGGTGAATCCATGCCAGAGGAAACGAACGTCTGCCCGATTTGTGGCAGCCCGCTGATTGAGAAAGTGATTGACTATAACGATTGGAGCGCCGAACACCTGTTGGTCGTGCGCGGCGTGCCTGTGCGCGAGTGCGCGGAAAATGGGCATCGCTTCTTTCATGCGCAGGTGGCGCGCTCTTTGGATCGGCTCTTCCAGGCAGACCAACAGGGACGCCTGAAACCTATTGAAATGATGCAAGTGCCGGTTGTCGAACTCAGTATGGCCGCAGATTGACGCTATGCCGGCGTCCAGAGCCAGTATAAGTTGTGCCTGAAAAAAGCAGCGCCTCAAATTGAGGCGCTGCTTTTTCATCCAGGCAGATGGAGAGGCTCAAGCGATACCCCCGCAGCAATCAGTAGATTTCCAGATCGTCCTGATAGGGGGTAGGCAATAGACCAAAGACACCTTTGAGAATTTCGATAGCAAACTACCCGTATTTGCGCAAATACGGGTAGTTTGCTACACTCTATTTATGAAAATTGAGCGCATTGCGCAAGTACAAATTCAAAACGCCCTTCTGCCCGGCAAGGTGATTGTCCTCTACGGCCCGCGCCAGGTGGGCAAGACCACCCTTGTCAAAGAGATCCAGAGCAGCGTCAACCGCCGCACCCGGCTGATCAATGCCGACGAACTGACCTACCGGGAGGCGCTGGCGTCCCAGAAGCGCCAAACGCTGGACGAGGTGCTGGCCGACGCCGAACTGTTGATCATTGACGAAGCCCAACGCGTGCCCGACATCGGCATCAATCTTAAGATTCTGATCGACAACCACCCGGAGGTGACGATTCTGGCGACCGGCTCGGCCTCCTTTGATCTCGCCAATAAAATCAACGAACCCCTGACCGGACGCAGAATCACATTCCATCTCTACCCGCTCAGCTACCCGGAACTGAGCCGCTTCTTTGGCCCCTTTGAGGCGCGCACGCTGCTGGAGCAGTGGCTGGTGTGGGGAAGCTACCCGGAAATTGTCACCTGCCCACCCCATCTGCGCGCCCGGCTGCTGGGAGAATTGGTGGGGTCCTATCTCTTTCGGGATTTGCTGGAACTGGAAGGCGTGCGCCGCGCCGACAAACTGGTGGATTTGCTGCGTCTGCTGGCCTTTCAAGTGGGCCAGGAGGTCTCGCTCGCTGAACTTGCCACCAGCCTGGGCATGAACCGGCGCACGGTGGAGCGTTATCTGGACCTGTTGGAAAAGGTTTTTGTGATCTACCGGGTGGGCGGCTTCTCGCGCAATCTGCGCAAAGAAGTGACGAAAAATAGCCGCTACTACTTCTTCGACAACGGCGTCCGCAACAGTCTGATCCAGAGCTTCAACCCCCTGACCCAACGCGACGACGTCGGCCAGCTTTGGGAAAATTTTCTGATGACTGAGCGCTGGAAAGCGCACACCTACGCCGACCGCTCCGTCAACCGCTATTTCTGGCGCACCTACGATCAGCAGGAGATCGACCTGATCGAGGAAGAGGCGGGCAGGTTGCACGGCTTTGAATTCAAGTGGAAAGCCAGGGCAATGAGCAAGACCACCCAGGAGCAATTCTTGGCGTCCTACCCGGCTGCTGAACTGAATGTCATCTCCCAGGACAATTTTGTCGAGTTTCTGCGCTAGTTTTTTCAGTCAATAGTTCTCGGTAGGGGCGCTTGCTTGCTGCGCCCGACATATACGAAACGGGCGCAGCAAGCAGCGCCCCTACGATAGGGAACGATTTCCCAGGAGTCTCTATGCAATCGCTCAGCGGCAAAGTTGTCATTATCACCGGGGCTAGTTCGGGCATCGGCGCGGCCACAGCCCGCCGCCTGGCCGCCGAGGGGTGCAAATTGGTGTTGGCCGCCCGTTCCGCCGAGAAGCTGGCCGCGCTGGCCGCGGAAATCGGCCCCGACGCGCTGGCTGTGCCGACGGATGTAACTGTGGCGGCGGAGGTCGCCCGGCTGGTGGCGCAGAGCGTCGCCCACTTTGGCCGGGTGGATGTGCTCTTTGCCAACGCGGGGATTTACATTCCGGGGCAGGTGAGCGAGGGCGATCCCGACGCCTGGGCCCAGCTAGTGGATGTAAATGTGAACGGCGTCTTCCGCTGTGCGCACGCGGTGCTGCCCCATCTGCTGGCCCAGCATTCCGGCGACATTCTGGTCACCAGCTCCATCTCCGGCCACATTGACATCCACTGGGAGCCGATCTACAGCGCATCCAAACACGCAGTGCAGACGTTTGTGCATACCCTACGGCGGCAGGTGGCAGAGGCGGGGATTCGGGTCGGCTCTTTGGCGCCGGGACGGGTTGCCAACGAACTGTGGGGTTTCCACGAGCAGTCCGCCATCGACGCGCAGATCGCGGCCCACGCCAGTCTGCGTTCAGAGGATGTGGCCGAGGCGGTTGTCTTTATGCTGGCGCAGCCGTCCCACGTCACGATTCGGGATCTGGTGATGCTGCCCCAGAATCAGGATTTGTAGGGATCTGCAATTTCGCCAGTGTGGCGCGAGCAGCCTCTTCCAGACGGGTACGCGCTTCATCCGTCGCTAACTTGGATTCCGACGCAGCGTCTTCTGCACCCAACGTTTGCAGCAGGCGCTGCGCCCGGCTGCGGGTTTCGTGCGTCGTCGCCGGATGTCGTGCGGCCAGGTCCAGAAATTCAAGCGCCGCTGCCGGTTTCCCCTCGGCTGCGTATAGTTCCCCAACGCTTACCAGAACATCCAACAGATCGGGCGGGGCGTTCACCTGTATTGCAGCGGCGAGGGCTTGCGTGAAGTAGTCCCGCGCCTCCTGCCAGTGCCCTTGCATCAATTCTACCTGTCCCAAACCCATCAGCGCCAGCGGCACTGTGCGCAGACGTCCGATCTCTCTGGCAATGGCAAGCGAACGGCTGAAGTGCTTCTGCGCCAGTGCTGCTTCGCCGTGCTGAATCGCCGTAAAACCCAATTCGGCCAGCAAATCTGACTGGGCCGGACGGTCTCCTGTCTCCTCGGCAATGGCAAGCCCGCGCTGCAGAATCTCCTGCGCCTCTGCAGCGTTGCTCTGTCCGCGGACAGCCATCCCCAGAAAGAGCAGTGTATGTGATCGATAGCGATGCGCTGTCTCCTCAAAGGATTGCTCTAGAACTGCTCTAGCCTCCTGGTATCGTCCCTGCTTTGTCAAAATCCTGCCCAACTCTCGGTTCAGCGACTGATTCCATCTGCCCATCTCTCTCTGAGCGGTATCTGCTAGACGCACACTTTCTTCTGCTTCTTTATAGCTTCCCCTTCGCCCGTAGACCTGGGCCAGCAGCAGACGGACAACGATCATACCCCGCCTGTCTGCAACATTTTCATAGGCAGTCAATGCCTCCTGATAGAGTACCTCTGCCTTGTCGAATTGCCCGGCATAATAGAAAGCAAATCCCAAACTCGTGGTGATATCGGCGTGGGTGGCACCTGCCGCGTGACTGTTGCTCCGATGGCTTTCAAACAGAGAGCGACCTCTGGACAGGTGGTCTATCGCCTGGATAAGTTTGCCCAGGTGGGTATAGTACTCGCCGGCGACGTGGAGAATTTTTGCCAACGGTGCTTCGCTGGACTGCCGAAATTCCCCTGTCCCTACAGGAACCGACTGCAATACCGTCTCCAACTGCCCGATACCTCTCTCCAGATGTGGGAGAATCGCTGGATCCCACCAGGTCTGCATAATGATTTCAATGAAGACAGTGAGTTGTTCCAAGTCGCGCCAATGGCGCTGCTGCAGAGCCGTTTGCCAGGCCAATTGCACATTCTCAACGTCAGCCGTGGGAACGATGGCTGTCACCTTAACAAATCGTCCTTCCGGCGGCACCTGCGCCGCAAAGAAAAGGCAGTGACGATGCAGGACATCGCCAACGGCTTCGTTCGTCAGCGCCGAATGCTCGTTGTGCAGTTTCTCTGCAGCGTAATTCTGAGCCAGACCGTGCATCTGATAGCGGCCATCTCCGTTCAACCGTAGCCAGGACTTGTCCAGCAGGGCGGACAAATCCAACAACGACGCGGCGGCCACAGCCTCTGCCCCCTCGCGGCTGAAACCGTTGCGAAAAACCGCCAACTGGCGCAGCACAGAACGCTCCCGCTCGGTCAATAGTTGCCAGGAGTGGTCGAAGACGGCGTGGATGCTGCGCTGGCGTTCTGCCACATCCCGCGCCGATGTGGACAGAAAGCTGAGACTTCTCTCAATTTCCCCAGGAATCTCCGCCACCGGCAACACCCGCACCCAGGCCGCGGCCATCTCCAGCGCCAGAGGCATCCCGTCCACCAGTTGACAGATGCGGATGACAGATGGCAGATTGGCGGAGTCCAACGCAAACGCGGGCTGTGTGCGCTGGGCACAGATTTCAAAGAGGCGCAGTGCGCTGTATTCTCGTCGCTCTGCGCCCGCGGCTTTGGCGTCGGTTGGATAGGAGAGATTGCCAAGCGTCAACAGCCACTCATCGCGCAGATTCAACCGCTCGCGGGTGGTGACAATCAGCTTGACCTGCGGACAGGTGCGCAGTAACTCTGCCATCAATTCGGCGGCGGGCAGCACATCTTCGAAATTGTCCAGAATCAGCAGAGAGTGCTTGCCGCGCAGATGGAGAAGAAGCTGTTGATGCGGAGTGCTACCGCCCCCCGCGGGCACGCCCAGAGCAGCGAGAATGGCAGCCGGCACCCGCTCCGCCGATTCCATCCCGGCCAGCGGCACAAACCAGACGCCAGCGGGGAAGCGCGCTTCCTCGGCGTGGCCCGCCTGCAATGCCAGCGTGGATTTGCCGATGCCACCCGGCCCCACAATCGTCAACAGGTGCGTGGCTGGGTCGGCCAGCCGCTGGGCAATCTGGGCCAGCTCCGTCTGGCGTCCCACAAAAGCGGTGGAGACGGGCGGCAGATTGCCCGCATCTGTGGCTGCCATAGCGGTTGGCTGAGAAATGGCTGCGCTCTGGTCGCTCTGTGTGGAGGGCAGCGGGAAACGCCGGTTGCGAATCTGCGCGTAGAGTTGCAGCGTCTGTGCGTCCGGCTGCACGCCGATCTCTTCCTGCAACGTCTGGGCGCACTGGTGGAACTGGCGGATGGCAGCCTCGTACTGACCTGACCAGGCGTAGAGTTTCATCAGCGCACGACAGGCCGGCTCGTGCAACGGGTCCAGGGCCAGCCAGCGCCGGGCGTAGCCGATGGCTGTTGCATGGCGCTGCCCAACAATCTGCTGCTCCACCAGCGCTTCCAGCCCCGCGGCCAGAGTGCGCCGCAACTCCTCGGCCTGAAAGAATTGCCAGTCGTCGAACTGCGGGCTGTCGTCCAGCGTAAATCCCTGTAGAAAATCGCCCCGGTAGAGTTGTAGCGCTGCTTCCAGAGATTCCACGCAGGCGGCGCAATACGCGCCCGCTGTGTGGGAATGGCCGCGCCACGCCGCCAGATGTTGCCGAAACTCCTCCACATCCACCCGGATTTTCCCCGCGCCCGCCAGGGCAATCTGATCCCCGTCCGTAGCCAGCCAACCCTCGCCCACTCTCTTGCGCAATGACCAGAGCAGATAGCGCAGGTTGGCCCGCGCCCGCTGCTGATCGTGTTCCGGCCAAAAGAGCGCGGCCAGTGTGTCCCGGCCCTGTACTTTGCGCTCCACGGCAAGATAGGCGAGAAAAGCGATGGCCTTGCGCTCGCTCAGGATTTTCTCTTCCCCATCTACGAAGATCTGGGGCGATCCCAGCAGGCACAGATGAAGTTCCCCCACCGCCAAAGCTCCTTTTCTGATTACCGTCCGATTGCGTCCATTATCCCACATTGTGCGCGCAATTCCAACGACTCAAATAACCCCCGCGTCTGCTTCAAGTTGGAGGATGAGTACCTTCCGGGAAGGGGTCAAAGCCAGAATGGACGTGCGCTCATTTCTCTGACCCCTTCCCGGAAGGTCGCTGCCCCGCCGCGCGTTTGCCAGCGCGTTTGTTGATCCAATTTCCCCCCAACGCACCCCCAGCCGAATCACTGACGCGCATTGCCTATCCTGGAATCAGTACGATCTACTCGAATTTCCAGGAAAAGGAAGGGCTACAATGAAACAGCTACGCAAATGGTTTGTGCTGATGGCGATACTAACCGCTCTGGCGGCAATACAGACGAACGCCAGCCAAGATTCAAAATCGCAATTGACTCTGTTGGGGCATACGGGCGGCCCCAGTCTGGCCGTAGCGATACAGGACAACTACGCCTATCTGGCCCTGGGCCACGAACTGGCAATCATTGACATTTCTGATCCGCAAAACCCACGACGGGTGGGGTTTGCGCTCCTACCCGCCTACGATCTGGCGGTGCAGGGAGATTTTGCCTATGCGGTCTCCCGTGACGCTCTCTACATCGTTGACATTGCCGACCCGCACAGCCCACGGGCTGTCAGCCATCTGCCGGTGCGCTTCACCGCTCTCGCCATCGCCGTTGCCAACCAGACGGCCTATATTGCCAACGAACGGGGCGGTCTCCTGATTGTAGACATTTCCGATCCGCGCACGCCCCGGCAGATCGGCGCGGCCGACGCCATCGGGACGGCCTGGGATGTGGCGCTCAGCGGCCACTACGCGCTGGTGGCGGGCAGCTACGACGGGCTGACAATTCTGGATGTGGCAAACCCCAGCCAACCGCGGCTGGTGGTGCAGATTGCCTCGCCCCTGCGCGATGCAGCGGTGGCGGTGCAGGGAAGTCTGGCCTTTGTCGCCAGCGACAGCGACGGTTTGCGCATTCTGGACATCTCCCAGCCGGAACAGCCCGTGGAGATCGCCGTACTGGAAGGGCCGGGCTGTGCCTGTGGGCTGGCCGTGCTGGGTGATCGGGTCTACGTCAGCGCGGAGAGCGCGGGCGTTTGGATCGCTGATGTGTCCCAGCCCAACTCGCCCAGAGTTGTGGGCAGCTACCAGACAGTGGGGATGGGGATGGGATTGGCGGTGACAGATTCCTCCCTTTACCTGACCGACGGCGAGGGCGGTCTGCATCTTCTGGACGTATCGCAGCCGGAGCAGATACGGGAAATCGGACTCTACAATTCCTCCGGTGCGGCCTGGGACGTGACGGTGGACGGCTCCTACGCCTATCTCTCCGCCAAGTGGAGCGGCGACTTTCAGATCGTGGATATTTCCGAGCCGGGGCAGCCTGTGGCTCTCGGCTCCCTGAACACCCCAGGGCAGGTGTGGCAGATCGCGATGGACGGTTCGTTGGCCTATTTGGCCGACTGGAACGGGTGGTTGCACATCGTGGATGTCAGCGACCCGGTCGCGCCCATCCCACTCGGTTCGCTCGGCTTGGCGGGCGAAGGCTACGGAGTCGCGGTGCGCGATGGGATCGCCTATATCGCGGCGGGCAAGGGCGGTTTCCTGCTGGCAGATGTGCGCGATCCCAACCACCCGATACCGTTGGCCCAGTACCCAATCGCCGGAGAAGTGCATGGGGTGGTGGTGGTCGGGACAATAGCCTATGTTGCGGCGGGAAAAGCCGGATTGGTTCTGGTAGACATCAGCAACCCAGCAGAACCGCAACAGATCGGCAGTGTTGATACACCCGGCTCGGCCTGGCGTGTGGACGTAGCGGGGAATCTGGCGGTGGTCGCGGACTGGGAAGGCGGGATGCGTATCGTGGATGTCTCCATCCCCAGTGCGCCGCGCGCGGTCGGGGCTTGGGATACGACGGGGAGCAGCCGGGACGTGAAACTGGTCGGCGCGCTGGCTCTCCTGGCCGACGGCGAAAACGGGGTCCGTCTGCTCGATCTCTCCGACCCATCTGCCCCGGTCGAGGTCGGCAGTTTCGACAGCCCGGACGCGGCCTACGGCGTCGCTGTGAGCGAGGAACGGATTTACGTGGCAGATCGGCTGGGCGGGCTTTTCATTCTGGGTAGATGATTCGTGCGCAGACCTGCCAGGTTTCGGAAAACCTGGCAGGTCTGTTTGTGCGTCTACTTCCCCGTCACCTCCACCCGCACGCCCTCGGTGGCGGAGGCGTCTATGAAGAAAGCGCGCTTGCCCTGCGTGCCCTGATGGGGTTTGGCCTGGGCCAGGGGCAGGCCGTGGCTGGGCGCGGCGGCCATCGCATCGTCTACATTCTCCGCCCGGAAGCAGATGTGGTGCAGATGGATGCCCCGCTCGGCCAGTTGCGCCCGCAGTGGGCTTTCTGCGCTCAACGGTTCCACCAACTGTACCTGTGTGTTGCCTGCGTCCAGATGGGTCAGGCGGGTGGTGCCGTTGTTTACCACTTCGCTGTAGAGCAGCGTCAGCCCCAGCTTGTCCCGAAAGGTCTTCAACGCCTCGTCCGTATTCGGCACGACGATGGCGACGTGATCGAGTCCTGTGAACATGGGTTGTCTCCTATTGTGATCCGTGTATGAATTTCGACGGCAGACCGAGGACGGCAGACCGCTCAGATGGCGACGCGGTCGGCAGTCGGCTGTCTGCCGTCACTGGCGGCCCGCGATTTCCCGCACCGCCGCTGCGCCCTGGATGACCGCGGCCCGGTAGACTGCGTGATCCGCGCTGTAGGAAATCATATTGTAGCCCAGCGCCATCCACTGCTGCGCCTGCTCTGGGTTGGCTGGCTGGATGCCCGCGGCCAGCCCGTGCTTGCGGCAAGTCTCCGCCACCTGGGCCATTGCGTCCAGAAAACGTTGGCTGCCGAACTGACCGGGGATGCCCATCGAGTTGGTCAGGTCGAAGTGGCCCACCCACAGACAGTCCACGCCCGGCGTGCTGGCGATGGCTTCCCGGTTGGCCAGCCCCTCTACGCTTTCGATCTGACAGATGATGGTGGTGTTGCGGTTGGATTCGGCCAGGAAATCCGCCGGGCTGACGCTTTTGTAGCCGGTGAGCGCGCCCCCGAGCGCCACGCCCCGGTCGCCCTGGGGCGCGTATTTGGCGCAGTTGACAATCTCCTTCGCCTGCGCGCCGGTCTTCACATTGGGCACCATAATTCCCAGCGCGCCTGCGTCCAGGCAGCGGGCGATGAAGTGGTACTGCACCTGGGGCACCCGCACAAGCGGGGCAATTTCCGTGGCCTGAAACCAGGCCACCAGCCGGGCCACGTCCTGGGCGCTGAAGGGGGAATGCTCCATATCGATCAACACAAAATCCAGGTCAGCCGTCGCCAGCATCTGGGCGACACCGTGGGTGGCGAATTCCATCAGCATATGGCCGACGGCCACGTTGCCGGCGGCGAGAGTCTGTTTGGCGCGATTGGGTTTCATTGGGGGTTCCTTTTGTGTGGGTGTTACAGATTTTTCAGTGTCAATGACGACGGACGGAAGACGGAAGACGAACCGATGTCCAATTTGTTCGTCTTCCGTCTTCCGTCCGTCGTCAGCCTGCCAGTTGTTGCCAGCGCGCGCCCAGAGCCGCCAGCTTGGCCTGGAAGCCCGGCCGCGCCAGCACGTCGCGGTTGACCGGCCAGCGGGGCACTTCGCCGCGCAGAACAGCCAGCGCATTTTCGCAGGCCAGCGCGCCGTTGAGTTCGTAGAGTTCGTCGGTCCAGGCCAGGGCGTGGGGCGAAAGAATCACATTGTCCATGCCGATCAGCGGGTGGTTGACGTCCAGCGGCTCCTCCTCGAAGACATCCAGCCCCGCGCCGGCGATCTGCCCGGCCTGCAACGCCGCGGTCAGGTCGGCCTGGTTGACAATCGGCCCGCGCGCGGTGTTGATCAGAAAGGCTGTCGGCTTCATCAGCGCCAGCCCCTGCGCGTTGACAATCCCCTGCGTCTCTGGCGTCAGCGGGCAGTTGACCGTCAAGAAGTCCGATTCCCGGAAGACCGTCTCCAAATCCACCAGTTCCACGCCCAACGCCGCGGCCCGCTCCGGGCTGGTGTAGGGGTCGAAGGCGATGCGTCGCCCGAAATCAAAGGGGGCCAGCAGCCGGAACATATCGCCGCCGATGTTGCCCACGCCGATGGAGCCGAGCGTCTTGCCCGTCAGCCCCAGGCCAAAGGTCTGCGCCTTCAGGTCCCAGCGCCCGCTGCGCACCAGACGATCTTTGGCGGGCAATTTTTTGGCCAGGGCCAGCAGCAGCGTGACAATCGCTTCGGCCACGGGGCGGCGCACCGCGTCAACGGTAATTGCCAGCACCACATCGTTGGCGGTGGCGGCGGCGGTGTCTATGCGGTCGTAGCCCACACCCCAGCGGGCGATGACGGCCAGCCGGTCATTGCCGCTGAAGGATTCGGCGCGGAAGTGGGAGGCCAGCACAATCACCGCGTCGCAATCGGCGATGGCCGCGGGCGAGACCGGTCCATTGTCGGGCGAGTTGTAATAATCCCAGGTGATGTGGGGCAGCGGGCCGAGGATGCGCTCCAAAATAGGCTCCAGCGCGCCCGGTGCGCCGGTCTTGAAGTCGGACGAAACGCCGATGTGAAAGGCTTTGTTCATTGCACTCTATTCCCTTATTTGTGCCAGATGAGTGGATTTTCGTCTTCGTTGTCCAGCAGATCGCCGATAGTCAGCGACTCGAAATAGTCCTTGCTCAGGATGTTGCGCTGGCCGTTGAAGGTGGAGCCGTCGGGCATATAGGCGCAGGTCATCGCCCGCCGCGGACGGGGCGTCAGATTGACACCCGCGGCGTGGGCCACCAGCCCGTTGTGAAAGACCGCGCTGCCCGCTTTGCACGGCGCGGCCACCGCGGTCATCTGCCGCCAACTGGGGTACTGCTTGAAAATTGCGCCCAGATTTTCGTTGATGGAGGTCATCTCGAAGGTGGCCTCTTTGTGGGTGGCGGGCAGATACCAGAGACAGCCGTTTTCGATGGTGGCGTCGTCCAGGGCCATCCAAATCGAGATGGCATCCTTAGAATAGAACGACCAGAAGGGGTTGTCCAGGTGGAAGCCGGTGGGGTTGCCGTAGGGCGGTTTGTAGAGCGCCTGGTCGTGCCAGATGCGGATGCCGTCCACACCGGCCAGCGTTGCGACCACCTGCCCCAACGCCGCGTCGTACATCAGATCGTGCATCACCGGGTGGGTAGTCGCCAGGCGCAGGCATTGGGTGAATACTTGCGCGTAGAAGGCGTCCGGGTCTTTCTGGTTGGTCAGCGTTTTGGTGGAGGCCAGCCGCTGCTCCACCGCTTCGTCCGTGGCCTTGCGCCAGACCGCCAACTCGTCCTCATCCAGAAAGCCATCAATGACCAGAAAGCCCTGCGCCCGGTATTGGCTGATCTGCTGGGGAGATAACTCAGTCTTCACACGCTCCTCCTTTGGTTGATAACCACAAAGTCACAAAGACACGAAGAAGAAAAAAATTAGATTCGACAGAAGTTGAACTTTTCCGAAAAATTCAACTCCTGCTCTTTTTTCTTTTTCTTCCTTTGTGTCTTCGTGCCTTTGTGGTTCAAGTTTGCTTTGATACTTGTGGTGCGCAGGCTTCGCAAGCCGTCATGCGTCAAGAATTGCGTTCAGCGCCCGCCGCACAGGCGGATATTCTTCACCGTACTCTCCACCGGGCCAGAGCCAGGCCAGATCGATCCAGAAGCCGGGGACGGCTACGCTGCGCAGAATACCCGCGCCGCCGGGTGGGCTGGGTCGAAAGCGGCCATTGCGCAGATGATAGAATTCCGACCCAGCCGGGCCGTAGGGGTCGATCAGCCAATACTCGTCCACCCCCGCCCGCTCGTAGGCGCGTAACTTTGCCCCCCGGTCGTTCTGGGCTGTGCTGGCCGAGAGAATTTCGATGACAAAATCCGGCGCGCCCCGCACGCCCTTTTCCCCGACAATGTGAAGACGTTCTTCTGCTACAAAGAAGATATCCGGCTCTGGGGCGTAGAAGAGTTCCAACTCTACCGCCGTGCGGGAGCCGAAGACTTCGCCCAACTCCCGTTCCTCGACAAATCCGGCCAGCAACCGGAATAGAAAACCCTGCAAACGTTCGTGAATTACCAGCGGCGGAGAAGGCATAATCATCACGCCATCAATGAGTTCGGCTTTGCGGTCTTCGGGCGCGTCGCGAAAAAAGTCTGCGGCCGTCATCCGCTCCATCACTTCGACACGGGATAGCATTTGCATAGCTCTATTGTCCTGGTTGCAGAACACGGATTACAGAATTTGCGGATTGGCTCTGCGTAATCTGCGTTCATCTGTGCGCAAGAACACGGATTACAGAATTTGCGGATTGGCACTTTGCAATCTGCGTTCATCTGTGCGTAAGAACACGAATTACAGAATTTACGGATTTGCGGATTGGCTCTGCGTAATCCACGCTCATCTGTGCGTAAGAACACGAATTTCAGAATTTACGGATCGGCACGGCTGGATTATAGCACAATCCACCTGCCCGGTGTACTCCTCCCTTCCTCCCTTCCTCCCTTCCTCTTGTCCTCTTGTCCTCCCTTCATCCCCCCATCTCCACCCCCGCCAACTGCGCGTAGACCTTCACAATCGCGGCGTCGTCCATCCGCCCCATCCCCTGCGCCGAGGCAGCCAGAAATAGCTGATGGGCCACCGCGGCCAGGGGCAGGGCCAGTTTATTTTCCTTGCCCGTTTCCAGCACAATCCCCAAATCTTTGCCCCAAATGTCAATCGCGCTGCGTGGGGTATAGTCGTTCTCCAGAATGTGTGCGCCCCGGTTCTGGAACATCCACGAACCGCCGGCGCTGGCGCAGATGACCTCGTACATCTGGCGGGCGTCTATGCCCTGTTTGACGCCAAAGACGAACGCCTCGCCCATCGCGGCCAGATGGACACCGGCCAGCAGTTGGTTGATGCTCTTCATCACCGACCCCAGACCGGGCGCGTCACCCATCCGGTAGACGTTGGCCGCCACCGCCTCCAGCACAGCCGCGCATTTTTCGAAGACGGCGGGGCTACCCGACGCCATCACATTCAGCGCGCCCTCCGCGGAACGCACGGGTCCGCCGCTGACCGGTGCGTCCAGCATCTCCAGCCCCAACGCGTGCAGACGTTCGGCTGTCTGGCGGGCAAAGGTGGGGGAGACTGTGCAGGAGAGCATCACTACACTGCCTGCAGGCATGGCCGCGGCCGCGCCACCCGCGCCAAAAAGCACATCTTCGGTCTGGGCCGCGTTGACCACCATGACAATCAGCACATCCGCACCGCTGGCAGCCTCCGCCACCGTCGTCGCGGCGTGGCCACCCGCCTCCACCAACCGCTCGACCGCTGCGGGCGCAATGTCATATCCCTTCACCACAAAACCAGCGCGCACGAGAGACCGGGCCATGCCCATCCCCATCGCGCCCAGGCCAATCACTCCGACAGTTTGTGACACGGTTTTTCTCCTCTACATAAATGAACGTAGGGCGGAATGGTATTCCGCCCAGTTGGCGGAATACCATTCCG
>CAMDEX010000079.1 GCA_945897075.1 Litorilinea aerophila
CGGTACGCACGATACGGGCGCAGCAAGCAGCGCCCCTACAGGGAAAATCTTTGCCTGAAAACTATAGAAGTAGACGGGATATGGGCTGTTCCGAATGTGATAGAATAGGGAAGCGAGAATCTCTAACGTCGTGACAGTTGTGGTGATTGGAGGAATTGGATGTTAGGGGATAAAAGATTGCTGCGCACGATTCGATTGCGGAATCTTCTTTCGTTCGGTCCAGACAGCGAAGAAATTGAATTGAAGTCGCTGAACGTTTTGGTAGGCGCTAATGGAGCGGGCAAATCCAATCTCATCGAAGCCATCGCTCTTCTGCGGGCAACCGCCGGCGATCTGACTGCGCCTGTGCGCGCCGGCGGGGGAGTTGCCGAATGGCTGTGGAAGGGAGCGTCAGTCACACCGAATGCAGAAATCGAAGTGACGGTCTATTATCCGGATGGGATGATGCCCCTTCGCCATACCTTCTCCTTTTCGATGGTTGGACAGCGCTTTGAGTTGCTGGATGAGTCGGTGGAAAACGAACAGCCGGAATTTTCACCGGCTGATGACGTGCGTTTTTTTTATCGCTATCAGCGGGGACGGCCGGTTCTCAATATGCGTTCTTTGGGTGGCGACAACGCAGCAAACGGTCATACACGGATTGACAGACGATTGCAGCGCGAGGATCTTGCCCCGGATCAATCTGTTCTTTCCCAGCGCAAGGATCCGGATCAGTATCCTGAGATTACCTATCTGGGCAATTGTTACAATCGAATTAAACTGTACCAGGAATGGGATTTGGGGCGACACACCCCTGCGCGACTACCGCAGAAAGTCGACCTGCCAAACGACTTTTTGCTGGAGGACGCGAGCAATCTCGGTCTTGTCCTCAATGATTTGACACATCGGGGTCAGGTAAAAGCTGAACTATTCGAACGGCTAAAACAATTTTACGCATCCTTTCGGGATTTAACTACCTATCTTCTCGGCGGCACGTTACAGATATTCTTTCACGAAGACGATCTTCAGCAGCCAATACCCGCGACACGTCTATCGGATGGCACTCTGCGTTTTCTCTGTCTTGCGTCAATTCTTTGCCATCCGAACCCGCCCCCACTGGTCTGCATCGAAGAACCGGAAATTGGGCTGCATCCTGACATTCTACCCATCATTGCTGAATTGCTGGTCGCGGCATCACACCGAACGCAACTGATTGTCACCACCCACTCGGATATTCTGGTAGATGCGCTGAGTGACACGCCGGAAGCAATTTTGATATGCGAGAAAGATCACGGCACGACAGCGCTGCGACGATTGGATAAAGAATCGCTGCAAGAGTGGCTGGCTGCCTATTCGCTGGGCGATCTGTGGCGTAGTGGCGAATTGGGAGGCAACCGGTGGTAAAAGTGACCGTTTATGTAGAGGGTGGCGGCCAGGAAGGGAAACTACAAAGCAAGTGCCGCAGAGGGTTTTGTGAATTTTTCAGCAAAGCCGGTTTGTCAGGTCATCTACCCGAAATCCGTGCCTGCGGGGGACGTGACGATACGTTGCAGCGCTTCCGCATTGCTCTGCGCCAAGCCAGCCTTGACGAGATTCCTCTGCTCCTGGTTGACAGCGAAAGAGAAGTCCGGTCAGATAGTTCGGCCTGGGAGCATTTGTCAGCGCGCGACGGCTGGGAGCGTCCGCGTGACGCGCGCGATGATCAGGCGCATCTGATGGTGCAATGTATGGACGCCTGGTTTCTGGCCGATAGAACACAAGTGGAAAAATTCTTTGGCGCAGGTTTCAGACGCAACGCCCTTGCCAACCGGACTGATATTGAAAACATCCCAAAAGATGACGTCCTGTCTCAATTGGAGAGCGCCAGCCGCAACAGCCAAAAGGGAAGCTACCACAAAGGCCGTCATTCTTTTGATCTGTTGGCGCAAATTGACCCGAATCGTGTCATTCAATACTCGCCCTATGCCCGAAGGTTGTTTGATACATTGCGTTTTCTACTCGTCGATTGATCTATTGGAGGCAGAATGAACACCCATTGGTGGCAGGTACTTCCCGCAATTCCCCTGGCAAAGGACACACTCGCCTATCGCCGTCTGGCCAGGGTATGGAGAGATCGCACACGGTTTCATGGGAAACGAGAGACGGACAACGGAAGGCGATACCAGGAATTCGTCAAGCCGACGCACGAAACGCATTTGACCGCTACGTTATGGGAGAATTTTGTCCTGTTTGAGCCAAGTGTTTGGTTGTCCCGCCTGATGGAGCGGGCAGGCTTGGCTTGGCATTTCGGACGAATTGAAGAGATGCACTGGAGTTATGAATGGGAATTTAAGGTGCCACAAACCCGCATCGCCGATGTGGTGATTCACTGTAAAGTTGCAGACGGAAGCGATGTGATTGTCGTCGTCGAATCCAAGAATCTCGGCAAAGGTCTCGCATCAAAGGACCAAAACCTCTCGACATATCTGGATTCTCCCCTTTTACTTTCGATGACGGATAAGCGGATTTTACTCTATCTTGTGGACGAGAGCGTGAAACCAACAATCACGACGGAAATACGCGAGGATGGCTGCCTTTCGGGGATTGTCACCTGGCAGCAACTGGGTGGTCTGCAAATCGAACTTGCGCGTGAATTGGACCTTCCGCCGACAGTTTCCGCATTCATCGCTGGTTCGATTCAGCAGCAATTCTGCGCTCACGACATTCTCCCCGACGTACTCGCCTTTGATTACCTGAAAGATGAACCGTCAATGCAAGAGGTTGATGACGATATACAGAACAAGCAGACGCAACAGGAACGCGAAAAACCCCTTTGGCTGATACCAGAGCGATAAAGCCACGTCTGGAAGGCTGTAACGCTCTGGATGGGTCATACTCAATGGAGGAGATAGATGACGCTCTTGACTGTGAAAGATATTTATCGCAAACACATTGTGCCGCTAACGTATACAGAACGACAGGAACTACTGGCGCTGATCGAGCGGGCGACGCCCAAATCTGGGTTCGCGCCGGGCGGTAATAAGCGAAAACCAAAACTTTCGAGCCTACGTGGGGTTGGCGCAGATATTTGGGAAGGAATAGATGCGCAAGAATATGTAAATCAACTGCGCGATCAATGGGAGCGCCCGCTGTGACGACAAATATCCTGAATGTACTCAAAGGTGGGGAGCGAATCGGCATTGACACTGCTCCGTTGATCTACTTCATCGAGAACCATCCAGTATATGCCGATGTTGTTGCACCGGTCTTCGAACTGATCGATGATGGCAGTATTGTCGCCGTTTCATCAGTCATAACGATCACCGAAGTTTTGAGCCAACCGCTCAAACTTGCCAGACGGGATGTCGAGAATGCGTACCGTCAAATCCTTCTTGAACACGCGCATTTCGATCTATTGCCAGTCACTATTGAGATTGCTGAACGCGCGGCGCAGTTGCGCGCCCAATATAACCTTCGCACACCGGACGCTCTGCAAATCGCCACATCTCTTGTGGCCGGTTGCCATGCTTTCCTGACCAATGACATCCAACTCCGTCGAGTGACTGAACTGCGGATTCTCGTCCTGAATGACTTCATCCAAGGATCATCCGCTCAATGACCTCCAAACCCGACTTCCTGGCCGACCTGCGCGGCCGTATCCACCAACACGCGGATCAGGTGCAGAGGGTTTTTCTGGAACTGGACGACGCTCAACTGGCCTGGCGACCCCAGCCCGGTGAGTGGAACGTCCTCCAATGTTTCGATCACCTGAACCTGACCCACGACTACTACGCGCCGAAAATCGCGGGAGGATTGGCCCAACGCTGTCCGGCCAATCCCGCCGCGGACAGCTACGCGCCCTCCTTTTGGGGACGCATTTATATGCACTTTTCCTTCAACCCCAAATATAGCTTCCCTGCACCGTCAGCAGTCGTCCCGGCCGCGGACAGCCTGGGCCGGGATGTACTGCGCCGCTATCTGGCAAAGCAGGAAACATTGCTAAAAACTTTGGACGCGGTTGCCGCCATCAACCTGTGCGCCACAACCGTTCCCGTCGAAAAGTTTGTCCGCTTCAACCTGGGCGACTGTCTGAAAATCCTCGTCTACCACGACCGGCTGCACATAGGCCAGGCCGAGCGGGTGTTGCAAACGCTTCAGGAGAAATCCGCGTGAATCGATCCTTTCCGTTCGATCTGCGTTCCATTCTTTCCGCCGCAGAGCGCATCCGCCCCCACATCGCTGAGACGCCGCTGATCCCGTCGCCGGTGCTGTCGCAGCGAACGGGCGCGGTCGTCTTTCTGAAGCTGGAAAACCGGCAGACGACCGGCTCGTTCAAACTGCGCGGTGCGACCAACAAACTCCTCGGCCTCTCTGCGCAGGAACGGGCGCGCGGCGTCGTCAGCGCGTCCACCGGCAATCACGGGCTGGCCGTGGCCCACGCCGCCTCCCAGTTGGGCATTGCCGCCACGATTTTTATGCCGGAAGACGCCTCACCGCGCAAAGTGGCGAAGTTGCGTACCTTCGACGTGGAACTGCGCTTCGTCCCCGGCGACGCGGTACACGCCGAGACGACCGCCCGCCACACCGCCGACGCGACGGGCCGCGTCTTCGTCTCCCCCTACAACGACCCGCAGATTGTCGCCGGGCAGGCAACAGTCGCCGTGGAGATGCTGCGCCAGCAGCCGGGATTGGACGCAGTTTTCGTGGCCGTGGGCGGTGGCGGGCTGATCGGCGGGATTGGGAGTTATTTGAAAGATCTGCCAGATTTGGGAAAACTTGGCAGATCTACGGGTGTGCGGGTCGTTGGCTGCCTGCCGCACAACTCAGCGGTGATGTTGGAATCGGTGCGCGCCGGGCGCATTGTGGAGATGGACGGCCTGCCCACCCTCTCCGACGGCACTGCCGGGGGCATCGAGCCGGACGCCATCACCTTCGAGCTTTGCCGCCGGGTGGTGGACGAGTGGCTGACCGTCAGCGAAGCCGAGATTGCCGAGGCGATGCGGTTGATTTATCGGGAAAGCGGCGAAGTCATCGAAGGCGCGGCGGGTGTGGCTGTGGCTGCCCTGCTCCAATGCGGCCAACCTTTCGCCGGTCAGACGATATCCGTCGTCATCTGCGGCGGCAATATAGACGAGAAATCTTTTCGCGAGATTGTTGAAATGCACTGATGTAGTCAATCTCTTAATCTCCCAATCTCCCAATCTCCCTCCTGCCCTGAGATTGGGAGATTAAGAGATTGACTCTCTGCCACCCATTGGAGACCCCCAATGTCCGACATCTGTTTTCTCCCCGCCACCGAACTGGCCCGGCGTATCCGGGCGCGGGAACTCTCTGCCGCCGAGGTGATGGAGGCCCACATCGCCCAGATCGAGCGGGTGAACCCGGCGCTGAATGCAGTGGTCACCTTTCTGCCGGAGCAGGCACTGGAAAAGGCCAAAGCCGCCGATGCCGCCTTAGACCGGGGCGAGACGGTCGGCCCCCTGCACGGCCTGCCGATGCTGCACAAGGACACGAATGAGACCGCGGGCATCCGCACCACCTACGGCTCGCCTATCTTCCGGGACAATGTGCCCGCGCGCAGCAGCCTGCTCATCGAACGGGCGCACCAGGCCGGTGCGATTCCCCTGGGCAAGACGAATGTGCCGGAATTTGGCGCGGGTTCCCAGAGCTTCAACCCCGTCTTCGGCGTCACCCGCAACCCCTACGACTTGAGCAAAACTTGCGGCGGCAGCAGCGGCGGGCAGGCCGTGGCCCTGGCCTGTGGGATGACGCCCATCGCCGACGGCAGCGATATGGGCGGCTCCCTGCGCAACCCGGCCAACTTTTGTAATGTCGTCGGTTTCCGCCCCTCGCCGGGACGGGTTCCTACTGTGCCCACCCAAGCGGGCTGGTTTGGGATTTCGTTGCAGGGGCCGATGGCGCGCAATGTGCAGGATGTGGCTCTGCTGCTGTCGGTGATGGCAGGGCCTGACCCCCGCTGCCCGATTTCTATCGCCGAGCCGGGCAGCCTCTTCACCCGCCCGCTGCAACGGGACTTTGCGGGCACGCGCATCGCCTACAGCCCGAATCTGGGCGAGCTGCCAGTTGACTCGCGGGTGACAGCCGCCATCGCCGGGAAGCTGCCGGTCTTCGGCGAATTGGGCTGTGATGTGGACGAGGCCACACCCGACTACAGCGGCGCGGATGAAGCCTTCAAAGTCTGGCGGGCCTGGCGCTTTCATCTGGGCTATGCCGAATTGATGAAAACCCGGCGCGCCGAGATGAAGCAGACGGTCATCTGGAACATCGAAGAAGGGGAGCGGCTGACCGGGCCGCAGATTGGTCAGGCTGAGCAGAAGCGCACGGAACTCTTTCTGCGCATGCACGACTTTATGCAGGAGTACGAATTTCTGATTTTGCCTGTCAATCAGGTGCCACCCTTCCCGGTGGAGCAGGAGTATATCACTGAAATTGACACGGGCGCGGGTGTGGTGGCGATGGAGACCTACATTGACTGGATGAAGTCCTGCTACTACATTACGGTCACCGGTCACCCGGCCATCTCCGTGCCCTGTGGCTTTACCCCGGAAGGCTTGCCTGTGGGCGTGCAGATTGTGGGCCGCCACCAGGACGATTTCGGTGTGCTGCAACTGGCCCACGCCTTCGAGCAGGCCACCCGCACCGGCGACCGCCGTCCATTGATAGCAGAGATAGAACGCGGACTACGCTGATTGAGCGGATTCGCGCGGATTCGCGCGGATTTAATCTGCGAAAATCTGCTATTTCTGCCGGGCGCCCTTTGGGCGCTGCGTTCTTATCTTATCGGCGTTCATCCGCTCCATCCGCGTTATCCGCGTTCCATCGCGTATCAGTGAAAACCCATCCTATCCGTGTCCTTCTTTTGGAGAACCCCTATGCGCGTAGCCGCCCGCACCAGCCGCTTTCAGGAATCGATGATCCGGGAGATGACCCGCCTGGCAATGAAGCACAACGCCATCAATCTAAGCCAGGGCTTCCCGGATTTCAACCCACCCGAAGAGGTGGTGGAGGCGGCGGTCAAGGCGATCCGGGACGGGATCAACCAGTACACCGTCACTTGGGGCTACCCGCCATTGCGCCGTGCCCTGGCCGAAAAGTACACACGTCAACTGGGCTGGGAGGTCAACCCGGACATCCACGTCTCGGTGGTCTGCGGCGTGACCGAAGCGATCACCGCCACGCTGCTGGCCCTGCTCGATCCTGGCGACGAAATCATCATCATCGAACCGGCCCACGAAAACTTTCGCCCCGCGGCTGTGCTGGCCGAAGCAGTGCCCGTGTCGGTGCCCCTGGAAAAGCCCGGCTACCGCATAGACCCGGCGCGTATCGAGCGCGCCATCACCCCGCGCACGCGCGCGCTGCTCTTCAACACCCCCCACAACCCTACCGGCCGGGTCTTTGACGCCGAGGAGGTGCAGGGCATCATCAATCTGGTCCTGCGCCACGATCTGGTGCTGATCACCGACGAAATCTACGACCAGATTCTCTACGACGGGCGGGTACACGTCTCGCCGGGGAGCTATGAAGCCGTGCGCGAGCGCACAATCACCTGCGGCGGGATGGGCAAGACCTATGCCATGACCGGCTGGCGGCTGGGCCACGTCATCGCGCCCGAACCGCTGATCAAAGCCATCCGCTCCGTCCACGACTATATGACCATCTGCGCGCCCACGCCGTTGCAGGCTGCGGCCGTGGCGGCTCTCAATATGCCCCCTTCCTTCTACGCGAAGCATCTGGCCGACTATCACGAGCGGCGGGATGTGATGATGGATGTGCTCTACACGCTGGGCTTTCAGGCTGTGCGGCCCGAAGGCGCGTACTACACATTGGCTGACTATACGAATATCGAAGCGCCCCAATCCGACTGGCCTGCGGAACGCTTCGCCTATTGGCTGACCACGGAGATTGGCGTGGCCGCGGTGGCTGGCACGAATTTCTACACTGTGCCCGGCTACGGTGACGGTTCTGTACGCTTCGCCTTCCCCAAGCGTATCGAAACGCTGCGCGAAGCCCACGCCCGCCTGTCGCGGATGCTGGAGCAGTAGGGTGAAGAGACGGCAGACCGCAGACCGCAGACCGCAGACGGTAGACCGCCGACCGCAGACCGCCGTCCACCGTCCACCGTCCACCGTCCACCGTCCGCCGTCTTCCTCACACCAGCCGGGCGATGAAATAGGTTGCCAATCCCAAAAAGAGGCTGAAGCCGCAGACATCTGTAGCGGTGGTGACAAAGACGGCGGAAGCCAGGGCCGGGTCAATCTTCAACAGGCGCAATAGCATCGGAATCAGCACACCGGCCAGGGCCGCCACCAGTAGATTGCCCAGCATGGCCAGACCGATGACCACGCCCAATACCGGGTTACCCTTCCAGAACCAGGCCAACAACCCCACCAACAGACCAATCGTCAGGCCGTGTACCGCGCCCACAGCAACCTCGTGCAGGAGCGCCCGCCACACATCGCGCAACTCAAGCTCGCCCAGGGCCAGCGAGCGCACGACGATCGTCATCGTTTGCGTGCCCGTGTTGCCGCCTTGACCGGCCACAATCGGCATAAACGCGGCCAGCATAGCCGCCTGGGCGATGGTGCCTTCAAAGAGCGAGACGACGCTCGACGCCAGAAAAGCGGTGCCCAGATTGACGATCAGCCAGGGCAGCCGGTTGCGCACGGCCCGCTGGATAGGACTGAAAATCTCAGCGTCGCCGCTCAGCTGGGCCAGACGGTAGATGTCCTCGGTGGCCTCCTCTTCCAGCACATCCACCACATCATCCACCGAGACGAGACCGAGCAGGTGATCCTCGTCGTCCACCACAGGCAGGGCGAGCAGATTGTAGCGGGCCAGCAGGCGGGCCACCTCTTCCTGGTCGGTCTCCGGCTTCACAGTCAGCACATCCCGATCCATAATTTCGTCCAGTGTCTGATCCGGCAGGGCCAGCACCAGCGCACGCAGACTGACGATACCCACCAGCCGCCGGTGACGATCCAGCACGTAGAGGTAGTAGAGGTCGTGTTCGTCGGCGTAGTATTCGCGCAGAAAGGCCATGGCCTGGGCCGCGCTCATCTGGCGGCGCAGCATATGGCGCGGCGTGTTCATAATGCCGCCGGCTGTGTCCTCCGGGTAGGCCAGCAGGGGCGCTACGTCCTCAGACTCCTCCATCTCCTCCAGCAGGGCCGCGGTCTGCTCGTCGCTGAACTCACCCAGGAGGTCGGCGGCCATATCCGGCTCCATCTCGTCCAGAATGTCGGCCAACTCCCCCACAGAAAGGTTCTGGACGACTTCGGCCATATCCTCCTGATCCATCTCCTCCAGCATATCCGCGGCCTGTTCGTCCTCCATCTGGCGCAAGACAATGGACTGGTACTCGGCGGGCAGCGCATAGAGAATCTCGGAACTGTCCGCGGGGTGCAGTTCCTGCAGGATGCGAATGGCTTCAGCGGTCTCGCCGGCGTCCAACAGGCTGCCAACCTGACTGAGAATGTCCTGGACTTCGATGGGATCGACCATTTGGCGAACTCCTTTCCGGTAAGGTTTTATCAAGAAATAGATTCCCAACCTTCCGGGAAGGGGTCAGACCCCTTCCCGGAAGGTGTGTCGCGGTGGCTGGGCAACAAAAAACCGACCATCTCTGGTCGGCGTTGTGACAGACAGCAACCGCGCACAAACGGGCAAGAGCTGACCCGATCCCAACTCAGGGCGTGGATGCTCCTTTCCGCGCGCGTTGCCTGCCCAGCCCGGTCTGCTGCCAGACCCGGCCTGCCACTCCGCTCGATGTTCGTTCTTCAATTGCTGGGTTGCCAGACAGCTTCCTCCCTGTGCGTGCCGACGAAGAGATAGCGGGCACGCCCTGCGCCGATCGCGCAGGGGGAGGTTTTGTACTGTCTGGCTCCGGCTGAATCTCCGCCGGAAGTGCTTGGTCTACGTTCACGATTGGGTACTACCCTTGCGGGCCTCTTGTGCCTTCCAAACAGACAATCGTTCAGCAGGCGCTCAGTCCACGGATCACACAGAAGGAAAGTATAGCACAGATGAGGACAAAACACAGATTGGGGGCCGGTTGTTCCTACACCGGTTTTGCTTCTTGTTTGAACTTTTCCCCAAGAGCGGTTACACTATACTTATCGTAGCGAGCAGAACAGAACCTTTGATCCGACGCTACCATTCGGTGAGTGAATTTCGCCCCCTCACCCGGTCACCCCGTCACCTTTTCATCTTCCACAGGAGGCCCCGATGGAATACCGCAATCTCGGACGCACAGGCGTCAAAGTCAGCACCCTCTGCCTGGGCTGTATGATGTTTGGCCGCAGCACCACCGCCGACGACTCCTACGCCATTATTGACCAGGCGTTGGACGCTGGCATCAACTTTCTGGACACGGCCAATGTCTACAGCCGGGGCAAGAGCGAGGAGATCACTGGCGAGGCGCTCAAACGCAACGGCAAACGCGGCAAAATTGTGCTGGCCACCAAAGTCCACGGGCGCATGGACGACGAGGATCCCAACGCAGCGGGCAGCAGCCGCAGACACATCATCGAGCAGTGCGAGGCCAGCCTGCGCCGCCTGCAGACCGACTACATTGACCTCTACCAGATGCACCGCCCCCGCCCCGAAATCGCCATAGACGAGACCCTGCGCGCCCTGGACGATCTGGTGCGGGCGGGCAAAGTGCGCTACATCGGCAGCAGCACTTTTGCGGCCTGGCAGGTGGTGGAATCGCTGTGGGCGGCGAAAGAATTGGGGCTGAATCGCTTCATCTGCGAGCAGCCGCCCTACAACATCCTGGACCGGCGCATCGAGCGCGAGCTGCTGCCGATGGCGCAGAGCTTCGGCATCGCCACCATCCCCTGGAGTCCCCTGGCCGGTGGGCTGCTGACGGGCAAGTACACCCGTGAAAATCCGTCGCCGGAAGGGGCACGCTACGCCAATGTGAGCGGCAATGCCAGTTTCGCCGCGCGCAAGACCGCCGAGATTTATGATGTGGTGGAGGCGCTGCAACCGGTGGTGGCCGACAAACGGTGTACCCTTTCCCAATTTGCCCTGGCCTGGGTGACTGAACGCCCCGGCGTCACCAGTCCGATTATCGGCCCGCGCACAATGGAGCAGTTGGTGGACAATCTGGCCGCGCTCGCTGTAACGATCACCGACGCCGACCGGGCGCTGGTCGATCAGCTCGTCCCGCCCGGACGGATGGTCAGCGCCTTCTACGAGGCCGATTTCGGGCCGAATCAGCACAGGTGGTAGGGATAGGCGACTGGGGACTGGCGATTAGCGATTAGCGAACAGGTTGTGGCACACTTCTTGCAGTCACCAGTCGCCAGTCGCCAATCCCTGATACCTATGGACGAATCCCGACTTACCCAAATCCTTTCTACTGTCGCCGACGGCTCTCTCTCCATCGAGGCTGCCCTTGCCCAACTGCGCGGGCTGCCCTACGAAGCCGTGGGTGATTTTGCCACGCTGGATCACCACCGGGCGCTGCGTAGCGGCTTCCCGGAGACGATCTATTGCGAAAGCAAGACGCCGGAACAGGTGGCGGCGATTGCCGAACGGCTGGCGGCCCGCTCGCCCCGGCTGCTGGGGACACGCGCCACAAAAGCCCACTTCGACGCCGCGGCAGAGCGGGTGGCCGATCTGCGCTGGCACGCGTTGGCCCGTTGCCTCTGGCTGGATCGGGAGCCGGATGCGCCTCGCAGGGAAGGCGTCGTCCTCATTTGCGCCGGCACCAGCGACCTGCCTGTGCTGGAAGAGGCCGCCCTGACCCTCGACCTGATGGGACACCGCCCCCACAAAATCAGCGATGTGGGTGTGGCCGGGCTGCACCGTATCTTCCCCCACGTGCCTGCCATTCAACAGGCCAACGTCGTTGTTGTCGTGGCGGGGATGGAGGGCGCGCTGGCGTCGGTGGTGGGCGGGCTGACCAATGCGCCGGTGATTGCCGTGCCGACTTCGGTGGGCTACGGGGCCAGTTTCGGCGGTCTCTCGGCGCTGCTCACAATGCTCAATAGCTGCGCGTCCGGTGTGGCGGTCGTGAATATAGACAACGGCTTCGGCGCGGGCCATCTGGCTGCGCTGATCAACAGGAAGATTGTTGATTAGTTGATTGGTTCATTGGTTCATTGGTTGATTGTCGGACTCGCACGCCGAATCAACCAGTCAACCAGTCAACCAGTCAACCAATCAACGACTGGGAAAATGCAATGACACAAGAGACCTCTCTTTCACACGAAACCAACTCCAAACTTACCCATCTCCGCTCTCTCCTGCGCGACTGCGGCTCCGCTCTTGTCGCCTATTCCGGCGGGGTGGACAGCAGCCTGGTGATGGCCGTGGCCCACGAACAGTTGGGCGAGAAGGCGCTGGCCTGCATCGGCGTCTCGCCCAGCTACCCGGCGCGCGAGATGCGCGACGCGGTGAAGCTGGCCGAACTGCTCGGCGTCCCCTACCGGCTGGTCAACACCGAAGAGTATTTGGACGCCAACTACGCGGCCAACCCCAACAACCGCTGCTACTTCTGCAAGTCGGAGCTGCACAACCGGCTGAAAGGGCTTCTGCTGGCCGAGGGCTGGGGCGTTGTGCTGGATGGGGCCAACACCTCCGATCTGGGCGATCACCGGCCAGGGATGAGCGCGGCACGGGAGCGGGGCGTGCGTTCGCCGCTGATCGAGGCAAGCATCAGCAAGCCGGAGGTGCGCGCCATCGCCCAGCATCTGGGCCTGCCCGTGTGGGACAAACCGGCCATGGCCTGTCTTTCCAGCCGTGTCCCGCATGGCACCGCTATCACCCCAGAGCTTCTGCGCCAGATCGAAGCCGCCGAGGATGTGCTGGTCGAACTGGGCTTTCCCCAATTCCGCGTGCGCCACCACAACGAAATCGCCCGCATCGAACTGCCCGCCGAAGATTTCGGCAAAGCCATCCAACAGCACAACGAAATTGTGGCGGGCGTCAAAAACGCTGGCTACCGCTTCGTCGCCCTGGATTTGGCAGGGTTCAAAAGCGGTTCCCTAAATGGGGCTGGGAATGGGACGATGATTCCGTTGATGGAGGCGGTAGGGGATTAGGAGATTGGGGGATTAGGAGATTGGGTAGTGGCGTCCAATCTCCCAATCTCCCAATCTCCCAATCTCCCAATCTCCCAATCTTTATGAAAATCGCTTATTTGGACACCCCCTCCGGCATCTCCGGTGATATTTTTCTTGGCTGTCTGCTGGACGCGGGCTGGTCGCTGGAACGGCTGCGGGCTGTGGTGGAGGCGCTGCATCTGCCGCCGGGAAGCTGGCGGGTGGATGCGCAGCCGGTGATGAAGGGGCCGTTGCGGGCGACGCTGGCAGTGGTGGAAGTGAGCGAAGGCGACGCCCACCGCCATTTGAGCGATGTGACGGCGATCATCCGGGCGGGCGATCTGCCGCCAGTTGTGCAGGAACGGGCCAGCGCCGTCTTTACCCGTCTGGCCGAGGCAGAGGCACGCGTCCACAATACGACGCCAGAGCAGATTCACTTCCACGAAGTGGGTGCGCTGGATGCGATTGTGGATATTGTGGGCGTCTGCGCCGGGCTGAACGAACTGGGGATCGAGCGTCTGCACGCCTCGCCCCTGGCCCTGGGCCAGGGTTGGGCGCAGACGCAGCACGGGCGCATTCCCCTGCCCGCGCCGGCCACGCTGGAACTGCTGGCCGCGGTGGGTGCGCCGACCGTCCCCGCACCGGGCGCGGGCGAACTGGTCACACCCACCGGCGCGGCGCTCCTGGCCGAGCTGGCCGACTTCTCCCAGCCACGGATGACGTTACAGCGCATCGGCTACGGCGCGGGGCGCAAGGAATTTGCCTGGCCGAATGTGGCCCGTCTCTGGATTGGGGAGGGGGTGGCGCTTGGATCGCGAAGGGAGACGAAGACACACGAAGAAGAGAAGAAAGAACATCCGCCTGAATCCGCCCAATCCCTTCGACAAGCTCAGGACACCGCCGCGTCATCCGCGTTCCATTCCAGTCTTGTAGTTATCGAAACGAACATTGACGATATGAATCCGGAGTTGTACGAACCGGTGCGCGAGCGGCTCTTTGCGGCGGGTGCGCTGGATGTGTGGACGGCGGCCATCGGCATGAAAAAGGGGCGGCCTGGCACGCTGCTCAGTGTGCTGGCAGCGGCAGAGAAAGAAGCAGAGTTGGCCCGTCTGATCCTGCGCGAGACGACGACGCTGGGCGTGCGCGTCTATCCCGTCCACCGCCACATCGCCGAGCGGGCATTCCGCACAGTCGAGACGGTCTACGGCCCGGTGCAGGTGAAAGTGAAGTTTCTGGACGGCGAATGGCTGGGCGTCAAGCCGGAGTACGACGATTGCAAACGACTGGCCGACGCGGCGGGCGTGCCTGTGCGAATCGTCTACGCGGCGGCGATGGCCGCGGCGTAGGTTGGGTTCTTTTGGCAGGTGATCGTTGAATTCTCACGCGGTCTGCGCCAAAAGAACCCAACGGGAATATCGCCCTACTGTTAGGTTCTCCCGGTACCCGTAGAACCGTAGACAAAGCGAGTCTGCCGGAGAACCCAATCTACGGATAGAAGGAGGAGACCCGTTGAAATTCACTGACAAAGCCTGCCCGGTACTTCTGCGCCGTCGGGAGGGTCGCCTGCAAATTCTGGCTTTTCGCCACCCTTTGGCGGGTACGCAACTCGTCAAAGGCACTGTGGAGGAAGATGAAGAAGCCCGCGTGACAGTACTACGGGAGCTGGCAGAGGAATCGGGGATCGCTGACGCTCGCTTGATCGAACCGCTGGGACAATTGATTCTGGGCGGGGAGAGACAGCGCTGGCACATCTTTCTCTGCCAGGTGAAACGGCAGCTACCCGACGCCTGGAATTTTTTTACCGCCGACGGCGGTGGCCAGCTCTTCGCCTTCTTCTGGCACGATCTGGACGCAATGCCCGGCGACGATTGGTATCCGTCCTTTCGCACGGCGCTCGATTTCATCCGCCGCCGGGTGCAGGAACGAGCGGATAGGGGTCTGCTTGTATCGGGATGAAGAATTCAAGCGATTGCAAGAAAGATTTTGGACGCAGATTTACACAGATGAACACAGATTGCGCAGAGAAAATCCGTCAATTCTGCAATCCGTGTTCTCACACACGACAAGGAGCAATCTTATGCCTGCAATTCTACGACGACCCTTTGGCCGCACAGACCACAACAGCAGTGTCACCCTCTTTGGCGCGGCCGCGCTGGGGCGGGTGACACAGGCCGAAGCGGACAAGACGATGGAATTGATCATCGAGTACGGCGTCAACCACATTGACACCGCGGCCAGCTATGGCGCAGCCGAAGAGCGGCTCGGCCCGTGGCTGGCGCAGCAGCGCAAGGATTTTTTCCTGGCCACAAAGACCGGCGAACGCACCTACCAGAAGGCGAAGGAGGAGATTCACCGCTCGCTGGAACGGATGCAGGTGGACAACTTCGATCTGATCCAACTGCACAATCTGGTGCATCCCGACGACTGGGACATTGCGATGGGGCCGGGCGGCGCGCTGGAGGCCGCGATTGAGGCCCGCGAGCAGGGGCTGGTGCGCTTCATCGGCGTCACCGGTCACGGGCTGGCCGTGGCCGCTATGCACTACCGCAGCCTGCAAACCTTCGACTTCGACTCGATTCTGCTGCCCTGGAATTATGTGATGAAGCGCAACGAGCGCTACGCCGCGGATTTCGAGCGGGTGGTGGCGCTGGCCAAAGAGCGGGGCGTGGCCGTGCAAACGATCAAAGCGATTATGCGCGGGCCGTGGGGCACAACCGAGCGCAGCCGATCCACCTGGTACGAGCCGCTGGAAAACCAGTCCGACATCGAGCGGACGGTTCACTTTGTGCTGGCCCGGGGCGACTGTTTCCTGAATACAGTTGGCGACATCCACATTCTGCCGAAGGTGCTGGGTTCGGCCAGCCGCTTTGAAGGCTATGGCCCCAGCGACGACGAAATGTCAGAGATGCTGGGCGAGCGGCGTATGAGTTCGCTGTTTGCGTAAGATGAGAGAGCTGCCAGATTTCAGAAAACCTGGCAGCTCTGATGCGCTCTGTGCAGGCGTGCGTGATTGACTGTTCGCCGTTCGACAGGAGGCTGTCCAATGTATTCTCCCTTTCCTGGTATGGACCCCTATTTGGAGCATCCGTCGCTCTGGACGGATATTCACAACAGTTTGATAACTGCCATTCGGGATGAACTCAGCCCGCAGGTCGCGCCCAAGTATTATGTGGGCATAGAACGGCGCGCCTATCTCTTCAAACCCGACGATATCGTCTTTATCGGGCGGCCAGATCTGGCGATTGCCCAACCCCGACGCCAACCCCGACACCAACCGGCTATGCCAGTGATGGCTGGGCTGGCTATCGCCGAGCCACCCGCAGTCTATGCAGTGGATGTGCCGATGGCGGACGAGGTGAGCGAGAGCTTCTTGGAAATCCGCGAGGTCAAGACCGGGCGGCTGATTACACTGATGGAGTTGCTTTCGCCGGTCAACAAACTTTCGGGCGAAGGGCGCGAGCAGTACACACGCAAGCGGGAAGATGTGTTGCGCACCCGCACCAGTCTGGTGGAGATCGATCTGCTGCGCGCGGGCCGTCCGATGGCAGTCGTCGGGCCGGATGTGAAGAGCGACTACCGGATTCTCGTCTCGCCTGGCTGGCAGCGCCCCCACGCCCACATGCACGCGTTTGGGCTGCGCCAACCCATCCCCGAAATATCCATTCCCCTGCAAAAAGGCGAGGAGGAGCCGACTCTCGCCCTCAATGACATCCTGCACAGCCTCTACAGCCGGGCGCGCTTCGATCTGCGCCTGGACTATACCGAAGCGCCCGTTCCACCCCTGGCCGATGAAGACGCGGTTTGGGCGCAAGACATTGTGGCCCACTGGCCCTCGCCCGTCTGATGCTACGCTCTCTGCACCCGATCAGCGCCCTTTACACTTTTTTCTACCGCCAACTCTACACCCGTTTGGCCTGGGCCTACGACGGGGTAAGCTGGCTGGTCAGCCTGGGCCGCTGGGACGGCTGGCGGCGCGTCGCGCTGGGCTTTGTGAGCGGCGCAGATGTGCTGGAGGTGGGTTTCGGTACGGGCGAACTCCTGTCGGAGATGGCAAGTCGGGGTATGGCTGTCACCGGTTTGGAGCCGTCTGCCGCGATGCAGCGGATTACCGCCCGCAAACTTGGAGTACGCGGACAAGATGTTCCCCGCGTGCAGGGATTTGCCCAGGCTTTGCCTTTTGCCGACGCCACCTTCGACACAGTTCTCTCCACCTTTCCCGCTGGCTTCGCCACCGACCCGGCGACACACGCGGAATTTGCCCGTATCCTGCGCCCCGGTGGATGGCTGGTGATCGTTGATGTGGCCCTGTGCAGCGACAACCCGCTCCTTCGCCTGCTGTACAGCATTGCCTTTCCACCCAAGCCAGGAGCCACAGCCAAATTCAGACAGGCGCTTGACGGTTCTGGCTTACGCATTGCGGGACGCATCGTCGGTCAGGGCGCAGTGCGGGTGGTGGTGACACTGGGAGAAAAGGTTGCTTCTGATGCGCGCGTTGCTTGACGATTTCCGTGGGGGTATCGGCCCTGGCTGGCAGAGGCAGATGAGCGGCGCAGGACGGTTGGCGACATCCGGCGACGGTCTGCGTCTGGTCAATGATGGCGCGCAGTCTGGTCGCTATACGAATGCGCAGATTGACGATTACCAACACCTCTCCCGCCGCGACTTCCCCTGGCGGCCACCTCTGCGGCTGATCCTGCGCGCCCGCTTCTCCCATCCCAGCAGCGACGAGACAAACGACCCGGCCCAAGCGCTCAACGGCACAGCCGGCTTCGGCTTCTGGAACGATCCTTTTGGCATGGCTGGCCGGCGCTGGCCGGCGTTGCCCCAGGCCCTCTGGTTTTTCTACGCCGCGCCCCCGTCCAATTTGAAGCTGTCACTGGACACGCCGGGCTGGGGCTGGAAGGCGGCGACAATCAACGCCCGGCGCTGGCAATTTGCGGCGTTGGCCCCGACGATCCCCCTGGCCGTGCCACTGATGAACGTGCGCCCATTCTACTGGCTGCTCTGGCCCATCGGTCAACAGGCCATCGGCGTGGCCGAACGCCGCGTCCCTGTTTCGATGGCAGAGTGGCACATCTATTCCATCGCCTGGGCTGGCGATTGTGTGTTCTTCGCTGTGGATGGACAGATGCTTCTGACAACCCAATCTGCGCCTGCAGGGCCACTTGGGCTGGTCATCTGGCTGGACAACCAATATATGCAGGTGACGCCTGCGGGCAGATTTGCGTGGGGCAGCGTGGCAAAAGTGGCACAGCAGTGGTTGGAAGTGGATTGGATTTTCGTTGAGGGAGTCCGTTGACACCGCCGATCCGGGCTGGTAGAATACACCTATGCACCGCAATGAACTGTCTTCTCCTCTTACTCCCCATTCGCCAGCAGCTGAGCCGATGCCCACACCTATCATCCGCGTTGACAACATCCACCACATCTACGCAGCCAATACACCCAAGCCCGTGCAGGCATTGGCTGGGGTAACACTGGACATCTACCCAGGCGAATATCTGGTCATCCTCGGCCACAACGGGTCGGGCAAGTCCACCCTGGCCCGCCATCTGAACGGTCTGCTGGCCCCCAGCCAGGGAGAAGTCTGGGTCAAGGGTTGGAAAACGACTGACTTGGACCATCTGCTCGCCATCCGCTCGACGGTCGGGATGGTCTTTCAAAATCCGGACAATCAGATTGTGGCGACAGTTGTGGAAGAGGATGTGGCCTTTGGCCCGGAGAATCTGGGGCTACCCCACGACGAAATCGTGCGCCGGGTGGATTGGGCGCTGGAACGGGTGGAGATGAGCGCGCAGCGCACCCGCGCCCCTCATCTGCTTTCCGGCGGGCAGAAGCAGCGGGTCTGTGTGGCGGGCATTCTCGCCATGAAGCCGGAAGTGCTGGTGTTGGACGAAGCCACCGCGATGCTCGATCCGCTGGGCCGGGAAGAAGTTCTACGCACGGTGGCCCGCATGAACCGGGAAGAGGGGACGACGATTGTCGCCATCACCCATTTTATGCACGAGGCCATCCACGCCGACCGGGTGGTGGTGATGGCAGAGGGGCGGATCGCCCTGGAAGGCACACCGCGAGAGATTTTTCGCCAGACCGAACGTCTACAGGAACTGCAATTGGATGTGCCGCAGGTAACGCAATTGGCCCAGGCCCTGCGCAAGCGCTTTCCAGCCTTTCCGGCGGATTTGTTAACGGTGGAGGAAGTGGTGGAGGCAGTGGCGGAGGCGGTACAGAAAGTGCCAATTGTGAATGGTGACTTGAGAATTGTGAATGGTGAAGGTGCGTCCCGCGTGCGGAGAGGCGAGCCTCTTATTCAGGCCGCAGGGTTGAGCCACCGCTATATGGTAGATACACCCCTGGAAGTGCAGGCCATCCACAACATTGACATCGCTGTGCATCGCGGCGAAATTGTCGGCATCATCGGCCACACCGGGTCGGGAAAGTCAACGGTCATCCAGCACTTCAACGGTCTGCTGCGTGCGCACGGAGGGACGCTGACTGTGTTGGGCCAGGATTTGCGCGACCCCAAAGCGGACGTGAAGGCCATCCGCCGCCGGGTGGGGCTGGTCTTTCAACAGCCGGAGGCCCAACTTTTCGAGCGCTATGTGGGCGACGACATTGCCTTCGGCCCGCGCAAGCTGAAGTTGAGCAGAGAAGAAGTGCGGGCGCGGGTGCACCAGGCAATGGAAGCGGTCGATCTGGGCTTCGAGGCGTTCAAAGACCGCATGACCTTCACCCTCAGCGGCGGGGAGAAGCGGCGGGCTGCCCTGGCCGGTGTGTTGGCGCTGCAACCGGAGGTGCTGGTGTTGGACGAGCCGACCGCCGGGCTGGACCCGCTAGGGCGCGCCCATCTGCTGCGCCGCATCCTCGCCCTCCACGAGAGCGGGACGACGCTTGTCCTCATCTCCCACAATATGGAGGAGCTGGCCCAGGTCTGTGATCATATCTACGTCATTGCGGACGGGCGCACGGTGATGGATGGCCCGCCCGCAGCCATCTTCGGCCAGGCGGAGAAGTTGAGCGATCTGCATCTGGGCGTACCTGCCGTCACCCAAGTCATCAACAGAGTAGCAGAGATGGGGTTGGTCAAGATGGAAACGACGATCTTCACGCTGCAACAGGCGGTGCAAGCGCTGGCCGGGCTGTTGGAAGGTAGCACGAATGGAAAACTTTGATCTGCTGCGCAATGTCACCATCGGCCAGTACATCCCCACCGGCTCTGTCATCCACCGGTTGGACCCACGCGCCAAACTGCTGGGCGCTTTCTTTCTGATTCTGGCCTTCACCTTCAATAGCTCACTCATCGCCAATTTTGTGATGATGCTGGCTGTGCTGGGGATTGCCAAAGTGTCGGGCATCTCCTTCCAATACATTCTGCGTGGGCTGCTCCTGGGGCTGCCGATTCTGGTCTTTATTTTTGTGATGCAGTTCCTCTTTACGGGCAGTGTGGAGCCGTCCGGTGCGGTCTATTTCGAGTGGGGCTGGTTGCGCATCACCCGTTACAGCGGCTGGCTGATTGTTCTCAGTCTCATGCGCATCACCGCCTTTATCTTTCTCACCAGTTTGATTACAATGACGGCAACGATCACCGAATTGACCCACGGCATCGAAAGTCTGCTGCGTCCCTTTCGTCGTTTGCGGGTGCCTTCTCACGAGCTGGCGCTGATTGTGACAATTGCCCTGCGTTTTGTGCCTACCCTGGCCGAGGAGATGGAACGGATACTAAAGGCCCAGGCCAGCCGGGGCGCGGAGATCGGCACCCGGCGCACCTGGCGGCCCGACAAAGCTGCGCGGGACTTTCTGCCCCTGATTGTCCCCCTCTTTATCGGCGCGCTGCAACGGGCCGAAGATCTGATCTGGGCGATGGAGGCCCGCTGTTATGTGGGTGGCGACAACCGCACCAACTACATCCAACTGCGCAGCAGCCCCCGGGATTATTGGGTCGTCGGCCTGGCTATCCTTTTCTTTCTTGTAATGACCTTCACCCCCTGGCCCGATGCCCATGTGGTGCTTGAGGCAGTGGGGATAGAAGGGCTATAGCCCAGCGCGCAATGAACAACTCTCTCACCGAACATCCACATTTTCCATCGGAGGCCAACAATGCAATCAGCAGCATCCCAATCCACACTTTCGCCCAGACGTATCGCCATCACCGGCATTTTGGCGGCTGTTGCCATTTTGCTGGGCTGGACCCGCATCGGTTTTATCCCCGTGCCCAACCTGTCGGGGAATGCTACGATTATGCACGTGCCCGCTATCATCGGCGGTGTGCTGGAAGGACCAATCGTCGGTCTGCTGGTGGGCGGTATCTTCGGCATCTTCAGCTTTCTTCAGGCCACCGCGCCCCTCTTCAAAGACCCTCTGGTCTCGATTCTGCCCCGGCTCTTCATCGGTGTCACCGCCTATTACAGCTACGCCGCGCTCAAGCACAGCAACGAATATCTGGCGTTGGTGGTGGCCGGCGTGGTGGGGACGCTGACCAACACCGTTCTGGTGATCGGGATGGCCATCCTGCGCGGTTATTTGACGGCAGAAGTGATCATCGCCATCGCGCCCCAGGCCATCGCCGAGATGGTCATTGCCGCCGTGCTCGTCACAGCTGTCGTGGCCGCCTGGAAACGGATTGAGACCGGCGGAGGCGGGTCGTCGGTATAGCCATCCTCTTCTGTACTACCTGTCAATACAGATGAACCTTCGCTTGCTTTGACATCCAGCCTACGCCTGTGCTACGATTGCTCAATCTTTGTTGTGTTTTCGACGATCAGGCCTGCATCCAAGAGACACGGGGTATTCCTCCGTGTCTCTTTCGTTGTGTGGTACAATATCAATATTAATGAGCGCAGGGTGGGCAGATAGTGCGCAGCGGGCGCGACCGGGGGCAACAGGGCAATGACCAAATACATTTTTGTGACCGGCGGCGTTGTCTCCGGGATTGGCAAAGGGGTGACAGTCGCCTCCATCGGGCGCATTCTGAAGGCCAGGGGCATCCGCGTGGCTGCCATGAAACTCGACCCCTACCTAAACGTAGACCCCGGCACAATGTCCCCCTACCAGCACGGCGAGGTCTTTGTCACCGAAGACGGGGCCGAGACCGACCTCGACTTGGGTCATTACGAACGCTTCATTGACGAGAATCTGAGCAAACTGAGCAACGTCACCAGCGGCCAGATCTACAACGACGTCATCGGCAAAGAGCGGCGGGGCGACTATCTGGGCGGCACCATTCAGACGATCCCCCACATGACCAACGAAATCAAACGGCACATCGGCCAGATGGGGCGCACGAGCAAAGCCGATGTGGTGCTGGTGGAGATCGGCGGCACAGTGGGCGACATCGAAAGCCAACCCTTTCTGGAGGCCATCCGCCAGATGCGCAAGGATGTGGGCCACGAAAATTCGGTCTACATCCACCTTACCTGGCTGGTCTATTTGGCTGCCAGCAAAGAGTTGAAGACAAAACCCACCCAACACAGCGTGCGCGAATTGCGCGGTATTGGCATCCAGCCCGACGCCATCATTGTGCGCTCGGACCACCCGGTCAATTCCGGCGTGCAGGAGAAGATCGCCCTCTTCTGCGATGTGGACGTCCAGGCCGTCATCCCCATCGAGACGGTGGACACGATTTACCGGGTGCCCATCAAAATGGAAGAAGCGGGGATGGGGAATTATCTGGTCAAACGGCTGAGTCTCACGCCGTCTATGCCGTATGCGGCGGGGCTGGAGGATTGGCGCGCCTTTGTCAACGAGATCGGGCGGGCAAAGGAGAGTCTGCATATCGGCATTGTGGGCAAATATGTGGAGTTGGAGGATGCTTACCTGAGCGTCAAAGAGGCTCTTCTCCACGCCGGCCTGCGCGAAGGCTGGGACGTGCGCATCGAGTGGATCAGCTCCGAGTCCCTGGAAAAGGGGCGGGACTTGGATCGGCTGCACGGCCTGGATGGGATTGTCGTGCCGGGCGGCTTTGGCTACCGGGGCATCGAAGGCAAAATCGTGGCCGCCCGCTATGCCCGCGAGCAGAAAGTGCCCTATCTGGGCCTCTGCCTGGGGATGCAGGTGATGACTATCGAATTGGCCCGCCATCTGCTGGGCAACGACGAACCGAACAGCACGGAATTTGCCATCAACACCCAATACCCTGTGATTGATCTGATGCCGGATCAGCGCGACCTGGCCGATATGGGCGGCACAATGCGTCTGGGCAGCTATCCCTGTGACCTGAAACCAGCCAGCCAGGCCGAGCGGGCCTACAGCGAGTGCGATTACGCCAGTCCGGTCTACGAACGCCACCGCCACCGGTTTGAGTTCAACAACGCCTATCGGGAACAGTTGCAGGCAGCTGGGCTGGTCATCAGCGGCCACTCGCCGGATGGCAGGCTGGTGGAGATTGTGGAATTGGCCGATCATCCGTTTATGTTGGGCAGCCAGTTTCATCCCGAACTTAAGAGCCGCCCGACAAAACCCCACCCGCTCTTCCGGGGTTTTGTCCAAGCTGCGGCTGTCGAACACCGCAAGGCCGGCAGGAATGACGATTTGCAGGTTGCCAGCAACGGAATTCACGCCTGAAGATCAATCGAAACAAGCAACGGCCACAATTCACTGGTTTTTCTTTGTGTCTTTGTGGCTTTGTGGTTGGGTATCGTTTTTCAGATAAAGATTTGCACTGTAGGGGCG
>CAMDEX010000080.1 GCA_945897075.1 Litorilinea aerophila
GCGTGAACCCTGCGCGATGCCTAATCTTCGAGAGCCAGGCCAATGTTTAACTATATCGTCCGCCGTCTCTTCATCTCTGTGCTGGTGCTGATTGCGATCTCAGTTACCTCCTTCTTCGTGATCCAATTGCCGCCGGGTGACTTTGCCACCACCTACAAACAATTTCTGCTTCAGACCGGCAATATGACCGAGGACAAGGCCGAAGCAATGACCGTTCTGGTGCGCCAGCAATATGGCCTGGATCAGCCGGTCTATATCCAGTTTGTTACGTGGATCAAGGGCATTGTGACCGAAGGTAAGTTTGGCTACTCCTTTGCCTATCGCACAGACGCCGGCGCAATTATCCTGGATCGCTTCCCCAAGACGCTGATGCTGGCTCTCTTGGCCCACGCCATCTCCACCTTTGTCGGCGTCTTTGCCGGGATTTACGTGGCCCCCCGTCAATACGGCGCGGCAGACAACATTCTGAGTGTGATCGCCTTTATTCTGACTTCGATTCCCCGTTTTTTCATGGCTCTTGTCATTCTGTATGTGCTGGTCTTTGTCTTCCGCCAGGAGCACGTGACAGGCTTCTTTTCGCCCCAATATTCGGTCGCGCCCTGGTCTTGGGGCAAATTTGTCGATCTGGTTACACATATCTGGCCGGTGGTGCTCATCGCTGGGTTGGGCGGTGTGGCCCGCAATATGCGCGTCATGCGTGGCAACCTGTTGGATGTACTGGGCGCACAGTATGTGACTACGGCCCGCTCCAAGGGGCTGCGCGAGAGCGCTGTGATGAACCGCCACGCCGTGCCCAATGCTCTGCATCCGATGGTGGCTTACCAGGGCACTGCCCTGCCCTATATGTTGCAGGGTGAATTGGAGGCCACAATTGTGATGGGCATCCCCACTTTGGGTCCCATACTCTACCAGGCCCTTGCTACCCAGGACGTCTTCTTGTCCGGCGGCGCTCTGCTTGTGGTGGCCACGCTGATTGTGCTTGGCAATCTGCTGGCCGATGTCTTTTTGGGCATTCTGGACCCGCGCATTCGTTATAGCTAATTTTGAACCACAAAGGCACAAAGCCACGAAGAAAAGATAATTCTTCTTTCTTCCTTTGTGTCTTTGTAGTTTTATGTCCGGTTTTCTTGTTCTGGAGGCACGCTCCGATGAGTGAAGTTGCTGTAACTGTTTTTGAAGATGAGAAAATCCTGACCAAGTCCGCGCTCAGCGAAACCTACTTTCAGTTGGTCTGGCGACGCTTTCGGCGCAGCAAGCCGGCCATCATCGGCGGTCTGATCGTCATCTTTTTGGGGACGCTGGCGATCTTCGCCGATTTTTTTGCCCCCTATCCCCTCAACTATACCAATGCCAGAGACGCCTTTATTCCGCCGTCAAAGGTGCGCTTTATCGACGACGCCGGTAACTTTCATTGGCGGCCTTTCGTCTATAAACTGGATGTCACCATTGATATGAAGACCTTTGTCCCCACTTGGGTAGAAGACACCACCCAGATTTACCCGATCCGCTTCTTTGTAAAGGGCTGGGAGTACAAATTTCTGGGCTTTATCCCAATGGACCTGCACCTCTTCGGCGTGGATGAAGGGGGCAATATCTTTTTGCTGGGCACGGACAAGCTGGGCGCAGACCTGTGGAGCAAAGCCAGTGAAGCGGGTCGCATCTCTCTGACGTTGAGTGTCTTCGGCACAATTATCAGCGTCATCATTGGCTCGGCGGTGGGTGTCATTTCCGGCTACTACGGCGGCTGGTTCGATACAATTGTGCAGCGTTTTGTCGAGTTTATCTCTGCCTTTCCCCAATTGGCGCTCTGGCTGGCCCTGGCTGCCATCGTCCCCCGCACTTGGGACTCGTTCCGCATCTTTCTGATTATGGCCTTTATCTTTGCCCTCCTCTCGTGGACAACTTTGGCGCGCGAGGTGCGCGGCAAAGTGCTCTCCCTGCGCGAGACCGATTTTGTGCTGGCGGCCAAAGAGATGGGCGCATCGGATCGGCGCATTATGTTTTTACATCTGCTGCCCAATAGTCTCAGCCACATTATTGTGGTGCTGACGCTGACCATTCCCGGTATTATTCTGGCCGAAGCCTTTCTCAGCTTTCTGGGCATCGGCATCCAGCGCCCGCTGATCAGTTGGGGGCTGTTGATGCAGGATGCGCAAAATCTGCGCACCCTGGGCGAGACGCCCTGGATTATGACGCCCGCTCTCTTTATTATCGCGGCTGTGCTCGGCTTCAATCTGCTCGGCGACGGTCTGCGCGATGCGGCCGATCCCTATGCAACGGCGTAAATCAGTGTGTCAGTAGGAGAGTAGGACAGTAAGTCGGTCGCTGTCCCATTCAATCGGACTTTATGAAACAAATTTGGCGCAGTATCATTGCTGCAATTCTCTTTCTGGGGGTGCTGGCGATTTTCTCCGCACTGGCCCTGACCACTAGCACTTCTGTCACGGCGAATTCGGGGCGGGTTGCACTTGCCAGCGACGGCGCACTCTCCGGGCAGGTGGTGAATTCCATCGGGCCTGTCGCCGGTGCGCTGGTCAAAGTGCAGTTGACCGACATCACTGACCTGTCGGCGCAAGATGGCTCTTTTGTGCTGGTCGGGCTGACCAGTGGCGCGACAGTCACGGTGACGGCCTGGGCAGCGGGCTACTACATCGCCTGGACAACCGGTGTGGTGGGTGGCGATCCCATCAGCCTGACGTTGGAAGCCTATTACAAGGGCGACAACCACCAATACGAGTGGTTCGAACAGGACGGCATTGAGGGGTCGGCCAGTTGTGGGACGTGCCACCCCTCTTATGCCGAATGGCAACAGGACGCCCACGGCAACGCGGCCCGCAATCCTCGCTTCCTGAGTATGTATATGGGAACGGATGTGGAGGGGAAGCGCAGCCCAGACCCGATCAAAAACAATTTGGGCATTCCCCAACCGCCTGACTTGACAAAACCCTATTTCGGCCCCGGTTTTGCTCTGGACTATCCCAACCGGGCCGGCAATTGTGCCACCTGTCATACGCCGGCAGCAGGTGCGATCAACAACCAGCAGAATTGCGGCTGGTCTGGTTGCCATGCCACCACGACCAGTCAATATGCCGGAGATAAGGTTCTCGACCCGGGCGTTTTTCCAATCCAACTGAGCGGCGACGCGGCCGAGAGCATCTCGTGCGAGTTCTGTCATAAGACTGAAAAAGTCTACATCAACGCCAAGACGGGGCTGCCTTACGAAGATTCTCCCGGCATTTTGTCTATGCGCTTGCTGCGCCCGCAGCCCGGCCACGACCTTTTCTTTGGCACCCTGGACGATGTGGTGCGCCCGGAGTTGCCCGCGGCCCGTGACTCCTACCTGCCCTTTATGGAGGAGAGCGCTTTTTGCGCCGGTTGCCATCACGGGGTGATGGGCGGTGTTGTGGGCAATATGCAGGTGACGGGCGGTGTGCTGGTCTATAGCTCTTTCAGCGAGTGGCTGAAGAGTCCTTACAGCGACCCAGAGACGGGCAAGACCTGCCAGGATTGTCACATGCCCAGCCTGGGCGTTCAGTTTGTGGCCTTCCCAGAAAAGGGCGGCCCCCAGCGGGACGCGGATCAGGTACACAGCCACCGCATGGCGGGCGGGTATGACGAGGCGTTGTTGCAGAGCGCCGTCTCTCTGGACGCCGACGCCCGTCTAGTGGCGGGCCGTCTCTGGGTGAGAGTGGCCGTGACCAATGACGGCGCGGGCCATCACGTGCCCACCGACTCGCCCCTGCGCAGTCTGATTTTGCTGGTCGAGGCGACTGACGGCGCGGGGCAGCCATTGGAGCGGTACAGTGGCGCTCTGCTGCCCGCCTGGGCCGGGGCATATAGCGGCCAGCCAGGACGTCTGTTTGCCAAAACCCTGCGCGACCAGTGGACCGGCGAGATGCCTACCGGGGCCTACTGGCGGCCTGTGGAGGTCGTCAGCGACACCCGCATCCCGGCCCTGGCTACCCGGCGCAGCAGCTTTTCCTTTGCGCCGCCCGCGGCAGGGAGCAGCAACATCCGCATCCGCCTGCTCTACCGTCGGGCCTGGCCGGACTTGCAGATGTGGAAGGGCTGGGATGACCCGGATATTCTGATGGAAGAGACCGTTTTGAAGTATCCATAGGGTTGCGGGTGGCAGGTCGAAGGTTGCAGGTAATACACATCGATCACCTGCCACCTGCCACTTGCAACTTTCCACCTGCCACCTGCCACCTGCCACCCGCAACTCTCCACACACCGAGCAACTACCTATGAGTGAAGGCCGTGACCGACGAAGTGCCCAAAGCGCTGCCGCGCCCCAAGTGGCGTGGCAGGAATCAACTGTCCAAAGCGACAATTATATTCTGGAAGTGAAGGGGTTGAAGCAACATTTCCCCATCCACCAGGGACTCTTCCAGCGCGTCGTGGCCCACGTCAAGGCGGTGGACGGGGTGAGCTTCAAATTGCGCGAGCAGGAAGTGCTGGGGCTGGTGGGGGAGAGCGGCTGTGGCAAGACCACCACCGGGCGCTCGATTCTGCGTCTCTACGACCCCACCGCCGGCGAGGTCTGGTATCGCCGCGCCGACGGCAGCCGCGTAGATGTGGCCTCCATCAGCCAGAAGGAGATGAAGGAATTGCGCCGGGAGATGCGCATGATCTTCCAGGACCCCTTCAGTTCCCTCAATCCCCGCATGACCGTCAAGGACATTATCGGCGAGCCGCTGATCATCCACCAGGTGGCGAAGGGCCGCGCCCTGGAGGAGCGGGTTCACGAGTTGATGGGCAGCGTGGGGCTGAACCCTGAATATATGAGCCGCTACCCCCACGAGTTTTCCGGCGGCCAACGCCAGCGCATCGGTCTGGCGCGCACCCTAGCCCTCAACCCCCGGCTGATCATTGCGGACGAGCCGGTTTCGGCGCTGGATGTCTCGATTCAGGCCCAGGTACTCAATCTGCTCCAGGAGATTAAGGAGCAGATGAGCTTGACGATCATCTTCATTGCCCACGATTTGTCGGTGGTGGAGCATATCTGCGACCGTATCGCGGTGATGTATCTGGGCAAAATTGTCGAGTTGGCCGAATCGGAAGAGTTGCTGCGCCACCCCATGCACCCCTACACCGAAGCGCTGGTCTCGGCTGTGCCCCCGGCAGACCCGGACATCCGGCTCAACCGCATCATTCTGGAGGGCGACGTGCCCAGCCCGGTCAACCCGCCCCCCGGCTGTGTCTTTCATCCCCGTTGCAGCTACGCCCAAAGCCGCTGTTCGGCGGAAATCCCCGAACTGGTTGAGGTCAAGCCCAACCATTTCGTCAGTTGCCACTTTGCCCAGGAACTCCAGCTACAGGGGATCCCGTCATGACCATTGAAAATAAGAGCCGTATTCTGGCCTTTCTTTCCTATCTCTTGCTTGTGGTGGGTGCGGTCTATGTGCTGCTCTTTCACCGCAAGGATGAATTTGCTGCCTTTCACGCCCGCCAATCACTGGTTCTTGTGGCCGCGGCCATCCTCGCCCCGGCTGTCTGGTATGCCATCGCCTGGCTGGTCATGTGGATTCCCGGTGTGGGTGGCCCCCTGGGACTTGGCCTTTTCAGTGGTGTGTTGGCCGCCTATCTGGCCGTCATCTTTGGCTGGCTGCGCGGTCTGGTGGATAGCCTGGCGGCCCAGCAACGCGCCGTCCCCTTTTTCGGCGGGTGGACGCGTTATTTGCCGCTGTGAGAACACGGATTACGGAATTCACGGATTGTAATGAATGGGTCAACGCCGCCCAGCGCCTGACCGCTGGTGGTGGTATTTGGACGTACTCAGCACTTTGCCCATTTCAGCTTCCTCATCGCCTACCCTCATTCCTGTCTGACGCAAAACTTTCTATTAATACAAATCCTACTTCAAAATATGCTTGACGGCATACGTAGCATCATATACAATGTTGCGTGTATAACGCGTGAAAGGGGAGATGGATGCGACCCTTGCGTGTAGTACTTGATACAGATGTGTTTATTTCTGCGCTTCGTTCTGAAAAAGGTGCTTCATACCAAATTTTGCGTCTAGTTGGAAAAGGTTTCTTCCATACATATCTCTCCGTTTCTCTGCTTTTAGAATATGAGGCTGTTGCAAACCGTTATCTGGATGAACTCGCAGTGGATGAGGGTAGCCTGAATGGGTTGCTCGATTATCTTTGCCAGGTTGCGCGACCCCAGGAGATTCATTTTCGATGGCGTCCAGCAGTGCGCGATCCGGGTGACGAAATGGTTCTTGAGCTGGCCGTGGCTGGTAACTGTGACGCGATTATTACGTTTAACAAGCGGGATTACAGAGGCGCCGAGAGATTCGGAGTCCGGATTCTATCCCCCGCAGAATTCTTGAGAGAATTAGGATTAGCCAGATGAGTACACTTAATCTTCGCCTGCCTGACTCATTGCATGAGCAAGTGCGTGAACTTGCGAGAAACGATCGGACGTCTATCAATCAATTTATTACGTTGGCTGTCTCCGAAAAGATTGCCACCTTAATGACTGTTGATACCATCCGAGAGCGGGCCAAGCGCGCCAACCAAGAACGATTCGAGGAGGCGCTTGAGCAGATCGCCTTTGCGCAGCGAGAACCAGTCCCCGGCGACGAACTGCCGAATGATCTGGCCTGGCTGAGAGAAGCCGATATAGAGCAGATCACAGCGCAAATTTTTGCTTCAGAACGATAACCGTCCCAGGTGTAGAAGTTCGACTTTTGTTAAAAATCGAACTTCTTCCTTCTTCCACATCCCGAGAGGTCCACCAATGACAAAGATTACATTCATCGGCGCGGGTAGCTTCGGCTTCACCCGCAAGCTGGTGCGCGACGTTCTCACCTTCCCCACGCTGGCCGACGCCACCATCTGTCTGATGGACATTGACCCCAAGAAGCTGGGCTTTATCGAAAAAGCCATCAACCGCATTGTGACAGAAGGCCGCTACCCGGCGCGGGTGGTCAGCACCCTCAGCCGGGACGAGGCCCTGGACGGCGCTGATTATGTGATCGTCACCATCCTGGCCGGCCATATGGACATCTGGCGGCATGACATCGAAATCCCTATGAAGTACGGGATTGACACAAACATCGGCGACACGCGTGGCCCTTCGGGTATCTTCCGCGCCATGCGCACCGTGCCGGTGATGCTGGATATCGCCCGCGATATGGAGCGCCTCTGCCCGAAGGCGGTGATGCTCAACTACACCAACCCGATGGTGCTGATCTGCCGGGCCATCCAGAGCGAGACGAAGATCGCGGCCGCCGGTCTCTGTCACAGCGTGCAGGGCACCGCGGAGATGTTGGCGCGCTGGATCGGCGCACCCATGAATGAGATCACCTTCACCTGCGCTGGCATCAACCACATGGCCTGGTATCTGGAGTACAAATGGAAGGGGGAGGACGCCTATCCCCTGATCCGCAAGGCCATCACCGAGCGGCCTGAAATTTACAACGAGGAGCAGGTACGCAATGAGATGTATCTGCACCTGGACTACTACCCCACCGAATCGAGCGGCCATCATTCGGAGTACAACCCCTGGTTTCGCAAGCGGCCCGACCTGATCGAGAAGTATTGCACCCACGGCACAGGCTGGAATCCCGGCGAGTATGCCTATGTGGTCAATCGCCACGCCGAGCGCGAAGCCACCTGGGAGACGCAGATCACCGATTGGCTCAACGACCCGGCCCCCCTGGATTTGGAGCGGGGGCACGAGTACGCGGCCTATATCATCAACGGGTTGGAGGGGGGCACGCCTTTCCAGTTCAACGGCAATATGCGCAACGACGGGCTGCTGGACAATCTGCCGCGCAACGCCTGTGTGGAGATTCCCGTGTGGGCCAGCCGCGACGGGCTGCAATCGGTGCGGGTGGGCAGCCTGCCGCCGTCGGTAGCGATGCTGACCGGTCTCACCTCCCAATTGGAAGAGATGGCCGTCGCGGGCATTCTGGAAGGCGACCCGCGCAAAATTTTCCAGGCCATCCTGCACGACCCGCTCTCATCCGCGGTACTGACAATGGCCGAGATTCGGGAGATGGTCAACGAGATGTTCGCCGTCAACCAGGGCTACCTGCCCACCTTTCGCCACACCGATGTGGAAGGCAACCGGCCGATGCGCTTGCTCACGGCGTAACCATCTGGTATAGTGCAGGGGAGGATATTTTGGCGTCGTGTCATTGCCTGGGAATGCTGTAGGGGCGCTGTTGGCTGCGCCCGCCGCGTGCCGGGCGCAGCAAGCAGCGCCCCTACGGTTCATTTAAACCTGGCGTGACACTGGGAGAGAAACGGAGAATGGCAATGCACTCCATCGTGCTTACCTCTGAACAGACAAGCGAATCTCCTTTACTGCTGCATCTTCACTTGGAAGCAATGCTGCGCATCAGTGGAGAGCAGGCGCGGCTGGCTGTGAATCGTCAAGTCGTGCCAATGCTGGGCACAGGATTGATTGCCAGAACAGCAGAGTTGGCCGTGACAGGGGAAGAGATCGGCTGGCGCGTGCCCGTATCTTTGTCCCTGCCATCGCTCGGTGATTTGGGGCAGATCGGCTGCGTCGTTGTGGACGCACGTACAGGGGATATTCAACTCAAGGACACAGATCGGGAGCGATTGGTGCGCCATGCCAGACATCTCTATCGGGGTGCCACACTATCCGCAGAGTAATCCCGGTGCCTGCCTACCGGCCTGTGTGCGTATGGTGTTGGCGGTCTACGGTAAGGTACACAGTGAGCGACAGATTGCAGTTTGGCTGGAAAGCTACGAATTTGGCACGCCGGCCTATCACGTAGAAAAGTTGCGCCGCTTTGGGTATTCAGTGGATTACCGGGTGTCATCGTTGGCTGATCTGCGACAGGCTTTGCAAAAGGGGATAGTGCCGATTGTCTTTGTTCATGCCGGTTTTCTGCCCTGGACCGATTTTGAAGGGTTTCATGCGGTTGTCGTGTCAGGAATCACTGAAGTCGAGGGGAAAATCTCACTCAGACTCAATGATCCCTCTATGCTGACAGGTGGACAGGTACTTTTATTCGATGGCTTTATGCTGGTATGGGAGGAATTCGACCGGCGAGCCGCTTTCATCACACGGAGTAAATGAATGCTTTACGAACTGCGTATCTACGAATGTCACCCCGGCCAGCGCGACGCCTGGGTGCAGTATATGGAAGAAGAGATCATCCCCTTTCAGGTTTCCAAAGGGATGGTGATCGTCGCCTCCTTTGTGGACGAACAGGATCCCAACCGCTACGTCTGGATGCGTCGCTTTGTGGATGAGGAGGAGCGCGTGCGCCTCTACGCCGCCGTCTACCAGTCGGATCATTGGAAGAACGACATCAGCCCGCGCAACCCGACGATGATCATCCGGGAGACGATTCAGGTTATGCGGCTGAACCCGACTGCGAAATCCGTGCTGCAATAAGTGGATTGTCTTGGGTATGGCGGGGTGGTATACTTGCGTTGTAGCCAGTGAATCGCTGCGGCAAAAGGAGCGAATGATGACAATCAGCGCTATCTTCAAGGACGGTGTTTTTCGTCCGATTGGACCCATCAAACTGCGCGAGGGCGAGCAGGTTCGGATTGAGGTCTTTCGATCCTCACCATCGAACACCCGCACAATTGTCTCTTTGAAAGGCATTTGGAAGCACGCATCCCCTCCTGTGGATGCGGGCGATTGGGTGACAGAAACAATTGCCGACATCCGGCATGAATCTACGCGTAAACTCGAACATCTTGCTCAGGAATTGAGCGAGAATCTGAGCCATGGCTGAACGCGAATTATACGTCACTGATACCCACAGTCTTTTATGGCATCTGTACGATATTCCTCGGCTGGCTGCTGGTGCTTCCGCTGCGTTTGAAGCAGTCAGTCGAGGTGATAGTACTCTTTTGATTCCTGCAATCGTTCTGGCCGAAGTGGTGTATATCGTGGAGCGACGTTTTCCGCACCTGTCTGTTGATAGTGTGCTTGATCGCATCGCTGCGGCGGATAATTTTCGCATTTTACCATTCGGTTTGGGCGAAGCACGGGCGATGATTGCAATGGATGCTATTCCAGAAATGCACGATCGTATAATCGTTGCTGCCGCTTATGTATTCGGCGCACCGCTGATCACCCGGGACGGGATAATTCGTCTGGCAAATGTAGTCGAATGCGTCTGGGAGTAACCCTCCCTCTGATGGTCAAATCGCTGTTGGTATAAATACCTCATTTACCAGAAAGAATACCCCCATGAATACCAATTCTGATCCACAGCTATCCAGACCAATCTATGTGTCAAGGCTCTTCGCCCGGCTATTGATCAGCGTCTGTGTTGTGATCACTGCCTTGTTGCTCGTACAAACACCGGCGTTTGCCGGCACCTCTACCTGTACCGCCACAAAAGATGGCAATTTTTCCGACCCGCAGATTTGGATGTGTGTCGGTGGCGACACCTATCCCAATATTGACGACAATGTGGTGATTGATGGCAAGACGGTGACGATGGATGTCGGTGCCAATGTCTACGAGTTGACGCTCAATAACGCCACGATCAAAGGGGGCAATACGCTGAATGTGTCGATCAAAGCCAACATCAGCAACAGCACAGTGCGCGGTGACACGACTGACGCCATTTTCAGCGTCTCGTTGGGCATTCCGGTAACCGTTAACGGTACGTGGATTATCGACAATCGCGTCGTCAATATGGGTGGGCATGTCACCTGTAACGGCTGCACCATCCAATTGGCAACCGAAAGCGTGCGCTACACCTTTTCCAATGGCAGCAAACTGGCAGCAGATAGTTCGTCGAATGTCTACGGCACTGGGTCGCTGGTCTTTGATATGGGTGGTTTCAACTCAACCAGCGGCGCAGGTCAGGCGACGATCAGCGGTAGTTTTAATGTGCCAAGCGTCAAGATTAGGAGCGGCATCGTCAGTTTTGCTTCGGGCAACACGATTGATCTCAACGAAGTGGAGCTGAGTGGTGGTGTGCTGGAGAACAAAGGCACGCTGATCAGGCTTATCAATGTGATGGATGCCTCCGGGGGAACGGTACGCGGCAACAGCAAGGACGAACAGGCGCTGGCTGTGGGCAGCGCCACACTTAACCTGAGCGGCGGCGTCACCTTTAGCAAAATCAAAGTGACCTGTGTGGGCGGCGAGATCAATCTGGCGCAGAACACCACCGTCCTGATGGACGCGGCCGAGTTTGACCTGATCTGCAATATGAAGCTCAACGATGGCTCGTTCGATGGGACGGGGTTTGTGCAAAGCGCGGCCGTAATTCAAAAAGCCGGCGGCAAAGGCAGCTTTCGCGTGCGTCAGGGCGTCAAATACGAAAGCCGGGGATTGGGCACGGATGTTGTCAGCGGCACGTTGCAGATCGAAAGCAGCGGAACGCAGTACAGCGTCTTCAACATTGGCGACGGCGCGACGCTTGAACTGAAAGGCGCGGAGATCACTTTGACTTCCGACGCCAGCGTGCAGGGGTTTGGCACGCTGAAGGTGACGGGCGGTAAAACGCGTGTCGAGGGTAAGTATTTGCTGGAGGGGCCAACGGAGGTGCTGGGCGGTGTGCTTGATCTGAGCGGCACAGAAGGGGCGACCACCTTCAAGAAGCTGACCATCAACGGTGGCGAGTTGCGCGGCAGCGACGACCTGAAGGTGACAGAGGAGATGATTTTTGTCGGCGGTCTGTTGGCGGGCGAGGGCATCAGCCAGACCCTTACCATTGACAGCAGCGCCAAGCTGAAATATGGCGGTACAACAGCCGACGCTGCGATCCGCAACCGTAAATTTACGAACAAGGGTGAAGTTAGCTGTCCTTTCTCGCTCTGTTCGCTGCTCTTGAGCGATGGCGCGTGGTTCGAGAATATGGAAAAGGCTACTTTTATCGCTGGCAACGGTCGGATTGGCGGCAATAACGGCGATCTGTGGAACAGCGGTCTCTTTACCAAGACGGCGACGAATAGCACTTTCCAAATCAGCCAATTGATCACCTTTACCAACGAGGCGGAGGTGTCGGTCAACGGCGGCACATTGGGCATCGGCGGTGGCTTCAAACAGGAAGCAAATGGCCTGCTGATCCTGCGCAATGCCAATCTGCAAGGCCCCAACAACAAGGAACTCTTCTTCAACGGCGGTCAACTGGGCGGCAGCGGCGAGATTGTCGGTGATCTCTACAACAACGCCGCCCTGCTCTATGTGGGCATAGACATCGGCACGCTACGCATCCGGGGGGATTACCAACAGGGGCCTGAAGGCAAACTAAAAATGCAGGTGGGCGGCAAGACACCCGGCACAGAGCACGACCAGTTGCTCATTGATGGCACGGCCATCCTCAGCGGGACACTGACTGTGCAGGCCGAAAATGGCTATAGCCCGGCCACCAACGACGCGCTGATTTTGATTGATGCGGGCGGGATCGACCCCACTCAACGTTTTGCGCCCGTGACAAATGGCTTTACCAGCCATCAACCCGCCTATGACCAGCGGCGTATGGTGCTGCTGGCCTTCCCCAAAATTACGCTCAGCGATTCAGCCGGTTTTGAAGGAGCATACGGCACGCCGAATTGGAACTTCCGGGTCTCGCTCGATCGGGCGGTGACTGTGCCGGTGCGCGTTGACTTTGCCGTGACCCCCGGCACGGCGACGGTCATCTCCGACTTCCTCAACATCAGCGGCACAGTCACAATCCAGCCCAACAGCCAAGAGTCGTTCTTCCAGATTCCGGTCATCGGCGACACGGTTGTCGAGCCAGACGAGACCTTCAGCGCCAACATCAGCAACCCGATCAACGGGGTGATCGAGCGGGCGCAAGGCACGGGGCTGATCCGCAACGACGATGCGCAGGCGCAGATCGGCAGCGGCGGCGGCCAGCTTAGCAGCAACTTCGGCTTGGCGATGAGCTTTCCGCCCGGCGCGACGGCTACGGATCTTACGGTGTCGGGCTATTTGACGGGAACAGCGCCCACTCTGCTGGCGGCGTCGTTCGATGGGGTTGTGGCCGTGGCCTTTGAGATCCTGGCCGTGGATGGCGACGACAATCGGGTTGACAGCTTTAGCCAGCCATTCGATCTCAATTTCACCTACGAAGATGCGCAGATTGCCGGTATCAACGAGGCCGATCTGGTGCTTTCGATTTGGGATGCCGCAACCCAGCAGTGGGTGGATCTCACGGAAGCCGTGTTCGACGCCAGCAGCAATTCGGTCAGTGTGTCGCTTACAACACCCGGTCTGTTTGCCATTCGCGCTGGGTTGCCCAACAAGATCTATCTGCCGCTGGTGAGCTGACAGGGATGTAAAAGTCCCCGGTACTTCAGAAAGTGCCGGGGACTTTTACTGCATTTGGGACTGATCCCCTACCACAACGTATACCCCCCGTCCACCGTCAGATCGTGGCCCGTCATCGCATCCGAGGCGGGCGCGGCCAGATAGACGACGGCTCCCTGTAGCTCTGTCACCTCCACCATCCGCCCGATAGGGGTCAGCTCCATCCAGCGCGGCATGACGGACTGGCCGAGGGGTGTTGCCAGCAGATCATCCACCAGCGCGGTGCGGGTGTAGCCGGGGCTGATGCAGTTGACGCGCACCCCCCGTGTGGCCCACTCTGCGGCCAGACTTTTGGTCAAGTGTACCACCCCGGCTTTGGACGCGTTGTAGGCGGCCTGGTTCTGCGGTGTGTTGACGATGCTCCCAGACATCGAGGCGGTGTTGATGATCTTGCCGTAGCCCGCAGCCAGCATCACCCGCGCCTGGGCCTGGGCGCACAGAAAGACGGCGGTCAGGTTGAGGTCAATCACCCGCCGCCAGTCAGCCAGGGGCATCGTCTCCGCGTCCATCCACAGCCCCATCCCCGCGTTGTTCACGCCGATTGTCAACCCGCCCCAATGCCCCACCACCTGGGCCACCATTGCCGCCACCTGGCCCTCGTCGGTCACATCGGTCTGCAGGGCCATCGCGTCAATCCCCTTCTGCGCCAACTCCTGGGCCACCGTCTCGGCCCGGCTCAACACCAGGTCCACCACAGCCACCCGCGCCCCGGCTTCGCCCAGCGCGTGCGCATAGCCCCGGCCAATCCCCTGTCCTGCTCCGGTAATCAGCGCCACGCGGCCATCCAGCCGGAAGCGCTCCAGAATCGGCGGGGCTGTCGTAATTGTATCGCTCATTGGGTTCTCCTTTGGGTATTTGACGACGGATGGTGGTCGGTGGACTGCGGACGGTGGACAGCAGACAGCGGTCGTCGGTCAGCGGTCGTTCCTACGCAGATAAATCGCCACAACCAGCAACGCCACCACCATCAGATAATTGACCCCTAGCGCGGTCTGAAAACTCCACCGTTCGGCGATGACACCCGTCCACACGGGTGGAATCATCGCACTCAGGGTCATCGAGACGCTGAGCGTGCCGGAAACCGTGCCTGTCCGCTCTGGATATAGGCGGCTGCCATAGGCCAGGGCCGTGGGAAAGAGACCAGAAAGGCTCAACCCTGTGAGAAAGACACCTGCCGCCACCCACAACGCACTGCTGCTCAACACCAACAGCGGGTAGGTGGTTGTGATGCCCACAGCCAGCAGCAGCAGGGTGCTCCCGTAGCCAATGCGTTCGCTGATCGCCGCACAGGCGAAACGGCCCATCGTCAGCGCGACGTAGAAGACTGAGATGAGCGAGATGGAGAAGAAGGCAGAGAAGCCGGCCGATTTCTGCATAAAGAGGGCGACCCATCCCAACAGACTATAGGCCACGCCGTTGTAGATGAAGGCGACAGCAAAGAGGGCCAGAAAGGGGCGGGCACGCAGCATCGAAAAGTCTATGGCAGGCATCCGACGTCGCACGCTGCGGGCCGCTGGTCTGCGCTGCAGCAAGAGACTGCCCATCCCGTAGACAAACCAGAGTAGGGCTGTGCCGCCCAGCGCCCAGCGCCAGGGCAGACCATTGTGAAGCAGATAGCCAAAGATCAGGGGCGAGACAGCGGCACCGATGCCGTAGACGCCGTGCAGGGTATTGAGTGCTCTGCCGCGCGCCTGGGGGTTGGCATCAACGATCAGCACATTGAGACCAGTGGCAAGGGCGCTTTGGGTGGCGCTGATTACGGCGAAGGCGGCCAGAAAGAGCAGCCAGGGTTGGGCCAGCCCGGCCAGGGCCAGAGCAGCAGCCAGCAAGAGGGCAGAGAGCAAGACCAGTCGGCCATAGCCGAGCAGATCGGCCGCGACCCCGGCCAGTAGATTGCCAACGATGGCCCCCAGTGCGGGGGCAGGGAAGATCAACCCGATGGCGGCCAGGGAAAGACCCGCTGCTGCGTATTCGCCAGTGATGGAAGGCATGACCGACGGGATGAGTACCGAAGCCGTGCCGATGAAGAGGTAGCCGACGAGACCCAAGATTGTTTGGCGGCGCAGCTGCATACTCTCTCCCGGGGGTGGATGCGGGTAAGGTTGCATTGTACCCTAAGCAGGGGGGGTCTGCCAACTGGCTGGGGAGAAGGTATTGGGTATTCGACCTCTACTCCGTAGCGCCAAAAGAGCGACGTCATCAGCGTTAGTCGCTCGGCCAGACCCGTGAAACGTGAAACGTGAATTCATGTCACATACTTTCACGTTTCACCGACCAGCTTTGGCTTGTGGCTACGCCACCTTCTGTACTAGACTTGTCAATTGCAGTACACTGGTGCAACCGGGCTTGGTCATCGTGCGGGCCAGACCTGTCAGGTGCGCAGGTGGAGCAGTCTGGAAATCCGCGGGAACTTTATCTGCGCACCTGACAGGTCTGACGAGTGGCCGAAACGATGACCGAGGCCGTGCAACCTTTGCCAAAGACAGGAGCCAACAATGAAAATTACTGAACTGGAAATCCTCCGCGTCCCGCCCAGTTGGGTCTGGCTGCGCATCCACACCGATACAGAATTGACCGGTCTGGGCGAGCCTTATCTGGAGAACCACCCGGAGGTGGTGATCGCCGAAGTGCGCCGCCTTGAGCCTTTCCTCATCGGCCAAGACCCCACACGCGTGGAGCAACTCTGGCAGACGATGTACAGCAGCGGGCTGGGCTATGTGGGTGGCCCGGTCAAGATGAGCGCGCTCAGTGGCATTGACATCGCCCTCTGGGATTTGGCGGGCAAGGCCGCCGGGCTGCCCATCCACAAACTTCTGGGCGGGGCGTGCCGGGATCGCATCCGCATCTACCGGGCCACCGGCGGCAGTCTGCCCTGGTACGTGCAGCCGGGCCAGCCCTACCGGGCTGGTCGCCCGCCCACGCCCGCTCTACCGCCCGACGATCCCCGCACCTTTGCCGAGGCTGCCCGCATCCTGACCCAGGAGTGGGGCTTCCGCGCGCTCAAAGTCCACTTTGGGCCGGGCGATGGGCTGGAAGTCACCTCGCAGGTGGATCGCTTCGCCGAATGGTTTGCCGCGGTGCGCCAGGGGGCTGGCCCCGCTGTGGATGTGGCCGTGGACATCCACAACCCCCACCCGTCCATCGCCAGCCAGCTAATCGAAGCCATCGCCCCCCACCGCCCCCTCTTTGTGGAGGAACCGATGCCCGTGGAACGAGTGGATATATTGGCGCAGATTGCCAGCCGTACCAGTGTGCCCATCGCGGCGGGGGAACGCTGGATGGGCAAGTGGATCTTCTTCGACGCGTTGGCCCGCGGCGCGCTCTCTGTGCTGCAACCGGACATCGCCCACGCCGGCGGCATCACCGAATGTAAGAAGATAGCGGCCATCGGCGAAGCGGCCTATGCCAAAATGGCGCTGCACTGCCCGCTCAGCCCCCTGGCCCTGGCCGCCTCGATCCAACTGGACGCCACCCTGCCCAACTTTCTGGTGCAGGAGCACAACGAAGTCAACGACTACCGGGACGGCGAGCGCACCCTCATCGGCAAGGGCTATCTGCAAGAACCCTTTGTGCTGGACGCCGAGGGCTGTGTGGCTGTGCCCGACAAGCCGGGGCTGGGCATCGAGCTGGACGACGCCGGCATGGCGCGCATTATGTCTATGCCCTGGAGCGAGCGCAGGGGGTGAGAGAGCCGATGGAGGATGGAGGACGGAGGACGGAAGACGGAGGACGGAGGACGGAAGACGGAGGACGGAGGATGGAAGACGATATATCGTGCCCTTATAGGATTGTACGTATGTATGCGCAGTTCTGATTTCTTGCCTCGGCCCGTAGCGCAAAAAGCCGAAATAGCGTATGATTGTCCTACATGCGCGGTCGGTGGTCTGCCGTCTGCCATCACAAAGAGTCTCTCACTGCTGTGTCCACACAAGCAGCCACAATTCACCATAGAAAGTAAGAGAAAGTAAGGAAGCAATGAGTACATCCAATGCACTGCCCCTGCGCCCGCTGGGGTCCAGCGGTCTCCAGGTCACGCCCATCTGTGTGGGTGCGGCCCCGTTGGGCGACATGCCCGAAACCTTCGCCTACAGTGTGCCGGAAGAAAATGCCCTGGCCACCGTGCGCGCCGCCTTTGCCAGCCCGATCAACTTTCTGGACACCGCGGCCATCTATGGCTACGGCGAGAGCGAGCGGCGTATCGGCCTCGTCATCCGGGAGATGGGTGGCCTGCCTGCTGGCTTTGTTCTGGCCACCAAAGGCGACCGCGACCCAGAAACCAACAGCTTCAGCGGGGAGCAGTTCAAGCGCTCCGTGGAGGGCAGCCTGCAACGGCTGGGGGTGGATCACCTGCAATACGTCTACATCCACGACCCCGAACACACCACCTACGAGAATGTGATGGGGGCGGGCGGCGCGTTGGAGACGCTACAAAGCTACCAGGCGCAGGGCGTCATCGGTCACATCGGCATCTCCGGTGGGCCGATCAAAATGCTCATGCGCTACGTGGAGACGGGCATCTTCAGCGCGGTGGAGACCCACAACCGCTTCACACTGATCAACCGTTCGGCTGATCCCCTGCTCGATCTGTGCGCCAAAATGGGCGTGGCTGTCGTCAACGCTGCGCCCTATGGCAGCGGTATTCTGGCCAAGGGGCCGGACGCCTACGCCCGCTACGCCTACCAGGACGCGCCCCCCGCGATTGTGGAGCGCACGCGCCAACTGGCCGCGGTCTGTCAGCAATTCGGTGTGCCGCTGATCGCGGCCGCGCTCCAATTCTCCCTGCGCGATCCCCGCGTCACCAGCACCGTCGTCGGCATGACCAGGCCAGAGCGGGTGCAACAGACCATCGGTCTGGCCGCTCTCCCCATCCCAGACGAACTGTGGCCGCGGCTGGATGCGGTGGGTTTCGACACGCTTGACCCGGAGGCGAACCGCTTCCAATGAGCAGACTCTTCAAACGGATTGGGCTGGGTCTCTTGATTACCCTTGCCAGTGCGCTTCTCCTGCTCTTTGGCAGCCTGCTGGTGGACGGTCTCTTAGGCCCAGGACGATTAGACAACCTGACGAATATGCGTGTGACCGCGGCCGACGGCACAGAGATTCGCGCCTATCTGGCCAAACCAGCGGGTGAAGGACCCTTCCCCGCCGTGATTATGCTGCACGAATTCTACGGTCTGCGCGCCGAGATGATCGGCAAAGCCGACGCATTGGCCCAGGAAGGCTATCTGGTGATTGCGCCCAACGTCTTCCGCAGCGGCACCACCAACTGGATTCCGCGCGCCATCTACAACGTCATCACCGCCGACCCGGCCCAGATTGACGGCGATGTGGACGCAGCCTACCGTTGGCTGGCCGCGCAGCCGGATGTGCAGGCGGATCGCATTGGGGTGATGGGCTTCTGCTTTGGCGGAGGCACAGCGCTGCGCTACAGTTTGAGCAACCCAGCCTTGGCGGCCACGGCCATCTTCTACGGCCAGATCATCGCCGACCCGGCCCAATTGGCGAGGCTGTCTGGGCCGGTTCTGGGCATCTTTGGGGGTGCGGATCAGTCGATCCCCCTGACGGAGGTGGAAGCGCTGCGCCAGGGGTTGGAAGTGGCAGCCATCCCCCACGAAATTACTGTCTACGAGGGGCAGCCCCACGCCTTTGTGCAGGGGGTGGAGGAGATTGCGCAGGGCGGCCCACAGCAGGCGGCCTGGCAACAGCTTCTCGCCTTCCTGCAACGGACGCTGAAGGAAGGCCCTGCTGCTGGGGTGACACCTGTTGCCCACAGCGCAAGCGTGCGCGGGGAGATCCCCTGGCGCTATCTCTTCTGGCTGGCGCTGAGCCACGCCGGGCATCTCTAGCTCTGGCAAGCGCGCAAGCCCCCGCCATCTTCTACCTTGCGTGAAGTGGCGGGGGCTTGGGTTTTCCTGCGTTTACCAGAAGCGTTCTGACTGGAGCGCTTGCCAGTGGAGTGCAACGAGGAGGGCGTTGATGGCGGCTTCGTCCGGTTGCAGAGGTAGGGTGGTCTGGGCTTCCGCAGCCGCCAATTCCTGCTGCAAAGAGGCGACCAATTGCATGAGTTCGGGATAGCTATAGCGGCCAGCGCGCACGGAACGCAGCCAGGCCGCGTCTGGTCGTTTGACCCGCACCACCCCCTCGCGCAGAATCTCAATGCCCATGCGATAGAGGCGCAGCAGGTGCAGGGCGTGTTTGGTGTCGTAGCCGTGAGCCTCCTCCAGCGCGCTCCGTTCTGGGTTGCGGTTGGCCCGCCACTTCTGATAATTCTGCCAATATTTGTTGGCTGATTGAAAGGCCCGCTCCTGGTGGGTATTGGGGAAGCGCACTCCTCCCGCCGGGTGGGGTTGTGCGCCGAACTCGGCCGCGGTCGGTTGGTGGTCGGGTGGGTTGTGCAGCCAGCGGTAGTGGGTCTCCATGCGCTGAATCTGGCTGGCCGCGTAGCCCGCATAGGTCTGGGCCACCTGGCGGGAGAGGAAGAGGTCGCGGGACGTGCGCAGCCGTTGGCCGTACTCGTCTATGAAGAGTACGTCTTCGTCATCTGCCCAGAGAATGTCCAGGATGTTGGGGTTGTTGGTCAGGGCCAGACGCACGAATTTGGCCAGGCTGTAGATGACCGTATCGCTGGCCGCGTCTTCGTATTGCTCGAAACGGCCCAGTCCCAGCAACAAAGGCCGGGGTGGGATAAAGACGCCCCGGATGTCGGTGTCGCTGTCGGCGTCGGCTGTGCCAAAGGCCCGGCTGCCCCACACCACACGCAGAATGGTACTCCGCTCTAGCCATTCCACGCGGCTGCTCCCTTTCCCCAACCCAGTTCCAGACGCACGCGAACCAGAAAATCGTTGAGTGCGGGCCGGTTGGCCGGCTTTTCGGGCAGATGACTCTCTGTGTAGGCCGCGTGCAACTGCTCTTGCAAGAGCGTTAGCGCCGCGTTGTGTTCATCCACGGCCAGATGCAGAGCGACCTTCTCCTGCTGTTTGGCCTCAACCAGGCTGAGGAGATGGCTGAAGCCATAAACGGGGGCGAGCTCGATCAGATTGGCATTGACCTCACCTGTACGCAACAGATGTAGCCCGGTCAGGCTGACCCGGTAGGCATAGAGCAGCGTTTTGATCCGGGCTGCGCCCGCTTCCGCCTGTTTGCGCCACATCTGCCACTGATCTCTGGCGTAGCCAGCGTAAGCGTGGTAGACATGGCGGGTAATGCTTCCCTGGCGGACAAGGCCGCGTAGCTCGTCGGCCCAGGGCGTCTCTACCACCACCAGGGGCGAGAAGAGATGTTCCAGGTAGTTGCCGTTCTGGTTGAGCAGGAGAGCCATATACTTGCCCAAGTCGTGGCTGACTAAATCTACCTCCAGCCCTCCATCGTCCCAGGTGCGGGTGACGGTCTGCTTAGGCAGATCCAGCCCCAGCAGCGCAGGCACAGCGAGCAGGTGAATGCCGCGCAGGTCCACATCGCTGTCCGCCGAAGGGAAGCCGTAGAGATGCGCCCCGCTCACAACCATCAACAGCACCGGGTCTGTCAGGGTGGAGAGCGCCAGGGTTTGCAGATGGTTCAGATCCAAAAAGCGGTTATCGGTTGGCATGGTTGCTCTGATACCTTACTGGATGGGGGTAAGTCCCTGTATGATTGAAGTGGTGCGTGGTGCGTGGTGCGTGACTGATATACTCCGTACCGCAAAAAGATCGACGTCATAAGCGTTAGTTGTTCGGCCAGACCCGTGAAACGTGAAACGTGACCAACGACGCAAGACTAGCGCAGGTTGAGTAGGCGGGTGCTGTTTCCCGCCGTATCGAAACCCAGCGGGTAGGGACGAAATCAGCTACTTATCCGTTCGCTTGATTTCGATACGCCTCGCAGACTCGGCTACTCAATCAGCGCTCACTGGCCTGGTTTGCACGCAACGCTGTGGCTTCGCCACCTTACGCACTACGCACCACGCACCACGCACCACGCACCACGCACCACGCACCACGCACCACGCACCACGCACCACGCACCACGCACCACGCACCACGCACCACGCACCACGCACCACGCACCACGCACCACGCACCACGCCAGCAACGATTGGTGTATTTACGCCACGCTGTACTAAATGTTCTCTTCGGCGCGGTCTTGGGGTGCATAGCCCAACACGTCCAGGGTGTGGGCCATATCTACCCAGCGATAGCGGCTGTCGGAGACAGCGTAGCAGATGTCGTAGACCGGTTTTTCAGTAGCCTTCAATGCGCGCTCGGTGATATTGACCACATCGCGATGGCTGCACCAGACAGCCTGGGACGCGGGTTGGCCGGCCCTGTTTTCCTTGTTCACACCACCGATGCGCAGGCAGACAATGGACATGCCGTAAGCATCCACATAGGTACGGCAATAGGCTTCTGCCCACACTTTGCTGGCCGAATAAGGCTCTGTTGGGCGCACGGGGTCGCGGTGGGTGATGACAGGCAGCGGATCGGGGAGGGAGTCCAGACGTCCTTCGCGAATCGAACGGTAGGGTTCAGCATAGACGTAGTAGCCCCAAGTCGCCATGATCGAGCTGGCATAGACCATACGCTTGACACCAGCCAGACGGCAGGCTTCCAACACATGATGGGTGCCGCGGATGTTGCTGTCCACCACCTCTTGAAAGGTAGCGTCGGGGTTGGGCACCGCGCCGATGTGCAGTACAGCATCCATCCCCTCCATCGCCCTGGCCATGGCCGCGGCATCGGCCAGGTCCGCAAGCATAAAGTGATCGTCCGGCAGGCGCAGGATGCTCTCGGCGTCGGCCCGCACAGAACTCATCGTGCGCCGTCCACTGCCATAGACATCATAGCGCTCCGGTTGGGCGTGCAGATGGCCGTAAACGAGGTTGCCAATCAGCCCGTAGACACCGGTGATATGAACTTTCAAGACGTGCGAGTCAGTCATAGGGGGTCCTCTTTGGGTATGGGGAAAAGGATGAACGGATGATGAGAAGTATACCATATCTGATTGTCGAGGGCCGTCTCCCGTGTTATGATAGCTTTGCGTTACTCGGATAGGGAAGTTGGCAGAAGATAGGGGGTCTACAATGACGATGCGCGCTGCATTTCTGCATGGCCGTCTGGATGTCCGGCTCGAACAAAGGCAACGCCCGCAGATCGAACACCCGGACGAGGTCATCGTTGCCGTCGCCTACACAGGCATCTGTGGTTCGGAACTGCATATGATCGAGGGTTTCCAACTCTCCAGCAGCAGCGGCGGCGATGCGCCGACGCCCGCGGCCCTGGGCCACGAGTATGCGGGCGTGGTGACTGCGGTGGGCGATGCGGTTGAGTCGTTCCAGATCGGCCAGCGGGTGACAGTTGCCCCACGCGGCCCCTGTCACCGTTGCGATCTCTGTCACAACGGCGGCAGCGCGCTCTGCCGCAAAACCACCCAGCGCGGCGGCTCCTGGGCTGATCTGATCGCCGCACCCCAAAAACTCGTCCACCGCCTGCCCGACAGCGTACCTCTGGCGGTCGGCGCGATCACCGAGCCGCTCTCCGCGTCTGTGCGCATCCTCGACCGCGCCGGGCTGCGCAGCGGGATGAATGTCTGTGTCATCGGGGCCGGGCCGATTGGTCTCTTTGCCGCGCTCCTCGCCAAACAGAACGGCGCGGCCAATCTGATTATCAGCGATCTGCGCCCTGCCCGCCGTGCGCTGGCGCGGCGTATGGGCATCCCTACCGTCGTCGATCCGGCAGCCGACGACCTCTATACTGTCGTGATGGATCAGACGCAGGGGCGCGGGGTGGAGGTGAGCATCGAAGCGGTGGGACTGGAGCCGGCCCTCTCCCAGGCGCTCCAGGTGGTGGCGATTGGGGGAACGGTCGTCTGGGGCGGCGTCGCCCCGGCTGGCCTGGCTGTGCCCATCTCACCCAACGATATGTTTATGCGCGAATATAGCTTGCGCACCTCCTGGGGTGGCATCGAGCTTTTTGAACGCACCATCCGCCTCTTGTCTGTCGTTGATTGGTCGCCCGCGGTCGCAGAGATTTTCCCGCTTGACCAGGTGGCCGAGGCCGTGGAGTATGCCCGCACCGCCGCTGCGGGCAAGGTTTTGCTGCAAGTGGCAGGGGGATGAAATCAGAATAGGGACGCGGATGAACGCAGAAACAGCCGATTTGCGCAGATTTTTTTATCCGCTGTTATCCGCCCAATCTGCTCGATCCGCGTTCTATAGTTTTCAGATAAAGATTTGCACGGTAGGGGCGCTGCTTGCTGCGCCCGTCTTTGGTGCCCCGGGCGCAGCAAG
>CAMDEX010000081.1 GCA_945897075.1 Litorilinea aerophila
TACTCGACAGCGGCCACATCCCAGAGGTCAGCCAGCCGCGCCTTCATCTGCGCCAGCATCTCCACGCCCATATTGTAGGCGGCCATGCCTGTGCTGAAGGTGGTGCGGCTGCCGCCGGTCACGTCGTTGTAGGCCACCGAATCGGTGTCACCCACGCGCGGTTTGACCTGTTCGTAAGTAATGCCGATGGCCTCGGCAAACTGCATCGCGATCGAAGCCCGGCTGCCGCCGATGTCGGTGGAGGCTTCGTTCAGGCTCACAGTGCCGTCGGCGTTGAGAATGGCCGTGGCGCTGGACTTGCCGCCCCAGTTGTTCCAATAGCCGCAGGCAATCCCCCGCCCCTGGTTTTTGCCGGTCAGCGGCGTATTGTAGTGATCCGACTCGGCGATGGCCTGCACCGTCTCCAGCAGACCGACCGGCTCGGAATAGAGCAGGCCGTCGGGGCGGCGGTCGCCCTGTTTGGCCCCATTGATCAGCCGGATGTGGGCCTGGTCAATCCCCAGTTTTTCCGCGATTTCGTTGAGTACGCTCTCCGTGGCAAAGGCGGCGTTTGTCCCGCCCGGCGCGCGGTAGGCCGCGGCGCGGGGGCGGTTGACAATCACATCGTAGCCATCCACTTGCAGGTTGTCCAGCGCGTAGGGGGCAAAGACCACATTGGCCGCCGCACCCACCGGCGAGCCGGGAAACGCGCCCGCTTCGTAGTAGAGGTCGGCGTGGGCCGCGGTCAGCTTGCCGTTGGCATCCACACCCATTTTGATGCGGATGTTGGAGCCGGAGGTGGGGCCGGTGGCCTGCAAGACTTCGGTGCGGCTCATCACCAGCTTGACCGGCTTGCCGCCCGCCTTTTTGGAGAGCAGCACAGCCACCGGTTCCAGATAGACATTGATTTTGCCGCCAAAACCGCCGCCGATCTCCGTGGGGATGACTTTGATTTGAGAGACGGGGATGCCCAAAATCTCAGAGGTCTGCTCGCGCACGGCAAAGGTGCCCTGGGTGGTGGCCCAGATCGTCACCTGACCGTCGCTGTTGTATTGGGCCGTGCCGGTGTGGGGTTCGATGTAGCCCTGATGCACTGTCTCTGTGCGGAAGTTGCGCTCGACGATCAGCGTGGCCGCGGCAAAGCCTGCTTCCATATCGCCGCGCTGGTGGCGGAAGTGTTGGGCCAGATTGGTGGGTTTTGTCCCCTTCTCGCCCATCTCGTCGGTGCGCAGATTCTCCAGCAGGATCGGCGCGTTGTCGGCCAGCGCCTGTTCGACGGTCATCACCGGGGGCAGCACTTCGTACTGCACTTCGATAAGACCGATGGCCTCTTCGGCCGTGTGGATGTCGGTGGCGGCCACCGCGGCGATGGCGTGGCCGTGGTAGAGCGCCTTGTCGTGGGCCAGGATGTTGGCGCTCAGGTACATCAGATTGATGGCGCTTTCGCCCAAATCTTCAATCTTATCCGCGGCTGTGGGCAGGTCTTTGCCCGTGACGACCGCTTTGACACCCGGCAGAGCCTCGGCTTTGCTGGTGTCAATGGAGAGGATGCGGGCGTGGGCGTGGGGGCTGCGCAGAACTTTGCCGTAGAGTAGCCCCTGCAAACGCACATCCGCGCCGTAGATGGCCCGCCCGGTCACTTTATCCACCCCGTCTGGGCGCAGTGGGCGGCTGCCGATGATATTGTAGCCAGCGGCCGGTGTACTCGTGACCGGGCTGCTGTGGCCGTTTGTGGTACGCATTGTTTTTTCGATCACTGCCATAAAATAACCTGCCTTTCTATAATAAGAAGCGTGCTGCGTGCTACGTGCTGCGTGCTGCGTATCCGGGTGATTTCACGTAGCACGTTTCACGTAGCACGTTTCACGCAGCACGTTTCACGTTTCACGCATCACCTTTCACGCCCCCGCTACATCCAGCACGGCCCGCACAATTTTGTCATAACCCGTGCAGCGGCAGAGATTGCCCGCCAGCCAGAGACGCACGTCGTGTTCGCTGGGGTGCGGGTTGTGTTCCAGCAGCGCCTTGGACGATACGATAAAGCCCGGCGTGCAGATGCCACATTGCAGGGCCGCGTGTTCCAGAAATTTTTGCTGTAAAGGGTGCAGCCCGTCGGGTTCGGCGATGCCTTCAATCGTCGTCACTGTGCGCCCTTCGGCTTCCACGGCCAACACCAGACAGGAGTTGACCAGCACGCCGTCCAACATAACGTTGCAGGCACCGCAGTTGCCGTTGCTGCAGCCCTCTTTGGTGCCGGTCATGCCCAACTCGTCCCGCAACACCTCCAGAAGTGTCTGGCGGGTCTCACACACGAATGTGGTTTCGTCGTTATTGATGGTGGTCTGGACCATCACTTTCTTAGCCATGTCCGTTCAGCCTCCCCAGAGAATCGACGGTCGAGGTGCCCCGCGCCCGATCGATGGCGATGCGCAATGCGCGTTTGGTCAACACACCCGACAGATGTTTGCGCTGGGCAATCGTGCCGCGCATATCATTGATGGGTTTGGCCGCTTCCCAGGCAATCTGGGCGGCCTTGTCCAGCGTCTCTTCCGAGACGGGCTGCCCGGCCAGCGCGTCGCCGGCCGCTGCGACAAAGAGCGGCGTGGGCGCAACCGCGCCCAGCGAGATGCGCGCCGAACGGATGGTCTGGCCGCTGTCGTCCAGCACAACCGAAGCGCCCACACCCACCACTGCGATGTCCATTTCGTTGCGGGGGATGAAGCGCAGATAGGCCGCGCCGAAATTCTTGACCGGGGCCGGGAATTCCAGGGCGACCAGCACTTCGCCGTTCTGCAGGATATTGCGACCCGGCGCGGTGCAAAAATCTTCCACGGCCACCGTGCGCTGTCCATTGGGTCCCGCGATGTGGGCAACGACATTGTGGACAATCAGGTTCGGGATGCCATCGGCGGCCGGGGAGGCATTACACAGGTTGCCGCCCAGACTGGCCCGCCCCTGAATCTGCGTGCCACCGATCAGACCGGTGGAGTCGTGCAGCGCGGGGTACATCTTTTGAATGTCGGCGTGGTTGTTAATGATGTGGCAGGGCACCGACGCCCCCAACCACAGCCCTTTGTCGGCGCTGATGCGCATTTCCATCAGTTCGGGGATGCGCTTCAGATCGACAACGGTTGCATAACTGCGCCGGCCTTCCTTCATCTGAGCGAGCAGGTCAGTGCCACCGCTCAGTGGCCTGGCGCGTTCGCCCCCGGCGGCCAAAGCAGCGACCACCTCATCTACACTACGGGCTGAAACAAAATCGAACGCTTGCAAGAGTACACCTCCTATGGGATCAGGACGCAAGTGGATTGTTTCGATAGAATCGAAGCATTCGGAATAACAGAGGATTGACAACTGGGAAAAAGACGATGGCCGGGTAGATAGAGACCGAATGGATGGAATGGGGTTGGTTTTTGAAAACCGGTTTACACTGCCCACCCAAACGGAAAGAATCTGCCGCGGTTGTGATTGTTTATACCACAAAACCGCGCAGAAGAAAAACAGAAACTGAGTTTCTCTGAGAAACTCAGTTTCTGGTACAATTCTCTCGACTTGCGATTTTCATATCATCCCAGAATCCCATCATCTTTTCTTCTTCACCGGCAAAGGAGCCTTCCCGCTATGGCCGACAACAAATACACCCGCGTCGCCCTCTATTTGCAGGACAAACACCCCATCCGCGACGGGATGGCCTACGCCCAATACGCCGAGGCGCGAGGCTTCGAGGCGGTCTGGCAGGCCGAGAGCCGACTGGTGCGCGATGCGATTGTGCCGATGGCCGCCTTCGCTGCCGTCACCGAACGCATCAAAATCGGATCGGGCGTCATCAACAACTGGACGCGCAACATCGGGCTGCTGGCCGCTACCTTTTTGACACTGGACGATCTGGCCCCGGACCGCATCATCTGCGGCATCGGCGCCTGGTGGGATCCGCTGGCCAAGAATGTGGGCATTGACCGGCGCAAACCCCTGCTGGCTATGCAGGAGACGATTGAGGTGATGCGCCGTCTGCTGGCGATGGAAAATGTGACCTTCGACGGCGAGTTCCACAAAGTCAACGGCATCGAGTTGGATGTGGTGCATGGCCGGCGTGAACCGCGCAACGTTCCCATTATGATTGGCGCGACCGGACCCAAAATGATGGAGATGACGGGCGCGATTGCCGACGGTGCGGTACTCAACTATTGCGTGCCGCCCGATTACAACCACGAGGCGTTGGAACAGTTGGAACGGGGCGCAAAGTCCGCCGGGCGCACACTGGACGAGATTGACCGCCCGCAACTGATCGTCTGCTCTGTACATGACGACCAGCAGACGGCCCTGGACGGGGCGCGCGAGCTGCTCACCCAATACCTGGCGCAGCAGCCCCACATTGCCAAAGCCAGCGGCGTCAAACCGGAAATTGTGGAGAAGATTCAGTCCATCCTGGGCTGGCCCGCCACGCATGAGCAGGTGCGCCAGGCCATGCACTTAGTGCCGGATGATCTGGTGACACGCATCACCGCCAGCGGCACGCCGGAGCAGGTGAAGGCCAAAGTGCGCCAGTATATGGAAAACGGCGCCACCTGCCCGATTCTCTACCCGCTGGGCGATGTGAAATTGATGATTGATACCTTTGCCGGGGGATTCTAAGCGATGGCCGACAACGGACTTTCCGCGATTGTGGATGGGATTATCGAAGAGATGGAGCGCATCAACGCGGCGCGCGACGAGACGTTGACGCGCAGCCGGGCGCTGATCCGCATCTGCGCCCACAGCATCCGCGCCATGCACCGCCACGAAATGGACGAGGCCGCATCCCTCCTCGCCCAGGCTCGCCAGGACGCCGCGGCGATGGTGGCGCCGCTGGCCGCTTTCCCCGACCTCTACCACACGGGCTACACGCAGGACGCGCTGAAGGAGGTGGTGGAGGCCCATCTGCTCCACGCCTTCATCACTGGCGGCGATTTTCCCACACCGGCCGCGCTGCAAGTGACGGGCGCAACCTACCTGAAAGGGATGTCCGAAGCGGCCACGGAGATGCGTCGCTTTGCCCTGGACCTCATGCGCCAGGATCAGGTGGAGGCTGCCGAACCCTTCCTGCGTATGATGGACGACGTATACTCCTTACAGGTGACAGTGGACTTTCCCGACGCGGTGACGATGGGGTTGCGTCGCCAGACCGACGTGCTGCGCGGCGTGCTGGAGCGGACACGCGGCGATCTGACAATGGCGATGCGCCAGGAGAAGATGCGCGTGGCCTTGCGCCATTTCGAGCAGGCCATTCGTAGCGGTGACGGGGGCGGCGAAGCGCTGCTGTTGGAGGAGTGGGACGAGACGGAGGGAGAGTAGGACAGTAAGACAGTTATCAGTCTCCGACTGTCCCACTCTCTTACAGCCCAAACCCGAAGGGGAAGAGCGGATTCTCCGAGTCGTAGGGCACATCTTCCTTCTGCGCGCGCACGGCTGCCATAGACGAGGGCAGTTCAAAGGGCAGCTTGCCCGTCGGCGCAAAGCGGCCAAAGATCAGATCCAGCAGCGCGGCGTCGCTGGCCCCGAAGTTGGCGAGCAGGGCCGCGCAGTTGGCCGCAATTTCCGGGATGACCGCGGGCCGTTCCAGATAGATGTCCACAATCGTCGGCACCCGGCGCAGAATCGCCAGGATACGGGAAAGTTCCGGCTCTTTGAAGTCCAGATCGCCTGAATGGAAGAAGCACTCCAGAAAACCTTCGCGCGGTTCATAGGGCGTGGATAGGCGCAGAAGGGCAAAATCAGCCGCGTCGGGACTCTCCACCAGATCGGCGAAGGGGGCGACGGCTTCGGGGGCGATGCCTTCCACGTAGAGTTTGGGCCGCCCGGAGAGGGGCAGCAGAGGCGCATTCTCCCCGCCGTTTTTGAGCAGGACAAGCGACCTGCGCTGGGCCAGATTGCCTGCCGTCTGAAAGTCGGCATTGCCCACAATTTCGACAGCCCGCTCCTCGTCCACAAAAGGATTGTCGAATAATCCCAGGCGGAACTTCTCGCGCAGCAGACGGCGCACCGAACCGTCAATGCGCGCCTCGCTCACCTGTCCGCTGCGCACCAAATCCACAACCACCTCCGGGCAGGCTTCACCGCCGAACTGATCCACGCCGGCATCCAGCGCCTTCTTCACCCGTTCCGCCACGCTCAGATGTTCCACACCCCAGCACTTGGCTTCGATCATCACACGTCCGTCCGGCCCCAGCACATCGGTCAGCAGCAGCCAATCCGTGCAGACAATGCCGTCGAAGCCATACTTCTCCCGCAGGAGGCCGGTAATGATCCCTTTGTTGAAGCCGAATCCCACCGGTTCGTGTTCTGTCTGCACAGGCATCCCATAGGAGGCTATAACCTGGGACGCGCCCGCGGCAAAGGCGGCCTCGAAAGGGATCAGGTGGTAGTCGAAATGATCGCCGGGATAGACCTGCTCCTTGCCAATGGCAAAGTGGGGGTCTTCGCCGTTCATCTGTGGCCCACCGCCGGGGAAGTGTTTGGTCATACAGGCTACGCTTTGGGGGCCGAGAGTCTCGCCTTGAAAACCCCGGATGTAGGCCGCAGTGAGTCGGGCGGAAAGCTGCGCGTCCTCGCCAAAAGTGCCGTTGCTGCGCGCCCAGCGCGGTTCGGTGGCCAGGTCGGCCATCGGATGCAGCGCCACCCGAATGCCCACTGCCAGATACTCCTGGCGGGCAATATCGGCAAATTGCCGGGTCAATTCTGCGTCGCCGATGGCGGCCAGCCCGATGGGTTCGGGCCACTCCGAGAAGTGACCGGCCATCAATGCCGCACCGGGGTTGTCGCTGAAGGCGTGGCGCGGGTCCGAGGAAAGGGTGACAGGAATGCCGAGACGGGTGGACGCAGCCAGCCGTTGCAGACGGTTGTGCCAGGCCGCCATCGTTCCCGGCGCGGCTGCGGCCAAGATGTTGAAGTGGTTGATCTTCTGTTCCGCTACCATCCGCGTGGTGAAGATCGGCCCAAAGCCGCCCATCCCGTCCTGAAGTGTACCGTCGGCGTTCATCCCAATCATTGAATGAAAAAGCAACCCAGCCTTTTCTTCCAGCGTCATCTGGCCCAGCAGATCGGCCACCCGCTCCTCCACAGGCAGACGGTTGTCTTCGTAGGGGTCCATTCGGCCATTTTTGTTGATATCGCGGAAGCTCTGGTCTGTCATTTCCCTCTCCTTGTGGGTCACGATTCTGGGAATCAGTAGCCGCTCGTTTTGTGCCCAGTTTGAATTATTACGCGGTTGGGTTCATACTATAGGCAATGGCATTCAGACACAAATTGGAGCAAATTATGACTTCTCTACGCATGGCCCAATATGGCACCAAACACGGACACGCCACAGGCAAGCTGTTGTCAATGTTGACCAACCCGGATGTTGAGGTAGTCGGCGTTTACGAGCCGGACGCGCAACGCCGTCAACAGGTGCAGAGCACCGACGGACCGCTGCGCAACGTCTACTGGTTCAACGACAAACGGGAAATGCTGGACGACCCGACGATTGTGGCGATTGCATCCGAAGGGCTGAACAGTGAGAGCCTGGAACAGACGGCGGAGATTGTGGCTGCGGGCAAGCACGTCTGGTATGACAAGCCCGCGGGTGAGAATTGGGCGCTCTGGCAGCAGGTGATGGCCGACGCCCAGGCCCGCCAGCTTTATGTGCAGATGGGCTATATGTTTCGTTACCACAACGGCTTCCGGCGCGTTGCCAACTGGACGAAATCAGGTCTGCTGGGCGAAATTTTTTCCGTGCGCGCCCACATGTCCACCTGGATCAGCCCAGCCCAGCGCGAGGTGATCAGCGAACACAAAGCGGGCATCTTCTATGATCTGGCCGGCCACATGCTGGATCAGATCGTCTGGTTGTTGGGGCGGCCCACGCGTACAACCGGCTTCTTCCACAACCACAGCGGCATTGTCCCCGCCTTTGCCGACAATACGCTAGGCGTATTGGAATATGAGAAAGCCATCGCGGTTGTGGATATTGCGGCGATGGAACCTCGCCCGATGGCGCGCCGCTTTGAGGTCTACGGCAGCCGAGGCAGCGCCATTCTGCTGGAACCCTTCGAGCCAGGCCATACGATCCGCCTCTGTCTGGAAGAGGCCGACGGCGGCTATCGCCAGGGCGAGCAGCGCATCCCCATCTCGGCCCAGAGCCGCCAGGAACTCTACGATCTGGAACTGGAAGCCTTTGTCGCTCTGCTGCAAGGCAAGCAGCCACCGGATCGCCCGGCCAGCCACGAGCTTACAGTGCAGGAGACGCTCCTACGCACAACGGGGCATATTGCAGGTTAAGAGGTACCTGATTGGGTATCCAAAAGAACCTTTGTTCCACGAGTGACAACCTGACTTGTACACATCCTATTTCTCTCCTGCCACCCTAACCGAAGCCCTCGCCCGCAAAGCGGAGTTGGCTGACCGCGCCCGCATCCTCGCCGGGGGCACGGATCTGCTTCTGGAGATCGAACGGGGCGCGCGGCGGGGACCGGACGGCGCTGGTCTGTCCCTCATCGATCTGACCCGCATCCCCGGTCTGGCCGAAATCAGCGAGAGCGACGGGCGCATCCATCTCGGCCCACTGGTGACACACAACCAGTGCGCGGCCAGCGCGCTGATCGTCCAGAAAGCCTTCCCCTTGGCCCGCGCCTGCTGGGAAGTCGGCGCGCCGCAAATTCGCAACCGGGCCACTGTGGCCGGGAACGTCATCACGGCCAGCCCGGCCAACGATGCGATTGTGCCGCTGCTGGCCCTGGACGCCGACGTGACGCTGACCAGCGCTGTGCGGGGCGAGCGCACGCTGTCCCTGGCCGCTTTTATGACCGCTTTCCGCCGCGTGGATTTGGCCGCCGACGAGATTCTCACCGGCATTTCCCTGCGCGCCCTGGCCGAAAACGAACGCGGTTCTTTCATCAAATTGGGTCTGCGCCGGGCACAGGCCATCAGCGTTGTCAGTGTAGCAGTTGTTCTCACCCCCTCCCCCACTGTGGGGGAGGGGTCAGGGGTGGGGGTTCAGGCAGCTTCTATTGCGTTGGGCGCGGTGACGCCCGTTGTGACCCGCGCCGCGGCCGCCGAAGCCTTCCTCAGCGGAAAAACATTGACCGACGAGGTGATTGTTGAAGCTGCCCGTCTGGCTGTGACATCGGCCAACCCGATTGACGACATCCGCGCCACAGGCGACTATCGCCGGGCAATGGTGGGTGCGCTCACTGCCCGCCTGCTGCGTCAGTTGCGCGACGGTCACGAGCGGGACGGCTGGCCCGACAAACCGGTGACACTCTGGGGCGGGACAGATGGCAGGTGGCCCGTGGAGAGCGGACGGCGGACAGCGGACGGCGGACAACAGACCGAGCAACCCGCAACTCGCAACTCGCAACTCGCACTCGTCAACGGGGAATCGGTCGAGCTGCCCAGCCACATGACTTTACTTGACTCTCTGCGCGCCGTGGGCTGTGTGGGCGTGAAGGAGGGCTGCGCTGAAGGCGAGTGCGGTGCGTGTACGGTCTTTTTGGACGGGATGGCAGTGATGGCCTGTCTGGTGCCGGCGGAGCGGGCCGCGGGCAGCGTCGTTGTCACTGTGGAAGGGCTGGCCGACGGTGACACACTGCACCCGATCCAGGCGGCTTTGGCCCACAGCGGCGGTGTGCAGTGCGGCTATTGCACACCCGGTTTTGTGATGAGCGGGGCCAAATTGTTGGAAGAGTCACCCCACCCCAGCCGGGACGAGGCCACCCAAGCGCTGACCGGCAACCTCTGCCGCTGCACGGGCTACCGCAAAATTTTGGACGCGGTTGTGGCGGCTGGAAAAGAGACGTAAGCAGCAATCCGTAAATTCTATAATCTGTGTTCTATTTTCAACGCAAAGCAGTAGAGGCATTGATGGTGATCCACTCTCTGCATCCAGCCGACTGGCCCGCTGTGCGTCGCATCTACGCCGAGGGCATTGCTACGGGCAACGCCACTTTCGAGCAGGCCGCGCCCGACTGGGACGAGTGGGACGCTGGCAAACTGGCTCACCCCCGGCTGGCGGCAGAAGTAGGCGGAGCGCTGGTGGGCTGGGCCGCCCTCAGCCCCACCTCCAAACGCTCCGTCTACCGGGGCGTGGCAGAGGTGAGTGTCTACGTGGACGCGTCTGTCTGGGGGCAGGGCGTGGGCCGGGCGCTGCTGTCCGCACTTGTAGAGCAGTCCGAGGCGGCGGGCATCTGGACACTCCAAGCGGGCATCTTCCCGGAAAACGGTGCCAGCGTCCACCTGCACGAGCGTTGCGGTTTTCGCATTGTGGGCCGCCGCGAAAAGATCGGCCAGATGCGCGGGGTTTGGCGGGATGTACTGTTGATGGAACGGCGGAGTAGGATAGTTGATTGGTTGAGTAGTTGATTGGTGGCATCCAGCCAATCAACTACTCAACCAATTCAAGGAGCAACGGTGAGTAGACCACAACAAGACTTCATTTTTCCTGATTCATTGCCTCGGCGGGGCAGTGCCATCACCCGTTGGTTGGGGCAAACGATTCTACGTCTGGGCGGTTGGCGCTATCAGGTGGAATTTCCCGATACGCCCAAATTTGTGGTAGCGGGCGGACCCCATACCTCCAATTGGGATGCGGTGTGGGCCATCGCCTTTATTCTGGCCACGGGGCTGGAAATTCACTTTATGGCAAAAGCCGAGATCTTTCCAGCCTGGGCAGGCTGGTTCTTGCGCGCTGTGGGCGGCATTGCCGTCAATCGCCAATCCCCCGAAGGGATGGTCGAACAGATGGTGGCGGAGTTTCAAAACCGGGAGAAGTTTGTGCTGGTTGTGGCACCGGAGGGAACCCGCAAGAAAGTGGAGCGCTGGAAGAGCGGCTTCTATCGCATCGCCCAGGCGGCGGCTGTACCGATTGTTCTCGGCTATTTGGACTATCCCCAGCGGATTGTGGGCATTGGCCCTACTTTTCAAACCACCGGCGCGATGGAGGCGGATATGGCCGCCATGCGCGCCTATTTGGAAGGCCATGTGACACCCCGCCATCCAAGCCGAGTATGAGAAGTCCAATTCTTTCTGAAGAGTCGGGCATCTGGACAACAATCAGAGGAGAGAACAATGACACAGGAAATAGCACCCACCCCGGACGCCTGGCGTCGTCTGTACGCATTGATCGCCCAGGTGAAAGAGATGGCCCCCTGGGAATGGATGTTTGAGACGGACGTCTTCGCTGTGCAAGACCCGGAAAACCAGGAATACTGCTTTGTCAGTGTGATGGGCAATTTGGGCGAACATTTGTCCATCGCCGTCTACCTAGGGGCGCGCGCTGTCTACCAACTGATGGGATTTGTCGCGCGCGTCAACGACGGCGCGAGCGGCGAAGAGCTGCTCGAGATTGCCCATCTACAAGCCTCTTTTGAGGATCGGGAGCAACTGAGCGCCCAGGATCGGGACACAATCAAGCAGTTGGGGTTGAAATTCCGGGGGAAGATGGCCTGGCCGCTCTTGCGCAGCTACCGGGCCGGTTTTGCGCCCTGGCATTTGGAAGCCGACGAAGCGCGCATTCTGACCCTGGCGCTTGAACAACTGTTGGATGCGGCACCCCGTTTTGGGGCAGATGAGATTGACTTCCCAGCAGAACGGGGCAGCTTTTTTACCCGCGTGTTGGGAAAAGATGGCCGTTGGCTAGATCAGATTGCCACCATTCCACCTGCCGAGCCAGAATCCATTGACATCTTTATTCCCAGAGAGACTGCCGATGCTGTGCGCCGTCTGCGCCGCAGCCACAATATCTTCGAAGCAGACCTTTTTCTGATGCCCGGTGTAGTAGGAGACCGCAACAGCCGCCCGCAAATGGCCTATATCTTTATGGTTGTAGACAAAAACAGCGGGGCCATCCTGTCCGGTGAACCCCTCTATGTGGAGACAACCTTTGCCGCTATGCTGGCGGAAATACCCAAACGGATAGTGCGTGTCTGTCTGAAAATGCAGGGCGTCCCTGGCGAAATTCATGTGGGCAGCGAGCGGGTCGAATGGCTGCTCTCGTCGCTCAGTTCGCTGATGGATTGCAAAATCAAGCGGATGCGCCGTATGCCTGCGCTGGACAACGCCCGCAGCGCAATGGTGCAATTTTTTATGAGGTAAGGTATTTCTATGCGCGCAATTGGCAGCAGCATCCAGCGCAGCGACGTTGTGGACAAAGTAACGGGGCGGGCCGCTTTTGCCGGTGACATTGACCTGCCCGGCCAGGCATGGCTGGCGCTGGTCTATGCCCCCGCGCCCCACGCCCACATCACCCGCATAGACACTGCACCTGCGCTGGCTGCGCCCGGTGTGATCGCCGTTCTCAGCGCGGCGGATGTGCTTGTCAACGAGTACGGGCTGATTTTGCCCGATCAGCCGGTGCTGTGTGGGCCGGGCAGCACCCGTCAGGCCGAGACTGTGCGCTGGGAAGCGGATCGCTTGGCGGTGGTGGTGGCAGAGACGGCGGCGCAGGCAAAGGCTGGGGCTGCGCTGGTGAAAGTAGAATACACGGAATTGCCTGTCGTCACTGACCCGGTGGCCGCGTTGCGGGCCGACGCGCCGGTTCTCCACCCCCACGTCTTCAGCAAATTTCCCTACGGCGAGCGGGATAACTCCTCCAATCTGCTCCTGGAATATCATCTGCGCCGGGGCGATGTGGCCGCTGGTTTTGCCCTGGCGGATGTGATTGTCGAAGATACCTACCGCACCCAGGCCCAGGAGCACGCCTATTTGCAGCCGGAGGCGGGGCTGGCTTTTGTGCGGGAGGATGGCCGCATCGAAGTCATCGCGGCCGGCCAGTGGATGCACGAGGATCGGGCGCAGATCGCCCACGCCCTCGGCCTGCCCGCCGAGCAGATCGTCGTGCGTTATCCCGCCATCGGCGGCGCGTTCGGCGGGCGCGAAGACCTCTCCGTGCAGATCGTCCTGGCCCTGGCTGCCCACAAGACAGGGCGTCCGGTCAAAATCGTGTGGAGTCGGGAAGAGTCGATCCGGGGTCATCACAAACGCCATCCCTTTGTCATCCACGCCAAATGGGGCGCAACGCGAGAGGGCAAAATCGTGGCCGCGCGTATGGACGTGACCAGCGACGCCGGGGCTTATGCCTATACCAGCACAAAAGTCCTGGGCAACGCCACGCTGATGTGTCTGGGTCCCTACGAAATCCCCAACGTACACGTAGACGCACGCACCGTCTATACAAATAACTGTCCCAGTGGTGCCTTTCGGGGCTTTGGCGCGCCCCAGGGCCACTTCGCCGCTGAAGGGCAGATGAACAAACTGGCCGTAGCCCTGGGCATAGACCCGGTGGAACTGCGTATGCGCAACATCCTCCACGACGGCTCAGTCCTCGCCACCCGCAGTGTCGTCCCCGCTGGCTGCACCGCCGAGGAAGTGTTGGCAGAGGCGGCGCGGCGGGGGGGATGGCGGAAAGAGGGGACTGGGGACTGGGGATTGGAGACTGGGCATCCGATCCCCAGTCCCCAATCCCCAGTCTCCTCGGCCAGAGGCCGGGGCATCGCGCTCTGTTACAAAAACGTGGGCTTCAGCCTGGGCTTCCCGGAGCATTGCCACGCCTGGGTGGAATTGCACGGCGCGGGGGTCATTGAACGGGTACGCGTGGGCTGTGTGGGCGCGGAGATGGGCCAGGGCAGCCACTCGGCCTTTGCCCAGATTGCCGCGGAGGCGTTGGGCGTGGAGGCATCCCAGGTGGAAGTCGTGGCCCACGACACAGACGTGACCGGCTCCAGCGGCAGCGCGTCGGCCAGCCGCATGACATTTATGGCGGGCAACGCCATTCTGGGCGCGGCGCAAGGAGCGTTGGCCCGTTGGCGTAACGAAGAACGCCCCGCCCGCGCCGAGTTTGTCTATCACCCCCGGCTTACCACTGCCTATGACCGGGAGACCGGGGAGAGCGACCCCAACATCACTTTTGGTTACTGCGCGCAGGTGGCTGACGTGGAGGTGGATGTGGAGACCGGCCACGTCACTGTCAAGCGGCTGATCAGCGTCAACGACGTGGGGCGGGCGGTCAACCCCGTGCAGGTGGAGGGGCAGATCGAAGGCGCGGTGGCCCAGTCGGTGGGCTGGACGCTGCTGGAAAACTTCATCCAGAAGGAGGGCCGCACGCTGACGCCCCACCTGAGCAACTATCTCATCCCTGGCGTGGCCGATGTGGTGGAGGAGATCGTGCCGGTGATTCTGGAACACCCCGACCCGCAGGGGCCGCTGGGCATCCGGGGCATGGCAGAAATGCCTTTTATCCCCACCGCGCCCGCCATCGCCGCCGCCATTCACAACGCGCTGGGGGTCTGGTATAATGAGCTACCCTTCACGCCGGAGCGGGTGTGGCGGGGGTTGGCAAGGCGTTCATAGAAAAGGGAGGCGCAGAAATGTACGCAGTTGAATTTGAGACCCAAATCACGAATGGGCATATTGTGGTTCCGGAAGCATTTCGCAATCAGTTGTTCGGGTCTGTGCGCGTTTTGGTGTTGGTAGAGAATGGGTTTGCCCCGCCGCTGAAATCCACTGCAACGAACGGAGTCGTGGATTCAATCGCGGGGGCGGATACAGAGGATGACTTCCTTACGTATCGGATGAAACACCCATACGAAATACCCGGCTTCAAACCGTTGACCCGGGAGCAAATCCATGAACGGCGACCCGATTATGAATGAATCTGCATTTGTTGATTCGAACGTTTGGATTTATCTACTCGTGGCGGGACAAGATGAGCGCAAACGACTAACGGCGCGCAATCTGATTGAAGGGAAGCGGTTCACCGTCAGCACACAGGTGACAGGCGAAGTTTGCGTGAATCTCTTACGCAAAAAAGCGATGTCCGAGCCGGAAGTCCGCAGCAGCATCGAGAGCTTCTATCGTAACCATTCGGTTATGACAATCACCCAAGAGACTTTGCTTTCCGCCAGCGATTTGCGCGCGAGCCACTCCCTCTCCTTTTGGGATAGCCTGATCGTCGCCTCGGCGCTTCAATCCGGCGCTCAGATTCTCTACAGCGAAGATATGCAGCACGGCCTTGTCGTTGACGGGCGACTGCGTATCGTCAATCCCTTCCGCCAGGACTAAACCCTTATGTTCAGTATGACCGATGTGATGATTGACGCCCTCTGGATTCTGGCCCTGGCCGGCGTCTTTGCCACTTTTAGCTACACCGACTGGCTGCGCCACGAGCAGAAGGGGCGCTGGCGGGCGCAGTGGGCGTTGCCCCGTTTTCTGTTCCCGCTCAACGGCAGCCTGACCGCCTTTTGCATCGGCGTGGGGCTGAGCGGGGCCACCGCCTATGCACCCGACCCCTGGTGGCAGACGCTCATCTGGGCGGTGCTGGCCCTTCTCTTTGGCGCGCAGAGCTATACGGCCTGGCGCTTTGGCAAGCAAAATGGCTGGGAGAGGCCGATGGAGGAGAAGCCGAAAGCCATCAGCGAAAAGCAGGACGCAGATTCCGCAGAAACAGCAGATGTACGCAGATGATTTTCGTATGAGTCCACATTTTTAGTACATAACCCTTGTTTTTTGCGCAAGAAAAGAGAAATTTTTGTATACACGGATGGAAAGGAACACGGATCAGAAAAATCCGTGTTCCTTTCCATCCGTGTATACAACCCTCTTTGCTTCTGGCTTTGCCAGGTTAGGAAAGAAGCAGGATGTCAACCCAAAACAAGCAGGAAGACAACCGCATCGGTGGATTTACCTGGGCCGCGGCCTTTGTGCTGGGCGGGCTGGCGCTGCTGCTCTTCAATCTCGGCGCTTTTACCGCCTATGAACCCCTGCTCCAATACATCCTGGCCGGTCTGTTGGGCGTAGGCGCGGTGGGTTTCTTTGCCAGCTACTTTTCGCGCGCGACCAACTGGTGGCGGCTGATCCCGGCCTGGACGCTGCTGACCCTGGCCGGGATGGTCTACCTGACGACGGTGGAGAGTCTGGACCAGCGCATCACGGCCGGGCTGCTCTTTGTGGGGCAGGCCGTGGCCTTTGCCCATATCTATCTGCTGGATCGGGACGAGCGCTGGTGGGCGGTGATCCCCGGCGGCTTTATGCTGGTGCTGGGCGGGGTGATTGCCCTGAGCAGCCGCACAGAGGACGCCGACACGCTGGGCACAACCCTCTTTGTGGGGCTGGGGGCTGTCTTTATACTGCTTTATCTGCTGGGGCGGCGCACCCGTCTCTGGTGGGCGCTGATCCCCGGTCTGGTGCTGGTCGTCTTTGGCCTTTTTCTCTTTTCGGTGGAGCGCAGCCAGGAGAACGGTCTTTTGCGCTGGTGGCCTGTGTTGCTGCTGCTCTTGGGTCTCTTTCTGGGCTGGCGGGCCATCACCCGCAAACCGGAGGAGAAGCTCTCGATCAACAGCGCGTCCAACATCAGCCGCTACTCTACAGCCAAACCGGGGGCGACGTCTGCCGGGCAGCCGCCCCGTCTGGGCGAGTACAAAGGCCCCGCGCCTGGCGCAACTGTCGAAGTATTGGCGGACCCGGACGAGTAGGCTATTACACGACGGCAGAAGTCCCTGTGCGATTCTCCGCACTGTACTATGCGTATGCCAAACCCTCCATGCGGCTCGCCGCGGCATCAGCCACCAGTGAGGATGGGTTCGCCAAGGGGCGACACAAAGGGGACGATTTCCAAAAGTTCCGTCCGCTGTCGGGCATGGGCAAGATCGTATTGCATCTGTAGTTGCAGCCAGCTTTCGGGGGTGCGGCCAAATGCTCTGGAGAGCCGGATAGCCATCTCCGGTGAAATGTTGGAATGACCGTTGAGCAGAAGCGAAAAAGTCTTGCGTGCAACCCCAAGTCCCGCTGCTGCCTCGGTTACTGTGAGTTCCAGAGGTTCGAGATACAGATCACGCAGAATCTCGCCAGGGTGGGGAGGGTTTTTCATAGGCATCGTTCGGTCTCTCCTAATGATAGTCCAGATAGTCCACGTCGTGGGCGTCGCCATCCTCAAAACGAAAGATGACTCGCCAGTTTCCCGACACATTGACAGCATAAAATCCAGCCCATTCGCCTTTCAGACTGTGCAGACGCAGCCCGGGGGCATTCATATCTTCCGGCACCGTCGCCGTGTCAAGCAATGCCAATATTTGGCGCAGGCGTTTGACGTGGGCTTGCTGGACGCCTCGGCTCTGATCCTCCTGATAGAGTGCAGCCAATCCTTTGTGGCGGAAGTTGCTTATCATTTTTTAATTATACCCCGTTACGTAACGGGTAACAACTTGGTGGATTTACCGATTTGAGGAGTCTCCCCATGCCCCAATTGACTGTCACGCTCGTTCAAATGGACTGTACACTGGCCCAGCCGTCCCACAACTTTGAAAGGGCGGCTGGTTTTGTGGCCGAAGCTGCGCGCCGGGGCAGCGATCTGGTCGTCCTGCCCGAACTGTGGAACACCGCCTACGATCTGGAAAACGCAGCCGATCACGCGTCTCCCCTGGCCCAGAACGCCGACGAACCCGGCGCGTTCGGGGATTTTGCCCGGCTGGCGCGCGAGAACCGCGTCTGGCTGGTCGGCTCCCTGCTGGAAAGCCGTGGCGGACGCCATTACAACACCGCGGCGCTCTACTCGCCCGCGGGTGAATTGCAGGCCGACTACAGCAAAATCCATCTGGTGCCGATGCTGGACGAACATCTCTACCTGGCCGGCGGCGAGAAACGCACGCTGGCCGAGACGCCCTGGGGCAAGGCCGGGCTGGCCATCTGCTACGATCTGCGCTTCCCGGAGCTTTTCCGCCGCTATGCGCTGGATGGGGCGCGGCTGATGATTCTGCCCGCGGAATGGCCGCACCCCCGCCGACCGCATTGGCAGACACTTCTACGGGCGCGGGCCATCGAGAACCAGTGTTATGTCCTGGCCTGCAACCGGGTGGGGAGCAGCAAAGGGGTGAATTTCTGCGGTTCGTCGGCGGTCATCGATCCCTGGGGCGAGGCGCTGGTGGAAGGAGGCGAGACAGAGGCGCTGCTCACCGTCAGCTTCGACCCGGCCTTTGTGGATACTGTGCGTCAACGCATCCCCATCTTCGCCAACCGCCGCGAGGAACTTTACAAATAGGCTCAACCACGAAGGCACAAAGACACAAAGAAGAAGAAAAGCAAGAAAAAGAAAAAGGAGTTCGGCTTTTGCCAAAAGTCGAACTCCTTTTTCTTGCTTTTCTTGGTGTCTTTGTGCCTTCGTGGTTACTCTGCCACTTCTTACAACTTTTCGCCGGTCAGCGAGAATTTTGTCTGGTTACGGTCAACCAGATGGCAGGCTACCCAGTGGTCGGGCAGCTTTTCCTCAAAGGCTGGCTCTTGCGCCGAGCAGATGTCGGTGGCGATGGGGCAGCGGGTGTGGAAACGGCAGCCGCTGGGCGGGTTGAGGGGCGAGGGTATTTCGCCTTTCAAGACAATGCGCTGGCGGGTGCGTCGGGGGTCCGGGATGGGGATGGCCGACATCAGCGCCTGGGTGTACGGGTGCAGCGGGTTGCTGAATAGCTCCTCCCGCTCGGCGATCTCGGCCATCTTGCCCAGATACATCACCCCCACGCGGTCGCTGATGTGTTCGACGACGCTCAGGTTGTGGGCCACAAAGAGATAGGTCAGGCCAAACTCCTCCTGGAGCTTGCGCAGAAGATTGAGTACCTGGGACTGGATGGAGACGTCCAGGGCCGAGACCGGTTCGTCGCAGATGATGAACTGGGGTTGCAGGGCCAGGGCGCGGGCAATGCCAATGCGCTGGCGCTGGCCGCCGGAAAATTCGTGGGGATAGCGCTGGGCGTGGTAGGGGTTCAGCCCCACTTTGGCCAACATCGCCTGGACGATTTCGTTGCGCTCGGCTTTGTTGCCGATGCCATGAATGTGCAAACCTTCGGCGATAATTTCGCCTACGGGCATACGCGGGTCCAGGGATGAGTAGGGGTCTTGAAAGATGATCTGCATGTTGCGGCGCATGGCTTTCAGCCCGTTGCGCCCGACCGCGAAGATATCTTCCCCGGCAAAGGTGACGTTGCCGCCGCTGGCCTCTTGCAGACGCAGGATCGTGCGCGCCACCGTTGTCTTGCCACAGCCGGATTCGCCCACCAGACCGAAGGTCTCGCCGGCGCGAATGGTGAAACTGACCCCGTCCACCGCTTTGACCCAGGCCGTGACCCGCTGCAAGAGGCCAGAGCGCACGGGGAAATACTTCTTAAGATTGTTGACGACCAACAGATCGTTCTTCTGGGCTGGAATTTTGGACATAGGATTCTCGCTTACCCCGCTATCTCAATAAGCACTTCATCGCCCATAAATTGCCAATTGGCGCGCCCCACACCCGCCCACTGGGCCGCAGTGGCCGGGTGGCGCATGTGGCAGCGCGCCGAATGGCCTTCTTCGATCTGCACCAACTCCGGCACCTCTACGGTACAAAGCTCTTTGACATAGGGGCAGCGGGGCGCAAATTTGCAGCCGGGGGGCAGGTTGATCAGATCGGGCACAGTGCCGGGGATGACAGCCAGCGCGTCCTGGACAACGCCCAGCACAGGGATGGCGGCCAGCAGCCCCTCGGTATAGGGGTGCAGCGGCTTCTCAAAGAGCGTGACCACATCGGTATATTCGACGATCTGCCCGGCGTACATCACCGCCACGCTGTCGCACATCTCGGCCACCACGCCCATATCGTGGGTGATGAGCAGAATGGCGGTGTCGGTGTCGGTGCGCAGTTTGCGCATCAGATCGAGAATCTGGGCCTGGATGGTCACATCCAGCGCGGTGGTCGGTTCGTCGGCGATCAGCAGTTTGGGCAGACAAGAGAGCGCCATCGCAATCATCACGCGCTGGGCCTGGCCGCCGGAAATCTCGTGGGGGAAGGCTTTGACGCGCCGTTCCGGGTCCGAAATGCCCACTTTGCGCAACAATTCGATCACCTGGCGCATAGCCTCGTGCTGGTCCATTTTTTGGTGAACCATAATGGATTCGGCGATCTGGTCGCCGATGCGGAAGACCGGGTTCAGGCAACTGGTGGGCTGCTGGAAGATCATCGAAATTTTGTTGCCGCGCAGGGCAAGCATTTCGCTCTCCGGCAGTTGGGTCAGGTCTTTGCCCTCAAAGAGGACCGCGCCCTCCACAATTTTGCCCGATCCACCCAACAGCCGCATGATGGAGAGGGAAGTGACACTCTTGCCGCTGCCGGACTCGCCCACCAGCCCCATCACCTCGCCGGGGCGGATGGCAAAGTCCACGCCGTTGACGGCTTTGACTACGCCGTCTTCGGTGTAAAAGAATGTTTTCAGCCCTTTGACTTCCAAGAGCGGGCGTGTGTGTGAATTGCTTTGTTCAGCCATCGGAAATCCTGTCGATTTGAGAAGTTCAGAAGTTCGACTTCTCGGAAAAAGTCGAACTTCTAAAAAGACAAATACCTTCGCTGCGTACCGTCTGAAAAAAGTGATTGCCTGCGCTCTGCATACGATTCAGCTCTGCGCGGGTGTAGACCAGCACATCCGTACCCACGCCGCAGAAGTCCAGTTGGTAATAGAGCGGGCGTTCCAGAAACGGCAATTGACTCTCTGTGAGCAGCACCATCAGGTCTGCGTCGCTGCCCGGTACAGCGTCCCCGCGCGCCAGTGAGCCAAAAAGCCAGACCTCCTCAACTTCGGGATGCTTCTCCACCATTCGTTTCACCGCCTGCTGCAGGCAGCTCCGCACCTGATTCTGGTCCAGCCAAAAGATTCGCACAGAAGGCGAGGATATCTCTTGTATGGGCGATGCTGCGTTCGGCGTCGGCTCGTGTATAGAAGTCATACGGTGCCCCCTCCGGGTGGGAATCGGGATAACTCCTACCTCTTCAGCCGCGGATCCAGCGCATCGCGCAGACCGTCACCGATGAAGTTGAAGCCCAGGGCCACAATCACCAGCGGAATGCCCGGAATCAGCGGCAGCCAGGGGTGTTGGAACATATAACTTTGCGAAGCATTGAGCATATTGCCCCAGGTGGGCGTCGGGTCCTGCACGCCCAGCCCCAAAAAGCTGAGCGAGGCTTCCAAAATAATCACGCCGCCCAGACTGAGACTGGCGCTGACCAGAATCGGCGCGATACCGTTGGGGATCAGATGGCGGAAGATGATGCGGGCGTCCGACGCGCCCAGCGCGCGCAGCGACTCGACAAAATCCTGCTCGCTGAGCGAGAGCACCATCCCGCGCATCAGACGGGCCGCACCCAGCCAGCCAAAGACGACGATAATCATCACCAGCACAAAGACCTGATTGGCTTCCCGTTCCGGGGCGAGCAGAATCGCGCTCAGCCCTTTGATCACAAAACTGGGCAAGGGCAGCTTGGCGTCGGTGTTGATCATAATGGCGGAAAGGATGAGCAGAATAGGCAGGAGGGGGATCGTAATCATAAATTCGATCACCCGCGAGACAACCGTATCCACCCAGCCTTTGTAATAACCGGCCAGCGCGCCGATGATCACCCCGATGGCCTCGGAGAGAAGCACCACAGAAAAGGCGATGGAGAGGGAGACGCGGGCGGCGTAGAGCATGCGGGTAAAGAGATCGCGGCCCAGATTGTCGATGCCCAGAATGTGGATACGTCCGTCGCTGCCTGCGATACCGGGTGGGCCGGGGCGGGTGGGCGCGGAGATATCCACTGTATCGCGGGGAAAGGTAGTGATGACCGGGGCCAGAAGGGAAGCGATAAAGATCAGCAGAATGAGAACCAGAGAAATGACAGCCAGTTTGTGGCGCATAAAACGGCGCGCAATCACCATCCATTGGCTCTCCTGCTTTTCTCGCCTGGCTTCAATTTTGAGTGTACCGGCTGCGGCTGCCATTGATTGTCTCCGAAGGCAAGGGATCGGGGACTGGCGAACGGCGATTGGGGCAGGCACGTCACCCGATCCCCAGTCGCTAATCGCCAATCGCCAATCTCATTTGTATTTGATACGCGGATCGACGACTGTGTATAAAATATCGCCGAGCAGAAGCGCGAAAACAGTCAGTACAGCGGTGATAAAGATAAAGGCCAGGGCAATCGGCCAGTCGCTGCGGCTGAGGGCGTCGAAGTAGAGACGGCCCATCCCCGGCCAGGCAAAGACCGTTTCTGTGATAATCGCCCCGCTGAAGATGCCGGGAATCGTCAAGACCAGAATCGTCACAAAGGGGATCAGCGCGTTGCGCAGGGTATGTTTGTAGATGACGACGCGCTCCACCAGCCCTTTGGCCCGCGCTGTGCGTACATAGTCCTGGCGCAAGACTTCCAGCATCGAAGTCCGCACAAAGCGACTCCAGCCGGCCATTTGAAAGAAAGTCAGCACCAGCAGGGGCATAAAGAGATGGAGCAGCCGATCCCAGAGCGAACCTGCTTCCACGCGGGGCAGCCATTCGGCGATGCTGTAGCCGCGCATGGCCTCGCGCAGACCGGAGGGCAGGCGCGGGATCCACGGGATGGTGTCCACCAAGAAGACGGGCATGACCGAGAAGACCAAAATCAGCAGCAGGGCAAAGAAGAAGACCGGCATAGATGAGCCGATAAAGGCCAGTGTCGTAAAGAAATAGTCGAAGCGGGAGTATTGGTTGACCGCGCTGTAGATGCCGATGGGCACACCGATCAGGAGAGAAAGCAGCGTCGCGCTGATCAGTAGCTCCAATGTGGCAGGCAGGCGGCTGACTAGCTCGTCCCACACCGGGCGTCCAGGGCGGACGACCGTAGACTGGCCGAAATCGCCGCGCAAAATGCCCCGTGTGCTGCGCACAGCCGGGTGCAGTTCAGGAATTTCGGAGAGATAGACGTAATCATCGCAACCGGTGGGTCGAGTCACTGTCTCGCCGTTGCGATCCGTCGTCTGTTCCTCGCGTACCAAATAACAGCCCACGGGGATATTGGCAAACAATTCCTGCCCGCCGACACTGATTGGGCCGGAAGGCACGCCAATCAGCCAGCGCGAGAAGCGCACAGGCAGATAGAGGTCCAGCTCGTATTGGGCTTTGATACGGGCCATATCTTCCCGGCTCAACTGCCGCTCTTGCTGCTGCAAACCGGCCAGTGGTCCGCCCGGCGCAATGTTGAAAAGAACAAACGTTGCCGCTGCCGACAAGAAGATCACAAAGACCATTTGAATGACGCGACGGATCAGATAATTGGTCATAATTTCAACTCCCGATTATCCACAATTTCAGGAGAGGACGCAGATTTTCATGATTGAAATGGATTAGCGCAGATCAATCCAAATCATGAAAATCTGCGTCCCCCTCCTCAGCCCCTTCAACCGCGCGCGGAATTTCAGGTATTCACGAACGCGCATCTCATCGGGCAACGGCACCGTCTCGGGCATGTAGCCCACGCGCCGCCGCACTTCGTAGGAAT
>CAMDEX010000082.1 GCA_945897075.1 Litorilinea aerophila
AGAGCGTAGCTCTGGGCGACTTGTGGCTTATCCGCCGGGCCGTTAGGCCTGCACCAGCAACAAACAGCGACGCGCAAAGTGGCAATAGAGCAATTCGTGGTCAAGTTTGCCACTTGCAATCTGTCAGTCAGTGGCGTATACTGTTGTTATGGTATAGAGCAATTCGTGGTCAAGTTTGCCACTTGCAATCTGTCAGTCAGTGGCGTATACTGTTGTTATGGTCTTTATCGAAACGCCGTTGTTTACGAAATTGGTGCAAGGGTATTTGAGCGACGAAGCGTACGCTGAGTTACAACACGCCTTGCTCCTGCGTCCTGAAACGGGACAAGTCATTCCGGGCAGTGGCGGTCTACGTAAAATTCGATGGGCAGTCGCACAACACGGTAAGCGGGGTGGGTTGCGTATTATCTATTATTGGGTAACAGCCGAGGCGATCATTTACCTGCTATTTCTCTATCAAAAGAACGAACAGGAAGACTTAACACCCGATCAACTCAAACTCTTGCACCGCTTAATCAAGGAGTATTTGGCATGAATGAACAAGACTTTGCCTTACTGGTAGAAAGCGTCAAAGAGGCGGGAGCGATCCGGCGAGGCACGCTGTCACCTGGCCGCACCTTCGAGTTTACGCCACTCGATGTGAAGGCAATTCGCGCCCGGTTGCAAAAATCGCAACGGGAGTTTGCTCAAATGATTGGCGTAAGTATCGCCACGTTACAAAACTGGGAGCAAGGACGGCGCAAGCCTGAAGGCCCGGCGCGTGCCTTGTTACAAGTGGCGTTGCAGAAACCAGAAGCGGTCATTGAGGCATTATCGGTGGAATTAACTGCTCTGTAACAACAACACGTTCAGCCCTTCACTTCGGCAGGCTCAGTACAGGCGTCAAGTTCAGAAACCACTGACCGGGGTGAACTCGCTTCGTTTGTGACGTTGACTTCCCCCGGTAACTGACGTTTGGCGTTGGGTGGTGAATGCGCGAGCCATTTGGCAAGCGTAGGGTGCCAAACGATTTTGTGATGATACTCGTTTGAGGACAAGAGAGGTGCGCAATGCTACAAACAATCGAGGCTATGATTGATGAAAAGGGAAGGCTACGGTTCCTGGAGCCGATCAAGTTGCCCAAACTGCGACGCGTGATCATTACGATTCTCAACGAAGAGCCAGCAGAGGATTCTTTCAATCTTGCCCTTTTAAGCGAAGCGGTATTAGCCAAAGAGTGGTTACGGCCTGAGGAGGATGAGGCGTGGTCACACCTGGCCCAGCTTCCATCGTTGTAGTTCCCTTTCCGTTTTCGGATTTATCAGGCGCGAAACTGCGACCCGCAGTCGTGCTGACGAATGCGGGTCGTGGTGATTGGCTTTTGTGTCAAATCACCAGTAATCCTTACAGCGACCCAGATGCGATTCGGATTACGAGCAAAGAATTGCAGAAAGGTGCATTGACATCTACGATTAGTTTTGCGCGACCGCTCAAATTGTTCACAGCGAGCGAAACTGTGATGGATAAACGTGTGGCTATCTTGAAGGATGAAACTTTCAAAGCGATCTTGATGGCGACAATTGAATCCTTGCGCAAGAACCTGCCGAAGTAGTGCGTGTTTTTCTTCCCAGCCTGAATCAAACCCCTGCATTCACCTCACTTGCCGTCTACGTCCATTAGCAGTATACTTCTGGCGCGCACGGCTTTTGTGGCTGGCTGCGTTCTTCCAATTTTCTTATTCAACATACTCTTTCCCACGCATAGGAGTTCATTGATGAGCTTCCAGACCGAATTTGATTTTACCCTGCCCATGGGCTACATCGATCAGGAGGGCAACGTCCACAAAAAAGGGACGATGCGCCTGGCCACGGCGATGGACGAGATCGCGCCCCTGCGCGATATGCGCGTGCGCACCAACCAGGCCTATCTGGTCATCACCCTCCTGGCCCGCGTCGTCACCCGTTTGGGCACGCTGGAGAGCATCTCCCCCAGTGTCGTCGAAAATCTCTTCGCCGCGGACCTGGCCTATTTGCAGGCGCTCTACCGCACAATCAACGAAGAAGGGCGCACAACCATCCAAGTCACCTGCCCGGAGTGCGGCTCCGAATTTGCCGTGGACCTGGCCGATCTGGGGGGGTAGCCGGCTACCCCTTGGATCGCCTACGGGAGGAGGTAGCCTACGTCGCCTATCATTTTCATTGGCCGCACGATCAGGTGATGGCGATGGAACATGGCGAACGTCAAATTTGGGTGCGGCAGATCGCCAGGATCAACCGTAGGCTGAATGAGTCCATGCGCTCGTGACTGGGTTCTGGCAAGAATACGAGAAGATATTGGGTATTGGATAGTTTTGTTGGCAATCCGCCAATAGAACGCAGATTAGCGCAGAAACCACAGATTTACGCAGATTTTTAATCCGCGCTGATCAGCCCTTTCCGCGTGATCCGCGTTCTATTCTTCACATCAGTAAGGGGAATCTCCAATGACAGACCCGCCGCTGGGCATCACGGGCACCCGTCTGGAGCCGCTTCTCACCTACCAGTTCAGCGTGACATTTGGCAACGGGGCCGGCCAGTTCGTCGCCTATGCCGTAGATGTCAGCGGTCTGGACTTCGAGCGGGACTTCATTGAACACAAATACGTCAACCAACAATACCAGGCCATCACGCAAATGATCCCTGGACGGATCAAGTGGGGGCCGGTTTCGTTGAAACGTCTGCTCACCACCGACACGGCCATGTGGGACTGGTTTATGGATCACGAGGGGCCGTCGGTTAATACGGGCAGCTACAGCCCCAAAAAATACGCGGCGGCCCGTCTGCCGGTTACAATCGTCGCCTACAATCGCAATTTTACCGAGGCCATCCGCTGGGAATTGTCAAACGCCTGGCCCTCCAAAATCACCGGCCCTCAATTTGATGTGAAGAGCGGCGATTTTGGCTTTGAAGAGGTGACGCTCGTCTTTGAATCGGTGAAGCGCACGGTGACGGCCGGCAGCGGCAGTGTCGAAGCCATCGCCTTCACCGCCATCACAGGAGCCTAAGATGGTGCGATCCAACAGTGGCGACGAAGACGAATCTGTCTGGGTGGATGTGGAAGGGTTGGAAGAGATGGAGCTGCGCATCATCGCCGAAAAAATTTGGGAACTATTAGAACGCGACCTGCTTGTCGAGCGTGAACGGCAGGGATTGGGCGCACGCTGGGGTGGCTGGCGACAGAGCTAATAAAGATAATTTGTGGGACACTGCTTGCTGCGCCCGGTTCGTGACACGGGCGCAGCAAGCAGCGCCCCTACGAATGATTATCTGAATGGCTACAAAACGAAGGGGGAGCGATGGCAGAGATCGTAAGTCGGGCCGTTTCCTGGCGTTATTATGTCGAGATCGGCGGTATCACCGCGGCCGAGTTCACCGAATGCAACGGCTTGACCGCCACGCGCGAAAGCAGCGGCATCACCGAAGGCGGGCGCACCAACTACGAAGTCAAACTGCCCGGACGCATCAGCTACTCCAATGTGACCCTCAAGCGCGGGCTGATCGACCTGCAACTGTTGGATTGGCTGCTCAAAAACGCCGACCAGAACACCATCAAACCCGAATTGAAGAACATCACCATCTCGCTGGCCAACGAATCCGGCGTGACCGCCTTTACCTGGAATGTCTTCCACGCCTACCCGGTCAAGTGGACTGGGCCACAACTCAGGGCCGACAGTAATGAAATTTCCATGGAAGAATTGGAATTGGCCTACACCTATTTTCAGATGACGAAAGTGTAACCACCTATGGCGGAAGAGGCAGAGAAGCGCAGTAGCGCAGCAAAGCAAGCGGCCAGTGATACCTTCTCCCTGCGCGCCGTGGACAGCGCGGATCGCATGGCCCAATCCCTCTCGCCCTGGGTGCGCGAGATGCTGGATGGTGGCAACGCGCCCACAGCCGGCGGCTCGCTCGTCCACCGTCTGCTGCGCCGCCGCGCCGACGAGAGCGTGAGTTTTCTCTCCACCCTGGCCATCCTGCGCCGCTTTCACCGCATCGCCACCCGCACCTCGGCGTGGAAGGTCAATGTGGGCACGATTTCGCCCAATCTGTTCGAGAAATTTTCTGAACAGATGTTCAAAAACTGGGATATGGGGGCCAACAACATTGGCGCGCTCTTGAAACTCAACCGCCAGGAGGAGGCCATTGATATGCCCCTGGCCGGTGAAGTCGGCGGCCCCGCTGCGCCCCAGCCCCAGAGACCGGCCAACCCACTGGCGGGCATGACAATGGAGGACATCCGCCGCCGGGTTGAGGAGGCGCGCAAGTTCGAGTCTATGTCCCCCTCCGCCATTCCCAATTTCGTCAAAGCCCAGGACGCGGACAAACCAGACGTGCGCCCGGTGGGGCAACATCCCGGCCGTGCCACCCCGGCTCCCCAACGGCCGTCTGACCAACCGCTGGCCCGCTCTCTGCCGGGACAGACAACGCCCACCCCAGCCCCGGCCCAGCCGCCCGCCGAGCAGCCCGCCCAGCCCTCCCCCCGCATGATGCGCCGCCGTATGGCCCGCCAGGTGGAATATCTTTCGATGCCTGGTGTGGAGAGCAGCGACAGCGGAGAGACGGCGAGCGGCGACGATAGCGAGGCTGCCCCACCCCCCCAATTTGACACGGGGCCACCTGGCCTGGATTGGTTTTTTGCTGAACCTGAAAATTCCGCGCCGGATTGGTTTGCGCCGACCAGTGAGGAGACGATTCTGCGCCAAACGGCTGCCCGGAGCAGCGCCGCCCAGAGTAGCGCCCCCCAGACAGTTCGTTCCCGCCCGGCGGCTGGGGAGCGCGGCGGCAATGTCGCTAGGGTTTCGGTTGCCTCCGCCGGTTCACAGACCCGGCGGCGTCCGGTGGTCAGCCGCCGCCGGTCACGGCGCGGCGCGGTGCAGAAACCGCGGCAGGATCTCGGTCGTCGTCTACCGGCCCGACCGTCGGCACGGGATGGTGGCCGCCCTCGACCGGCGGGCATTGGGCAGCGGGCCATCGAACGGCTGGCCGCCAGCGCGTCTGGTCAACTGCTGGCCAGCCGCCCCCATCTGTTGCTGGATCACATCCAGCGCCAATCTGTCGCGCCAGCCCAGCAGCCCCGGCCCGCTGCCGCGCTTTTGCCCGCCGTGTCGGATGGATCTGTGCTGGACGCGCTCTCATTTGTGCCGCAACCTGCGCCGACCGCTCTCTTGCCGCGCAGAACCGATGAGAAGAGCGGTCTGACCCCCGTCGGTCTGACCGATTTTGCCCTGGCCTACCCCCAACGGTTTTGGCAACGCACGGCTGTAGCGCAACCCGAACAATCCGTCGCAACTCCCGTTCAGACTGAGCAACCGGCGCTGCGCGTGGCGCGCGCTTTTCTGCCCTCTGCGCGACCCGGACAGACGCCCCCTGCGGATGCGGCGCGACAGCTACGAGCTGACCCGAAAATAGCGGACGTAGGTCGGACTGTCAGTCCGACCGGCTTTTCATCGTTATCAGCGCCCCCAGGAATGACGCCTGACCTGAAAATGAGGAGACGGATTGAGACGGATGGGACGGATGCGCACGGATTCACTCAACGTGCGTGGGGAACGGATTTCATCCATCCGCGCGAGGAGCGCCGGCCAGTTGCGCGTAGCCGCGCCCTGGCCGCCTTGCAGAGCCGCCCTCTGCGCACGCCGCCGACCGTAATGCGGCTGGTCTCTGCGCCGCCGGTAAGTGCGCCGCCACTTGCGCCGGATGTTTCCGATGGTTACACGGCAACAAGCCAAAAAATTGACCGCCGAGGCACGGAGAGACGCGCAGAAGCTCTCCTCTCTCCCGCCGCGCTGCCTCCGCGCACACCGCGCCTGCGCGGTGAAATTCCCCCGGTCGCTGAAGACGCAGGAGAGCCCCTCCTCTCTTCCCTCTCTCCCTCCGCGCTGCCTCCGCGTACGCCGCGCCTGCGCGGTGAAGTTCCGTCGTTTGTTGAAGACGCAGGAGAACCCCTCCTATCTTCCCTCTCTCCCTCCGCGCTGCCTCCGCGCCCCCCGCGCCTCCGATCTGAAATTCCCCCGGTCGCTGAAGACGCAGGAGAACCTCTCCTCTCCTCCCTCTCTCCCGCGGCGCTGCTCCCGCGCACCCCGCGCCTGCGTGGTGAAATGCCATCTTCTGTTGTTGACGTAGCGCAACCCCCGGAACTCCGTCACGCGTTCGAGCCGGTCTCTGCTCTCTGGCGCGGTTCGCTGCTGCGTAGCCAACCGTTGCTGCCGGCTTTTGCGGACGCAGAAACAGACGAACCGGTCAATTTTTTGCCCACCCAGCCCGCAGCACAACCCGAAAGTCTTGCGCAGTTCGCTCTGCCGCCTGTGTTGGGAGAGAGTGAACCGCGCCCGCGCCAAGTGGCCCGCGCTTTTCTGCCTCCCCTGGAGTTGGCCCTGGCCCGTTTGCAGCGCGCCACGACAGCGCCTACTCCGCCCCAGGCCGCGCTCCAACCGACCGCAGACAGCAGACAGCAGACAACAGACCGCAGACAGCAGACCGCAGACAGCAGACCGCAGACCGCAGACAGCAGACAGCAGACAGCAGACAGCAGACCGCAGACAGCAGACCGCAGACTGCCGTCCATCGTCCACCGTCCACCGCAGCCTACACTGGTGGAGCGGGTCGCCCATCGGGATTTTGCCGGGACAAAAGCCGATCTGCTTGGCAACGGTCTATTGGACTTTGCCGCAACCCCACCGGTCTGGAAAGACGACGAAAAGAGACCGATAGTGTCGCGTAGGGAGAGCGCCCCCGTGCCTTTGCGCGCTGCGGGCGTACACACACCCCACCCTACCCCTCCCCAAATTGGGGAGGGAACTGTGACGACTTCTTTCCAATCTGGGGAGCGGACGGTGACAACTCCTTCCCAATCTGGGAAACGGAGTGTGATGACTTCTCCCCAATCTAGGGAGCGGAGTGTGATGACTTCTCCCCAATCTGGGGAGCGGAGTGTAATGACTCCTTCCCAATCTGGGGAGCGGAGTGTGACAATTTCTCCCCAATCTGGGGAGCGGAGTGTGACGACTCCTTCCCAATCTGGGAAGCGGACGGTGATGACTCCTCCCCAATCTGGGGAGGGAACGGTTACAACTCCTCCCCCAATTTGGGGGAGGCTGGGAGGGGGTGAGCATCCCCTGACGCCTTCCGCGCGCGCAGACCCGCCTGCTCTTGCAACGGGCCGCGGCCACAGAGGGCTGGCAACCCCAGCAAACCGCCGCGTTTTTGCCCCGTCCGCGCGGCTTGCGCCCGCCTCTCCCGCGCCCGGAAACCCTACCGTTGCCCGTCGTCAGCCTGGGGTCAGCGGAGAGACCGGCACTCTCTTCTTCTGCTCTTGCGTCGAGGGTAGCCCAGCCGCAGCGGGCAACGGCGCGCTTTGTCGTGCCCCGGCCCTTCTCCGCGCAACCTAATTTTGTAAGTACACGTCTGGGCGAAACCGGCGCATTGGCCCAGCGCCGCGCCGTGCGTCGCCCGCTGTTGCAGCCCGTCTCGCGTCTCTGGCGCACGGCCCTGCTGTCACCTGTGCCATCTGATCTGGCACAACCCCAGCTTGTGGACGATTCGGTAGCGCTTTCTCCATCTCGCAGCAGTTTGACTTTTGGCGAGGGTCAAATTGCCGAACCGTACCGCAGAAGCCCAGCTTTTGGAGAGACTTCAACTGCTGATGGCCTCTTTACGCTCACCGACCCGGCGCAATCCGCTGGAATTTTGACGCCTGAACGCCCGTTATCCGCTTCCGTCCTGGGCATCCAAAGGGAGGCAGGGACAGCGGTTGAACCGTTGCCCCTGTCGCCGCTGGGTATAAGCCGTCTTCCGGCCCAGCCATCCGCCCCACCTGCCAGGTTTCCTGAAACCTGGCAGCTTTCCAACGCATCTGCACCCGCCAGCCTTTTGGAGCAGGGCGAGGTGTTGGTGGATCGACTGGCTGTCGGCGCGCCAGCGAAGGCAATTGGCCGTTCTCCTCGATTGTCGGGGGCAGCGCGGCCGCTTGACCGCTCTGCGCCGACGCTGTTGGAACGGGTGGCGCGACGTATTCTTCTGCCGACCAGTCCAGCCAGCGAACGGTTGGCGACTACACTGGGAAGAGAGCGCAGCGCAGCCCCGGAGACGCTGCGCCGTCAGACTGGCGCGCCCGCCACCCCCGCACCAACGGGCCAGTCGGCCCGCTTGACTTTAGAAACGCCCGCCGCCCCCGCCACCCCCGCACCAACGGGCCAGTCGGCCCGCTTGACTTTAGAGACCGACGCGCCTGCGGCCCCCGGAGAGGTGCGCGAAGAGAGCATTCGCCCGGAAGCGACCGGTCGGGATGCGTCTGCGCAGACGCATCTATTTTCTGCCCCAGGGATACTCTTGCCCCGTCCGCTGCCCCGCTTCTTGCAGCGCCCGCTGCCCCGTTTCTTGCAGCGCAGCCACCGACCGGGGGAGACCGGACAGGCCGCGGCCCGTCTGAGCCACAGTCGCCGTGCGGCCATCTCTATCGCGCCCGTTTCCGCGGCCTGGGCGGCTGATGCACCGCTGGAGGGTATCCAGGCCAGCGTAGGCGTCCCCAATTTTGTTGAAGAGACTTTTCCCTGGCTGCCAGCGCCAGACGACGCTGCGTCTATTGCCTCTGCCCCCGCCCTGCTTTTCCCGGAATTGCTGTTGCGCAGGGAAAGGGGGACGACCACCCCGCACGCTCCGGCTATCCAGGAAGCTGAACCGACCGCCGTTGCGAACCGCCCAGCGCCGGCTACACGTCAGCAGCCGCTGCGCGTGGGCCAACAACCCAGCGGGGTTGCGGCTCCCCGCCAGTCTGCGCCAACTTTCCCCGCAGCTCTGCGCGTGCGCGAAGGTGAAACGCCGCCTTCCCCCCGTAGGGTTGCGCGGGTAGGCCCGCTCAGCCAACAGGTGCTGCGCCGGGACTTTGCCGACACCCGGCGCTATGTATTGCATCAGCAGCCAGCGCCACCGACAGCTATTGCGGCCGCTTTGGGCTTTGCCGATGATGAAATGTCCGGGGAGACGATGCGCCTGCTCCCCGGCACAGGTCAGACAACGGGGGCTACTGGGCTGCCATCCCGTGTCGCGCTGGCACCCCGGCGGGTTGCCCCGGTGCGCCTGCTGCGGGAAGAGCCGTTGCGTCGCGATTTTGCCGATACACCCCGCGATCTGCTGCAACAGACAATCTTCCCGCAACCCCGAAGCTTGCAGGAAGGGGAAACGTCCGCGGTTGCGACACGCCCAACCCCCGGCACGCGCCTGGCGGACACACCCCTGGAGTTGGCCCGGCCACTGCTCTATCCTTCTGGTCTGCCCGCGCCAACGCCAGCCGCTGCGCCGGGAGAGAAGCCGCAAACCGACGCTTTGTTGCAACGGGCAACCTTCCCGGAAGCTCCGCGCTTCCGGGAAGGTAAGTCATCTCCCGCGGCGACAAAGCCAACCCGGGGCGCGGGCCTGACCGCCACACTACTGGACTTGACCCGGCAAGCGGCCCACCGGTTTGGCTTGCCGCGTACGCGTCGAGACATTGCCGACACCCGGCACGACTTGTTGCAACGGGTAACTACGCAGCCACCCCACCCTAACCCTCCCCAGATTGGGGAGGGGATTGTGACGACTCCTCCCCTAATCTGGGGGAGGTTGGGAGGGGGTGAGCAGTTACCTGTCGCGGCAGCGCCCGCATCTGACTTTGGCACCGCTGCTATTGCGCAGCCCACACCGCGCCAGATGATTCTTGCGCCGGGCGCTGTGGCGCGGGCTGCCCTTCTGCAGACGGCGCGCCAGCAAGTCCGCCACCGGGTAGAGCCGGTCTCCGCGCTCTGGCACTCGGATCTGCTCCACGACGAAGCGATGCCCGTCTCCCCGCCTGGCCGCGATGTGGCAGGCCCGGTCGCGCTCAGCGGCGACGATCTGCTGGGGCTGGGTGGTTTGCAGCGGGCAGAGCGGGCGCAGCCCCGTTTGCAGCGGACGATTGCCGCCGCGACCGTCACGCCACGGGAAGCTGTTTGGGCAGCGCCCGTAGCCCAGACTGTGCCCGCTGCGCGAGCGGGGTTTGCCCCGCTGGAATTGGCCCTGCATCGGCTGTTGGGTGGCGGGCTGCCTTCTCCGGCTACCCCCGCGCTTGGGCCAGTGAGCGGTGAGCAGTCTCTTCCCCCCGCTGGCAATCAACCGGCTGCATCTGGCCGCGGCAGGGGAGAAAGGGCAGACGACAACAGAGGAAGACAAAAGGATGCGCTTGGCCGGATCGGGCCGCGTCAGAGCGCGGCGCGTGCGGTGGAGCGGTTGGAAGCGGGTGGCTGGCGCTTCAAGCGTGCGCAGACCCCGTCGGCTGCGCCGCTGCAGACGGTGCAGCGGGCATTGGCCGGGCTGGCCACTGGCGGCAGCCGCCCCATCCCCGAACGCCCGCGCACGCTGCTGGAACGGGTCTTGCAGCGCGACTTTGCCGGGGTGCGGGTGCAGATGGCCTCCCTCGGCCCGCTGGGGATCGAGGCCGCGGCGCGCGGCAATACCGTCTATTTGAGCCGGGAGCAGGCGCGGCTGGACAGACCGGAGTCATTGGCGCTGCTCGGCCACGAACTGACCCACGTGGCCGCCAGCGGGGCCGCGCCGCTGCTGGCCCGCTCGACGGATCAACCGATTTCTGGGGGGATGCCAGGTGGGGACGCTGGGGCGGAACTGCCCCTGGCCCGCCCGCTTGTCCCCTCCCTCTCCCGGCGGCTCTCGCGCCAACTGGTGCAGATGAGCCTGGCCGACGAGGAGAAGACAGCCGAAGCGGTGGAGAGATTGGTGATCAGCGATCAGCGATCAGCGAACGGGAAGAAGCGTCTTTCAGTCGCCAATCGCCAGTCGCCAGTCGCTTCTTCGATTGACAAAGGCAGCCGCGCTGTGGCGGAATTGGTGCAGCGGCGTCTTTCCAACAAGCATTTTGAGCCAGTCTCCCAGAGCTGGCCGGGGCTGGGTTTTGTTCCTGTGCAAGAGCCGGGCCAAGAGATTCAGCGCGTAGCGTCCCCGGCCCAGGCAGAGAGTAGATTGGAGCTATTGGAGGATGTGGGCTGGCGTTTCAAACGCAGCGAGCAGCCCACTATTGCCCAGACCCAGCACGTACAGCGGGCAGAAGCCGAACTGACTGCCCGCCCTTCCGGGGGGATGCCGCTGCCCGCCCGCCCGCGCACGCTGATGGAGCGGGTTTTGCAGCGCGATTTTAGCGGTGTGCGTTTGCAGGCGGCCGGGCTGGAGCCATTGGGTGTGGAGGCGGCGGCCCGGGGGCAGACGGTCTATCTCCAACGCTCGGCCCTGGCTCAGTTGGAACGGCCCGACAATCTGGCGCTGCTCGGCCACGAACTGACCCACGTGGCCGCGGCCAGCAATCCCCCTGTGCGTCGGTCTGAACTGCTGGAGGCAGCCCAAGCGGAGGGGGGCGCATCTTTGCCGTTGCCCCTCTTCCTGCCGTCGGTGGGCCAATTGCAGCGCAGCGTGGCCCACGAAGAGGCTGCGGCGGTTTCCGTCGAGAAGGGCATTCAAACGCTGCTACGCCAGAGCGCTACTGCGCAACGCGACCCGCTTGCCCCTCGCCTGGCCAAGGGACCTGTCAAAGCCAATGGCGCGGGGCAGATCGTCAACCCGATAGGGAGAAATGGGGCAGGCGCAGCCAACGGTGTGGCGCGTGCAAGCCTGCCTGCTGATCTGCCGGTGGCGCAGCGCAGGGCGCTGCCGGGGCGACCGCTGGCCGCGCTGGGCAGAGCAGTCGCTGAACCGGATCTGCAACGTGTACAGGCAGAGGGATCCCTGTTGGAGGGCGTATCCAGCGCCGGGATGCCGGTGGTGCAGCGTTTTGCGGAGAGACCGGGGAGCGCGCCGGGCAGTGTGTCGGCCCAGGCGCAGCCGCACTCTGCGCTGACTGTTTCTCGCTTTGCGTCACCCAACGGGTCGTCCCACGTGCAACGGGGGGCGATCACAGGCGGGACAACAGAGACAACACAGACAACAGAAATAGAAGGGGATGGGGGAGATGAAGACCAGGAACCGGATTGGGATCGTCTGGCTGAGAAAATATATCCGCTGATTGTGCGTATGTTGAAGATGGAACGGGAACGACGGCCTTTGTGATTGGGAGCGTAACGTATGGCAAATTTTGAGCAATCTTACATTAAGTGTACTGAAGGCCAGTATGCGAATACAATGGTCTATCTCACCTTCAACCCGGATACGGTTACTTTTTCCAAAGGGGTGAAGTGGACGAAAACCGAGAAGCCGACCAGCAATACCCCGGACATGGATTTTGGCGGCGGCAAATCGGGGACATTCAAAATCAGCGATATTACTTTCGATTCCACCCTGCCCACGCTGCTCACCGAACAAGGCAAACAGGGCAGCGCGGTGAGCGGAACGATTACCACCGACATCGAACAGTTGGTGCGCTTTACGGAGATTGACACAACGATTAAACCGGAGCCGCGCCCGCCCAAATGTCAGTTTGTGTGGGGTCAATACAAATCTTACAGCGTTTTTGTGCAGAGTGTCTCGGTTACCTACGAGCTGTTCGACACATCGGGCAAGCCGCTGCGCGCCAAAGTATCGGTAGATTTTGTCGAGGCGGATGATGCCAACGCCCTGCCCTATCAAAACCCCACCTCGCGCAGTCTGGCGCGCAAAGTGCGCACTGTCCTGGAAGGCGAAACGCTGGACTGGATCGCCTACCAGGAGTATGGGTCGGCGGCGGCCTGGCGGCACATCGCCGAGACGAACAATCTGGACGATCCGTCGGATGTGCGGGCGGGGCAAGTGCTGCGCCTGGTACCGTTGCGTTGATAACCAAAAATAACCACAGATGAACACGGATAAACGCGGATAAAAATCTGCGCAATCTGTTGTTTCTGCGTTCATCTGCGTCCCGATTTTCGTCCCTGATTGTGCCTCGCAAGGGCATGTACACTGATCAGGAATAAGGCGTAGCCGATGACCACTGAAGCCACACACGCAGAACAAAGCCTGGCCCCCGTCCTGGATTGGTTGCGTGGGCGCGTGCAGGCGCATCTGGCCGACGATCGTACATCGCTTGCCGCGACCGCCGCCATCCCAGCGCCTACTACCCCGCTCCTGCAACGCTTGAGCCAGCAGGTGGGTCTCTCGGCCTTTGAGGAACAGATTCTGTTGCTCTGTGTGGCCGCCGAACTGGACCCGCAAATGGGGGAATTGTACGCCCAGGCCCAGGGCAACCCCGCTGCTTTTTATCCCACCTTCGCCCTGGCCCTGGCGCTCTTCGCCGACGCCTCCTGGGCCGCCCTTTCTGCGGATAGCCCACTGCGCTACTGGCGGCTGATCGAGATCGATCATTCGCTCAAACGGCCGTTGAGCCTCTGCCCCCTGCACGCGGACGAACGCATCATCAACTATTTGCAGGGCTTGAACCAGCTTGACCACCGCCTGCGCCCCTTTCTGCTGCCCCTGCCGTCCACACAGACGGAGGCGCGCACTGGGCTTGTCGAAGGTATCGCCCTGCCGCCCTCGCAGCAGGCCCACGTGGATCAGGCCCTGACCCAATTGAACGAAGCCGGCCAGATCGGGCGCTGGCCGGTTCTGCAACTGGTGGGGCCAGATTCTCTCAGCAAGCGTCTGGTAACACAGCAGATCGCGGCCCGGCTGGGCGTCCAGATGTATACCCTGCCCACCCAGTTGATCCCAACGCAGAGCAAAGAGCTGGAGGATTTTGCCCGCCTCTGGCATCGCGAGAGTCTGCTGCTGCCCCTGGCCCTCTACCTGGACACCACAGAACTGGACCCGGAGGGGGCCAACGGCAATGTTCTCTTTACGGTGCAGCAATTTCTGGCGCGCAGCGACGGCCTTTTTCTGCTGGACACGCGGGAAATCTGGTCCAGCCTGGGCCTGCCCCACATCATCCTGGACGTCGGCAAACCCACGCACACGGAGCAGATTGCGGCTTGGGAGGCTGTGCTTCCTGCCAACTCCGCCGGGCTGGTGGCCCATCTCACCGCCCAGTTCAACCTGAATCTACCCACGATTCAGCAGATCGGGCAGACCACCCTGACCGACGAGTCAAAAAATGGCAACCACCCCCTGCCGCCCCTCTCCGAGCGGCTGTGGCAGGGCTGTCTGGCCTATACCCGGCCGCATCTGGACCGGCTGGCCCAGCGCATCACGCCCAAAGCCACCTGGAACGATATTGTCCTGCCGGAGGAGCAGTTGCAACTGCTACACCACATCGCCGATCAGGTGGCCCAGCGCAGCACAGTTTACAACGACTGGGGCTTTCGCCAACGCAGCAGCCGGGGTCTGGGCATCACCGTCCTCTTTGCCGGGGAGAGCGGCACAGGCAAAACGATGTCGGCGGAAATCCTGGCCAACCATCTGCAACTCAATCTCTACCGCATCGACCTCTCGGCAGTGGTGAGCAAATATATCGGCGAGACGGAGAAGAATCTGCGCAAGCTCTTTGACGCGGCGGAAGATGGCGGCGCGCTACTCTTTTTTGACGAAGCCGACTCTCTCTTTGGCAAGCGCAGCGAGGTCAAAGACAGCCACGACCGCTACGCCAACATCGAGACCAACTATCTGCTGCAACGCCTGGAAGCCTACCAGGGGCTGGCGATTCTGGCTACGAATATGAAGTCGGGCTTGGACGACGCCTTTACCCGTCGTCTGCGCTTTACGATTGTTTTCTCCAAGCTGGACGAACACCACCGCCGCCAGATCTGGCGCAAGGCATTCCCACCGCAGACGCCCGTGCAGGGGTTGGACTATGAACACTTGGCCCGCGGTTGGAAGCTGTCCGGCGGCAGTATCTACAATATTGCCCTCAACGCGGCCTTTATGGCGGCCAAAGACGAGCACCCGGTAGGGATGCAGCAGGTGTTGACCGCCATTCGCTTTGAGCTTTCCAAAGAAGACCGTCTGCTCAATGAGCGAGATTTTGTCTGGCACGAGGGAGGTTAAAAATGAGCAAAAACAAACCGTCCAGCGAAGAAAAGGTCAAAACGTCCAAGAGCAAGCAGCAGGTGGAGCCGACCGAGCTACAGCGGCAACCCGCGGCCGCGGTCAGCCGCCAAGGACGCACAGCGTCACCGCTCAGCCCCGGCGGGGGCAGCAGCGAAGTGATGAGCCGCCAGCCCAGCAGCGTGCTCAGCCGACAACCGAGCAGTCTGCTGAGCAACCAGCCCAGTGCGATTCTGCAGCGGCAGACGTTGGAAGGGGCGGAGAGTGGGCGGGAGACGGTGGATGATCTGCCCCGGGTGCGGCTGGGCGGGCGGACTTTTGCCCAGTTTGCCGGGGGAAGCGCCAGCCCGCCACCCATCCAGCCCAAACTGCAACTGGGGCCAGCGGGGGACAAGTATGAACAGGAGGCAGACCGGGTGGCGCGCCAGGTGGTACGCGGTCTGGCAGCCCCGGCACCCGCACTGCAACGCAGTGAAGTGCGTCGTCCCGCCCACGCCTTTGTCATACCCCCGGTGCAGCGGGACGCGGTGGACGAAGAAGAGTTACAGGCCAAGCCCAATCACGGCCTGGAGGGCGGCGAGGTGGACACGGACGTGGCCCGTTCCATCCAGAGCGCCAAAGGTGGCGGTGCGCCCCTGCACGACGGGGTGCGATCTTCGATGGAGCAGGGCTTCGGCGCGGATTTCAGCGGGGTGCGGGTACACACGGGCGGCCAGGCGGATGCACTCAACCGTTCGCTCAATGCGCGGGCCTTCACCACCGGCAATGACGTCTTCTTTGGCAAGGGGGAATACAATCCGGGCAGTTCGGGGGGCAAAGAACTATTGGCCCACGAATTGACCCACACCGTGCAGCAGGGATCTGCTCCTCAACTGCAACCGTTGCAAAGGCATCCCAGCCATGCGGAGGAGCAAGAAGTCCAGCCAATGCGCATCCAACGGCACCCGAGCCATGCAGAGGAACAGGAAGTGCAGGCCAAACGAGAACAAAGAGCGGGCATCTCAGGGTTAACGTCACCGGTCAGCCGGGGGTTGGCGCAAAGACATCGTATCCAGCGTCTGGCTGTGGGTAAAGATGACAAGGATCAGCCAGCGATATTTTCTGTCGGAAATGTCATCAAAAAGCTAAATGACGACTATAAGTTTGTCGAGACGAAGGCGCTAAAAAGGGAAATTACGGCATTTCATAATGGCAAGAGAGTTTTTGCTTCCTGGGGCGAGTTGGATTCTCTGCTACGGGAACGAGGGTATTTGCTCAAACATCAAGACAAAAAACTCAGGATGGAGGCCAAGTACGGGATACCGATTGGCGGAGCAAGCGGTATCGAGCAGTTTGGCGAAAAAATGTTGGACACGTTGGACGGACTCTTCAGCCATCTGCCCCCCTCCCACTTGAATGCCATGAAGGGGATTATGCGACAGAAAGAGGACACCGCCAGCTTTTATGATCCAAACAACCAGACGCTGACGATTTCCTATGCACGACCAGCCTGGCTCTATTCATGGGGCAAGAAGAACACGAAGGCATTTGGCAAAGACGCCCGTCAATTGATGGAAGAGGCAGCAACTCCCGTCATGATGGAGGGCAGCGGTTATAGTGTGGACAAAGATGCAGGCTTAGGGTTGGATTCGCGCCAGCGCAGTACGATCTCCTTTTCCAGAGATGATGCATTTGCCGATACGAGAATTGTGGAATGGACGATGTTGCACGAGATTGGTCATGCGGTGGATGAGCGGATTCAGTGGACGACGCGCAATGGCGCTGATCCAGAGTTTGGCGGCTGGAAAACACATGGGGAGCAGCAAGACGTGGCTGCGCAAGAGGAGATCGCCGAGGCGTATCTGCAAGACGCAGGGCTTTCATTGGATGCTCTGGCCGCAATACGAATCTCTCTGGACGAGGCAGCCAGGACAAAGATCGATCTGTACACAAGAGTGCGAAATCAATACCAGAACAAGGTGGATAGGGGCGTAGATGTGGAGTTCAACAGTGGAAAGGTAAAGGAAAAAGAAGATCAGATTGCGGAGTTGAGCGTTCCCAAGACTGGCAAAGATATTTTTATGAGCGCTCTCCTGGGAACTGATCTTGCTAAAAAGAAAGAGAGTGCTGCCGAAATCGCTTCCGGTGTCGTTGATGGCGACCAACGCGTCGTGGTAGAGGCAAAGCTTAACCAGGCCCTGGAGAAAATTGCCTTTGCCCAGGCCGTCCCCTGGCAGTTCCCGGATGGATTGGCATCCAAACTGCAAGTTGGTGGTCGCATCTATCAATTGGATCATTACAAAACATGGGTCAGCTATCTGGCCGCGGCCCGGGTCCATATTCTGTCGCCCTACCAGTTCTCTTCACCCGGCGAGTGGATTGCCGAGGCGTACGCCGCCTTCTATGGCACAAATGCCTCGGCTCGCAATCTGCTCACCCCGGCCACCAAATCGAAAATTGCGGAAGAATTAGGCGCACCGCCTCGGCGTGGTGTCAGTGAAGCTGGCCGGGCCAAAGGTTCATTTGAGGCTACGCAACAAGGCAAAGCGGTTCTAAACGCTCCAAAAGAAGAACAAGAAATCGAATTGGTATCCGTCAAGGTGGCTGAAGAAGAATATTCTGTCGATGAATTCGATGAGGATCATGAGATCATTATCGGCGGCCCTTCGCCATCCAGTCCAATCCTGGAAGCGACAAACGGGGATGAGGATATATTCGCGTCCTTCTAAGTTACTGGTCGATAAGGAGAGTCAAGGCGGTCTCGGCCAGATGTACGCATTGCTCTTTCCCAAGAAGACCGTCTGTTGAACGAGCGAGATTTTGTCTGGCACGCGGAGACGCATTGTTTCTGAAGCTTTTGCGATCTTCATATGAGAGAAATGACCATGAAAAAATTGCCAATTGGTGTGCAACAATTCTCAGAAATGATACGTGGGAATTATCTGTATGTGGATAAGACAGAATATCTGCATCGTTTGATTAGTTCGGGGAAATACTACTTTCTCTCCCGCCCACGCCGCTTTGGTAAATCGTTGCTGATTAGCACGCTGTATGAGTTGTTTTCTGGTCGGCAAGAGCTATTTGAAGGGTTATGGATTTACGACAAAATTGCGTGGCAACCACACCCGGTTATCTGGCTTGATTTCAGCAAGATGAGCCATAAAACATTAGGGCTGGAAGCGGCTCTACACGCCAGATTGGACGAAATCGCCCAAACGGCCGGTATCAGCTACCATACGCCCAGTTATTCAGCCAAATTTAGCACACTCATCCAACAGTTGGGTCGCCAGCAACAGGTCGTCATTCTGATTGATGAATATGACAAACCGATCATTGATTATATTGAAGATGTAGAAAAAGCGGCCGCCAACCGCGAAATTCTCAAAAATCTATACTCTGTGGTCAAAGGTAACGACCAATACATTCAATTTTTTCTGATCACCGGCATCTCAAAATTTACGCAGGTCTCTATCTTTTCTGACCTGAACAACTTGAACGACATCACTATGACCCGTCAGTATGCCCAAATGCTGGGCTATACCGAGGCGGAAGTACACCACTACTTTGCTGACCGAATCGGGGAACTGGCAGAAATCTATGCTTCTGTGTACCCTGACATTTTCCAAGCCATCCGTGATTGGTACAATGGGTACTCCTGGGATGGTCGTCAATTTGTCTATAACCCGTTTTCGCTTTTGAACCTCTTTGCCAAACAAAGTTTTGAGGATTTTTGGTTTCAAACAGCCACCCCTACTTTTTTGGTAAAGTTAATTCAACAAAAGCAATATACGATCTTTGATCTGGAAAATCGTCAGTTAAACCTTACCTTTTTTAATAAATATGATATTGACAACATGGAAATCAATTCATTGTTGTTTCAAACCGGTTATCTGACGATCAAAGCCTGGGATTTAGCGACCAATGTGATTACCCTGGATTTTCCCAATAAAGAGGTAGCCTACTCCTTTTCCGCCCACCTGCTGGCTGGATTCAACCAAAAAAGCACGGAGCAAACAGGGGGGTTGTTGTTTGAAATGCAAAAAGCATTGACAGCCGCCAATGTTGAAAAGTTTATGGCGTTAATGCGAGCCATGTTTGCCAATGTCACGTACCCCAATGTGGATAACAAAGAGAAGTATTATCAATACCTTCGCCAAGTGAAGTGAGCAGCCAAGAAAAGAGAGGCAAGTAAGGTACAGAGGAGACACTGCTGAAGTGTGCAGATAGTAAGCCGAACGAACACAAATCAGTCGATTTGCGTAAGAATCAGAGGATATCGCCTTTAGCGGTGCGGTAGCCTGAGTAATGAGAGCGATTAAGGGCTGGCAGAAGAATCTACGACTGGGTGAATAGCGCCTAAGCGGGCGATACGTTGAAAAATGGCGTCTAATAAAATGGCATCGGGTTTTTCCGCAAGCATTTTTATTGTTTCGCAGACATAGCGGTGGCCCCGATAGTGTGCTTTCAAGTCCAAGATGCTGTAATCGGGATTTTGGAGGCGGAAAGGTTGTAACAAGGCAGCGCTGAGGTTGACCATGAAAAAGGCGAGGTTGGCGGCATTGGTGACAGCGGTTTCCGAGACATTCATGAAATCTTCCAGACCCCAGTGTTGCTTGGCGTCGCGAAAATTGAACTCGATTTGGAAGCGCAGAGTGTAGAACTTGATGATTTTGTCGTAAGCCTGCGTCAGGTCAGTGCTGAACAAAATCACATGAGCCTGGGCCTGTGTATCCAGATTGGTCTTGCGAATAATGACTACATTTAAGGGAAAGGCAAACTCCTTGTTGTAGAATTGGCCCTGATAGATCTCTGTACATATCCTGTCTTCGGTGGTCGTTTCCTTCCGGTATTTGGCATCCATCTGCGGCACAACGATTTTGTCGCTATACTTGGGTTGCTGGCCTGAGCCGCTATCTTCTCCGGCAAAGGCTGCAAAGAGCGCCGCATCCCAGCGCATTTTAGAAATCAGATGCAGCTTCTCTTGCCTGACCATCAAAGCGCTCGGATAATTGCCAAAATGCCCGTCCAACGCCACATATTGCAAGGGGATGGCTGTCCCGACCGTTTCCAAAAGACTTTTCAAGGCTTTTTGGATGCGCAATAGCTCAGGATTGAGCACCACCTCTTGCTTATCTTTGTTCTTGCTACCCTTGGGTCGTCCTGGTTTTTTCTTTTCAGCCGTTTTCTTGGCCTTTTTCGCTTGCGCGTTGGCTTTGCTGGCTGCCTTTTCTTCGGCACTTTTGACCGTTTGTGTCACCTGCAGCGGATATGACTTCTCTTCCCGCACGTTCACCAGCGACAATGCGAAAAAGGAGAGCCCTGGAATCACCTGTTGTTGAATACCAGAGAAAAAACGATCCAGTCCGTAGGTCTCCTTGCCTGCTTTGCTGACCACAACTTCATCACCCGCAATTATGTACTCGTCTTCTGCCTTCCATAGGCGTTTGCGAAAAAATAACCACTGGATGCCTTTCCAGGGAATTACGCTCTGGTACAACCGTTGGATGGTTCGATAACTTCCACCTTTCTCTGTCCAGCGTGACAGGCCCAACATCGTCAGCCGTCCCGTGGACACCAGCATCCCCGATACGACTTGGCCCATCTGCCCCAGCATCGTCTTCTCTACCAGCGGTGCAATGTTTTCTAAAAGTTCCAGTATCTTTATCATGGGCTTTCTCCAATCGTTGAGTTTTTGTCCGTAAGACTCTTACTCTACTCTACAATGCCCTATTTGCCAGTATTCTCTTTACCCTAACTTTTGGCGATGGTATTGTCATTGAACAACGATATGACGTGACTGACCTACGCAATACGGAATACGCAATACGTACTCTCATTTCGCATACGGATCCGCCGCATCCCGGATACCGTCGCCCAGGAAGTTGAAGGCCAGCACTGTGATGATGACGGCCAGGGCCGGGAGCAAGACCCAAGGGGCCAACGCCACCGAGCGTAGATTCTGGGCTTCTTGCAGCAGCACACCCCAACTGATGGCCGGGGCGCGCAGACCCAGACCGATAAAACTCAAGCCGGTTTCCGCCAGAATAATGCCGGGGATGGAGAGGGTCAAAGAAGCGATGATGTGGCTGAGGAAGGAGGGCATCATATGGCGGATGATAATGCGCATTTCACCCGAACCGGCGAAGCGCGCCGCCATCACAAAATCCTCTTCGCGCAGGCTGAGAAAGCGCCCGCGCACAACGCGCGCCAGACCGGTCCACCCGACAAAGGCGAGCAGAACAGTGACACCGAAATAGAGTTGGATCACCGGCAGGTCCGCGGGCAGGGCCGCGGCCAGGGCCATAATCAGCGGAATTTCGGGGATGGCGCGGATAAATTCGATGAGACGCTGGATGGCGTTGTCGATCGTGCCGCCGTAGAAGCCGGAGATGCCGCCCAGCACAATCCCCACCACCAGACTGATCACCACACTGACCAGGCCAATCGTGAGCGAGATGCGCGCCCCGTAACAGACGCGGGAGAAGAGGTCCTGTCCCAGACGGTCGGCGCCCAGAAGAAAGAGGCCCTGTTCTTCGCGCGGCGCATCCAGACCGAAGAGATGGATGTCCGATTTCCAGAAACCCCACATTTCGTATTCAGGGCCGTGTACAAAGAGACGGATCGGGTAGATAATTTTCTTATCTTCGGTGTAGTTGCTGCGTAATGTCTGCGGGTCGCGTTCGCGCACAATTTTGTAGGTAAAGGGGCGCTGCCACTTGCCTTCCGCATCAACAATGCGGATTTTGGAGGGCGGGGCCAATTTGTACTGGACAAAGGAGGTGTCCGGGATATAGGGAGCCACGGCTTCGGCAAAGAGCGCGATCAGATAAAAGATCACAACCACTACCGCGCTGATGACGGCCATGCGGTGCTTGAGGAAGCGCCACCACATCAACTGCCAGTAGGAGGCCACATAGACCTTTTCATCGCCCTTTACTTCTTCGACAAATTCCTGCTGCGAGAAGGGCGCTTCCTCGTCAGCCCGGTCGATCCAGGATTTTTCTACTCTCTGCATGGACGGTTCTCCGCAGGTAGGGAAGTAATCAGTTATCAGTGAACAGTAATCAGTACATACGACTGTTCACTGTTCACTGATAACTGATCACTGTTCACTGATAACTTTCTTAGCTTTCCAGCCGGATGCGTGGGTCCACAAGCGCCAGCAGGATGTCCGAAATCAGCGTGCCGATGACTGTCAAGCTGCTGAGCAGGAAAAGAAAGCTGCCGGCCAGATACATATCCTGGGAGGTGAGGGCGCGCAGCATCATCGGGCCGGTGGTTTGCAGGCTAAGAACGATGGCGATGAGGGTTGCGCCGGAGACCAGCGAGGCCAGCGACCAGCCCACTGTGCTGAAGAAAGGATTGAGCGCCACCCGCACCGGGTATTTCCAGATCAGTTTGTTCTCTTTGACCCCTTTGGCGCGGGCTGTCTCCACATAGGGTTTGTTGAGTTCGTCGAGCAGGTTGGCGCGGGTGATGCGGATGTTGCCGGCGGTGCTGTTGAAGGCCAGGATGAGCATCGGTATCCAGATGTGTTTGAGCATATCCACCACTTTGGCCCAATTCCAGGGGGCCAACACATATTCATCGGAAAAAAGACCGCCTACATTGAGACCCAAACGGGATTGGGCGAGAAAGAGAATGATCAGCGCCAACAGAAAGCCCGGCGTGCCCAGCCCGATAAAACTAAAGGTGGACATCACATAGTCCAGCCACGAGTATTGATGGGTGGCCGAATAGACGCCGATGGGAATGGCAATGAACCAGCTAACGAGAAGAGCGGAAAACGAGAGAACCATCGTCAACCCCAGCCGTTCCCAGATCAACTCTTTGACCGGCTTTTGCCACTCCATAGATTGACCCCAGTCGCCGCGCAGCACAATACCGCTGACCCATTTGGCATATTGCACATAGACAGGCTGGCCCAGCCCATAGCGCGCGCGCAGGGAAGCCAGTTCGGAATCATCTATGTTCTCTCCCTGCTGGCGCAAGCCCGCCACATAGGAGGTCAGAAAGTCGCCGGGTGGCAATTGGATGATGGCAAAGGAGATAATCGAGATGGCGATGACTGTCGGGATCATAAACAGCACGCGGCGC
>CAMDEX010000083.1 GCA_945897075.1 Litorilinea aerophila
ATCCTCCACCAGACGGCCCAGCAGCAGTGTCTCCTCGTGGATCGGCTGCAAACTGTCGAGGGTAAAGGGGAAGATGCCATCCTGCAAAGCCTCCACTGTGCCCTGGATGGCTGTCAAAGGGGTACGCAGTTCGTGGGCCACGTCCGCCATCAGATTGCGCCGCAACGTCTCCTGGGTTTCCAGCGCCGAAGCCATACGGTTGAACGCACCGCCCAACTGCCCCAACTCATCCCCGCCCTGCGCAGGCACCCGGGCCGTCAGATCGCCCTGGGCAATACGATGCGCGGCATCAGCCAGCGCAGTGAGCGGGTGGGTGATCTGGCGCACCAGCACAATCGCCAGGGCAAAGGCGACCAGCCCGGCCAACAGACCGGCAATCAGCGCGGCGCGGGTGACACCGGAGAGCAGATCGCCCCCGCTGCCGCTTGTGTCACTCATCGGATCACCGTCAATCAGCAGCGTCCCCACCTGCCGCCCACCCACACGGATGGGCCAGGGCTGACCGGTTGGATTGGCGCTGTTTTGCCCCCGATTCCCCACCTGGGCCAGCGCCACGCCGCTCTCATCCAACAGAGCAATCCGGCTGTCGAACATCCCCATGGCGTGCCCCATCATCCCGCCCATCATCCCGCCGCTGGAGGCGTGCTGTACCACCGCTGGAAAGGCACCATCAATCCCCTGCCAGCCGCCTTCCTTCTGGTAATAGGCGGCCAGGTCATCCTGGAGATGTTCGGGCTGGAACATCTGGTCATCGAGCATAAAGTGGGAAAAACGGGTGGCCGCGCCCTGGCGGGTGAGCAGGACAGTCACCACCACGCCCAGCAGAATAATCAGCCCAAACGCGCTCAACAATTTGACCCACAGCCGTTGGTTCATTCGTGGGTTCTTTCGTCTGTCTGCGCTACAAAACGATAGCCGATGCCATGCACAGTTTCGATAAAGCGGCTGTTGCGCCCGCTGTCGCCCAGCTTGCGGCGGATGTTTTTCACATGGACGTCGATGGTGCGCTCGTAGGCGGAGACATCGCCCAGCGCGTCGTTCAGCGAGACGTCCAACAATTCGCCGCGGGTAAAGGGGCGTCCGGGGTGGCGCATAAAGTGGGCCAGCAGATCAAACTCGGTGCTGGTCAGGTCAAGCGGTGCGCCGTCGAGAGTTAGCGTGTAGTAGACCGGGTCCAGACGCAGGGAACCGGCGCGCAGAATCTGGGCGCTGTCACTCTGGGGGGCGTTGTCCAGACGGCGCAGGGCGGCGCGCACGCGGGCCACCAGTTCACGCGGGCTAAACGGTTTGGTCACGTAATCGTCCGCGCCGATCTCCAGCCCCACCACCCGATCGGTCTCCTCCACACGGGCCGTCAGCATCACAATATAGAGACCGGCCAGGGCTGGGTCATCGCCGGAGCGCAGACGCCGGGTGATCTCCCAGCCGTCCAGACCGGGCAGCATCAGGTCCAGCACGAGCAGGCTGGGCCGCTCCCGGCGCACCAGGGCCAGCCCCGCCACCCCGTCGGCCGCGCTGAAGACCCGGTAGCCCGCCTGCTGCAAATAGCCCTCCACCACCCGGCGAATCTGCGCGTCATCTTCGATCACAACGATTGTTTGGCTCATAAAGGCTATTATACGGTGGAAAAGGGAGTTAGTAAACCACTCAACCAATCAACGGATTGTTGATTGGTTGAGTGGTTGAGTGGAAGTTGTTTTGCGCTGCGGGCTGTGGTTTAGTGCCAACTGCCCATCATGCCGCCCATACCCCGCTGCAAAGCATTCATCATTCCGCCAAAACGGCCTGCCATTCGGCCCGAGTGACCCATCATTCCGCCCGCATGACCCATCATTCCGGCGTGGCCTGCACCGTCGCAATCCCCATTGCTCGCCATGCGTTGCAGCATCTGACCCGCCGCCTCGGCCCCGTGGCGCTCGGTCATGCGTTGGATCATCTGACCAAAGGCTTCGGGTCCCATCCGTTCCTGCATCTGTTGCAGACGGTTGGGGGTAGCGCTGGGCGGGTTGGATGGGTCTGGCGTTTGGGCCTGGGCTGCGCCAACGACAGCGATGAGCAGCAGAGCCATCACAACCAGCGCAACTGCGACTTTCTTTGTTCGACCTGACATTTCGGTTCTCCTGTATCGTACTACAACGGATTTGGACGGGAACGGATTGGCGTAGGTCGGACTGGTAGTCCGACTGGCATTTTCATCGTTATCCGTGCCCCAGGCATGTCGCCTGTTCTCTATCTAGCATAGACTGGGATTGTGAACGAAATGTGAAGAAAATAGAGACGAATGATAGGCAATTTGAATGGAAGGCAAGCGTTACGGTATAAATGGCATCAGGCGACATGACCGACTGACACCAGATTTACGCAGATTTTTAATCCGCGCTGATCAGCCCTTTCCGCGTGATCCGCGTTCTATTTTCAGAACAGCCCGCAGAGACGCAAAGACGCAGAGAAGAAAGACCCAACTGTGACAAACCCCACACGAAAATCCATACTGCTTCTCCTGTTGCTCGTATTTTTGGGTGCGTGTAGTGGAGGGCTGGCGGAGAACGAAAGCCCCGTTGACCCGGCCCAATTGGCAATAGGCAAGCGGGTGTATGAAAGCAATTGTGCGACCTGTCACGGCGCGCAGGGCGAGGGTCAGCCCGACTGGAAGTATCCCGTCAACGGCGTCTATCCCGCGCCACCCCACAACAGCAAAGGCCACACCTGGCATCACCCGGACGCGCAGTTATTGGAGATCATCGCCAAAGGTGGCGGATTGCCCAACAGCGCTATGCCTGCCTATGCTGACATTCTTACACCCGATGAAGTAGTTGCGGTATTGGACTATATCAAAACCTTTTGGGGCAGACAGGAACGAGAATTCCAGGCGCAGGTAACGCGGCAACGGAGCGGTGAATAAACGTTAGCGGAGGAATGATGAAGCGATATGCAATGGTAGTAGGGCTGTTGGCGCTCCTCTTTTTGACGGGGGGCTGTTCTGCCGGGGAAGCAGTGGACGCTGCTGGCGGATCAAACGAGCATGCGGGTATGGCCGGTATGGCCGGTATGTCTGGGCAAATGGGGGCGACAGAACCGACGACCGCAGCGGGACACGCAGCAGCGGACGCGCACAGCGCGGCGGCCCACGGCATCCCGGACGAGGCCGCGGCTGTGCCGAACCCCGTAGCCGTATCCGATGCGTCGGTGGCCGCGGGCCAGGCAACCTACACCCAATACTGCGCGGCCTGTCACGGCGCACAGGGCGAGGGCGACGGAGCAGCCGCGGCCAGCCTGAACCCCAAGCCTGCGGATTTCCACGCCGCCCACGTCCAGGAACTGCCAGACGGCGCGCTCTTCTACACCATCACCCACGGGCGGGAAGGCACCGCGATGGTGGCCTGGGAATCGATCCTGAGCGAGCAGCAACGCTGGGAGGTGGTCAACTTCCTGCGCACTTTTGAGGCCGCAGAGGGCCATTAATTGTAGGGCGGATTGGTAATCCGCCCACCGCGGACGGAATGCCATTCCGTCCTACGGGTAGAGTCGTGTGTAGTGGTAATAGTGGGACAAAATCCGCTGGACGTAGAGGCGGGGTTCGGAATAGTCCATCAGTTCCACAAAAAGCGTGTCGTCCGGGCCGGAACGCTCGCGCCAGCGTTTGGCATTGCCCGGCCCCGCGTTGTAACCCGCCAGTGCCGACGTGACCCGGCCATCCACATACTCCCGCACCCAGGCCAGATAGAACGCGCCAAAGCGCAGATTGATGTAAGGCCGGTAGATGAGCGCGTTGGAATAGTTGGGGAAGCCCATGCGCCCGGCAATCTCCTCACCGGTGCTGGGAATGATCTGGGCCAACCCCTGCGCCGCGGCATAGGAGCGCGCCCCCTCCTCAAAGAGACTTTCCTGGCGGATCAGACTGTAGAAGATGAGCGGGTCAAAGCCGTTCTTGGCTGCCTCGGCGTCGATGAGTTCGGCAAAGTGGCGGGGATAGGCCATTTTCTGCAGAAAAATGGGTGCATCTTCTATCAGTTGGGCAGGGCTTTCGTCCAGCAGCCAGACCGCGCTGACGATACCCAGGCGGAAGGTTTCCAGTTCTTCGAAGTGCAGCGCCAGCGCGTAGATCGCCGCTGGATCGTCCCGGTAACGGCGGTAGACCAGTTCCAGTTGGGCCAACGCCTCGCCCCGCCGCCCCAAATCCAACAGCAGTTGGCCGTTGCGCAGGTCCACATCTGCGGCCACCGCTGCGGGCAAAGTCCCCCACCCCGCAGCCGGCGCAGCCACCCATCCCGCCAGCCACCCCTCGGCGTAAGCCCGTGTGCCGTCGTCCCCCGCCAGCGTCGTCGCCGGGCCTACGGCCTGCTCCATCCCGCCAAAGATAAACTCTTGATGCGCAAAGCCAACCCGCCGCGCGGCCAGCCCCGCCAGCACGCCGTAGTAGGTATCCGGTTCGCTCTCCACCAGTTCCAGCCAAAGTTGCTGGGCTTCTGTCCGTTGGCCCTGGGCATAGAGCGACCGCCCCAGCCAATAGGCGCTGGCGGCAGGGCGCACAGCTGGGTAGCTGTCAACCATCCGTTGAAACGCGTCTTGCGCCTGGCTGTAGAGACCGTTGACAAACGAGCCGATGCCCAGCACGGAGAGAGCGTCCGGCGCGCGCGCACTGTTGGGGAAGCTGTCGGCCAGGGCCAGCACATCCACCGCCGCTTCCAGTTCATTGTCCGCGGCGATGGCAGAGAGGGCGCTGCGCCAGAGCGCTTCGGCGGCCAGGGCATCGTCCGGGTGTTCGCGGGCAAAGGTGCGGTAGACGCGGCGGCCTGCGGCCGCGTCGCCGCGCAGAATCTCCAGGCGTCCTTTGTCCAGCCAGGCCTGGCCGAAGCAGACACAGGCCGGGAAGTCGGCGATCACCCGGTCGAGCGCAATCAGGGCGTCGTTCCAGAGGCCAAGCCCCATCTGTGCCTGACCGATGCCAAGCAGCGCTTCGCCCCGGAGCGCGTCGTCGGCGGGCGCTTGGGCCAAAAATTCCTGGTAGGCGTCGTTGGCCGGTTGCCAGGCTTCGGCGTAAAGGTCGATCTGTCCACGCAGCAGACTGTCCACCGGCTGCTTGCGGTTGACCAGTTCGATGAGAGAGAGATAGGCCGCCGCGCTGTCGGGCACTTCTTGCAGAGCGGCCTGCCAGTGGCTGATGGCTGCGGCCTCGTCACCGGCTCTGGCCTGGGCATCGCCAGCCCGGCGCAGCAGCCCCACCCGGTAGCTGGGGTTGACGCTCTGATCGAGCATTTCACCCAGCACAGCCGCGGCTTCTGCCCAACGGCCACTATTCTCCAACAGCCCGGCCAGCTTTTCCAGCAGACGCACCCGCTCCACGCGGTCGGCGGTGGCATCCGCAGCCAGACGAAAGGCAGACGCTGCCTGACCACTTTCCCCAGATCGCTGCCAGCCGTCGCCAATGATTTCCTGGACAACGCCGGTCAAATCCAGGTGGCTCTCCAAAAAAGTCTGATAAGCCGCCGCTGCCTCGCCCATACGGTTCAGCCCGGACAGCGCCTCGCCGCGCAGAAAAATGGCGTTGACCCGCCGCGCATCGTCGGCAGCTAGGCGAATGGCCTCCAACTGGAATTTGTCCAGCACGTCCAACGCCTGGACGAAATTGTCCTCGGCCAAGTAGGATTCGGCCAGCCGGTAGCGGGCGCTGAGTTGCTGGGATTCGTCGGCGTCGGCCAACAGCCCCAACAGCAGCCACTGTTCGTCGCTGTAGTAGCCGTAACGGTGCAGATGGCTGGCCTGGGCCAGCCGTTCGTTTGCGTCCGGCGTGGCGATGGGCGCAGGGGTGCTGGTGGGAATGACGACGGGTTTGCTTTCCGGCGAAATGGTGCGGCTTTCGCTTTGGGCGGCAGCAGGCGCGGGCAGGATGGGCGTTGGGGTAAAGGTGGGGACAGACGCCACTGTTGAGGACGGCACAGGCGTCGGTTCTGGGTCATCGCCGCACGCGGCCAGCAGCAGCACGCACAGCAGCAAAAGCAGAGTATATGAATATGTGACCCGATGCTTCGACACGGTTCTTTTGCTTTTCTTTGTATCTTTGTGGTTGACGGCAACTTCCATCGGAACGAAACGCCGGGAAGGTTTGTTCCGGCTGTCTCCCTATGCTATCATTGCCGAACAAAAGGTGACAATTCAGCGTTGGGTTTTCCCGGCACACGTTGAACTGTTGACAATGCGTTCTTGCCGGGAAAACCCAACCTACGAGTACACGAATTTTTGATTGAGCGCAATGTACCAGCAACGCCTCTTTGAAACGATGGGGACGCGCTTCCCCTCCACCCGTTACCAGGGCAGCAAAGCCAAACTGGTGGATTGGATTTGGGCGCAGATTGGCGATCTCGGCTTTCAGACAGCGCTGGACGCCTTTGGCGGGACAGGTGTTGTCAGCTACCGGCTGAAACAGGAGGGAAAGTCGGTCACCTACAACGACATTCTGCGTTTTAACCATCAGTTTGGTCTGGCGCTGATCGAAAATAACGACGTTTTGATACGCCCCGACGATTGCGCATGGGTATTGGAGCAGCATCCGCATATCGCTTATCCGTCGTTCGTGCAGCAAACCTTTGGCAACGTCTATTTCACCGACAGCGAAAACCGATGGATCGACCAGACAATCCGTAATATCGCCGATGTGCCAGACGTCTACCGACGCACGCTACTTTTCTTTGCTCTGGCCCAATCCTGTATTGTCAAACGTCCCTACAATCTCTTCCATCGCAAAAATCTGTATATGCGTTTTGCAGAGGTTGAACGCACTTTTGGCAACAAAGCCTCCTGGGATAAGCCTTTCGAGGAGTGGTTTCGGATTTTTGTTGACGAAGCGAATCAAGCAGTTTTCCACGGAGAAGGCTTTTCTCAGGCTGTATGTGGTGATGCAATTGACTTGCCGGCAGGCTACGATCTGATTTATATCGATCCGCCCTACATTTCCCAGCGGGGAGTCGCTGTAGATTATGCGGATTTCTATCATTTTCTTGAAGGGTTGTGCGACTACGACAAGTGGGAAACGCAGATTGACTGGGGATCAAAACATCGCCGGATGGTGCGGCAACCCAACCCCTGGACAGACAAAACGCAAATCCACGCGGCTTTTGACCGCTGTTTTGAACACTTTGCAGAAAGTATTCTGGTTGTCTCCTATCGCAGCGACGGCGTCCCCAGCATCGATGAGTTGCGTTCGCTGATGGCCCGGTACAAATCTGACGTGCGGATAGCAGTCTTCGGTGATTATACCTACGCACTCTCGACAAACAAACGATCCCAGGAAGTCCTACTGGTAGGCACATAAAGCAAAGGGATAGGAGAATCCGATGGGCGAAGATTTTCTCAGTGCCCTGCGGGAGGAGTTTGATCGGTTTACCACCGCTGTTGCCACAGACAGCGGGGAATGGATCGTCAAAGGCTTCATCGACGTCTATCGCAATATCTACACAATTTCCGTGGATACGAAAGTTATCTCGAAGATTATCGAACTGACTCTCTTTCCTGTCCTGGCCCGCTTCGCCGAGATGCGCAACTATCGTCTGATCCTGAGCGAATACCAGAACCATTACCCGGATATGACATTTGTCAGCGAGGGCGGCGAGCGGATTGCTGTCGATGTGAAAAGCACCTATCGGGTCAGCGATGAGCGGGTGAACGGTCTTACGCTTGGCGCGTTTACCGGCTATTTTCGCCAGAGAGCATCGAACAAAAATATCCGCTTCCCCTACGACAGCTACACAGCGCATCTCGTGTTGGGAATTGTCTATAGCCGCAGTGACGATGTAATCGACGAACAGCGCATTTATAATCTGGACGAGTTGCATCGGATCGCGTCTGTCGTTCGCGACTTTCGCTTCTTCGTGCATGAAAAGTGGCGAATTGCCTCAGATCAGCCAGGAAGCGGCAACACGAAAAATATCGGATCGGTGAAGGCGCTCGACGGCCTGATCGCGGGCAATGGTCCATTCTCTGCGTTCGGCGAAGCAGTTTTCGATGACTATTGGCAGAATTACCTGACTGCAGATATGGCGCGGGCAATCGATTCGGAAGTACGCTATCGCAATCTAAACGAATATTGGCAGTGGAGAGAGCGCATCCCCCGCCGCCATCCATAGGATATTTACCCCAATGACCGCTAAAACCACCTACGCCGTCGTCGTGGGCATGGAAGTCCACGCCCAACTGTTGACGAAGACAAAAATGTTCTGCCGCTGCAGCGCCGACTACCAGGGCGACCCGCCCAACACCCACACCTGCCCGGTCTGTCTGGGACTGCCCGGCGCACTGCCGGTGATCAACCGGGCCGCGGTGGAGGCCACCATCCGCACGGGATTGGCGCTGCACTGTGAGATTGCGGAAACCGCCGTCTTTGCGCGCAAGAACTACCACTACCCGGACCTGCCCAAAGGCTACCAGATTTCCCAGTACGAACTGCCCCAATGCCGCAACGGCTGGGTGGATATCGATCTGCCCGACGGCAGCAGCAAACGCATCCGCATCCACCGCGCGCATTTGGAAGAGGACACGGGCAAGAACACCCACGCCGGCAACTATACGCTTGTGGACCTGAACCGGGCCGGGATGCCGTTGATGGAGATCGTCACCGAAGCCGATATCGAAAGCCCGGAAGAGGCTTACGCCTTTCTCACTGCATTGCGCTCCACCCTGCGTTATCTGGGCGTCAACAGCGGCGATATGGAAAAGGGCGCGCTGCGCTGCGAGCCGAATATCAGCGTGCGCACGCCGGAGCAGAGGGCGAGGGGCGAATTTGGCACAAAAGTCGAGGTGAAGAATCTCAACAGTCTGCGCGCGGTGCGCGGGGCGATTGCCTACGAAGCCGAGCGCCAGGCTGCGGTGCTACGCGGCGGCGGCGTCATCCAGCAGGTGAATATGGGCTGGGACGAGGCCAACCAGCGCACAGTCTTGCAGCGGGCAAAGGAGAGCAGCGAGGATTACCGCTACTTCCCAGAGCCGGACCTGCCGCCGGTTGTCGTCAGCCGCGCGTGGGTGGAGCAACTGGCCGCGACGCTGCCCGAACTGCCCGACAGCAAACGCCGTCGTTACGAAAGCGTTTGGGGCTTGCGCCCGATTGACGCCCAGACCCTCAGCAGTGAGCAACTGGTGGCTGATTATTTCGAGGCTGCGGTGGCTGCTTATGAGAGTGACGAAGGCAAGCCGCAACGGATGGCCAATTGGATCAGCGGCGAACTCTTCCGGCTGATTTATGCGGACGGGGAGGGCCAGGACCTGCGCCAAATTTCCGAATTAAAAATAGCGCCGGGTCAATTGGCCAGGTTGGTGAAACTGGTGGATGAAAAGGTGATCAACGCCAACACCGCCAAACGGGTATTGGAAAAAATGTATGCCAGCGGCGAGGATGCGCGCACGATTGTGGAGCGGGAAGGGCTGGCGATGGTCAGCGACACAGGCGTCATTGACGAGGCGGTACAGGCCATTTTTGCCGCCAACCCGGATGAATTGGCCCGTTACCGGGCAGGAGAAGTCAAACTTTTCGGCTTCTTGATGGGCCAGGTGATGCGGGCCACGAAGGGCAAAGCAGATCCCGGCGCGGCGAAGGAGAGGTTACAGGAGTTGTTGGACAGCGAGTGACATACGCGGCTGTCACGTAATTGGCTCTGGCATCCGAGGCGCAACGGTCTGCAAAATTTCATCCCGCGTTGCCAGCGTCTTCAGATCGTAGATTGCCTGAAGATTGAGCCACGAAGCCGCGTCGCCACCAAAATAGCAGGCGAGACGCTGGGCCGTGTCGGCTGTGATGGAGCGTCGCTCTTTGACAATTTCGTGGATGCGCGTGGCCGGTACGTCAAGCGCCAGGGCCAGTGCATTCACGCTCATACCGAGTGGCACGATAAAATCTTCCTGCAAAATCTCTCCCGGATGAACGGGACGCATGCGATTGACTGGTCGAGTCATTATGTCTACCTCAATGATAATCAACAATTTCAACGTCAGCGGGGCCGTTCTCAGTCCATAGGAAGCAGACTCGATACTGATCGTTGATTCGAATACTGTACTGACCCTGCCGGTCACCTTTCAACGCTTCCAGCCTATTTCCGGGTGGTGAACGGAGAAAGTCCAAAGTTTGGGCTGCATCCAATTGCGTCAATTTACGAACGGCGATATTCTCAAACGCTCGAAAGTGGCGCGGACTGCCACCCTCGAATAATTCTTGCGTGTACTTGCCTCGAAACGACTGAATCATAGCCTATTTTATTACGTCAAGCGTAATAGGTCAATTCCTGTTTCGTACAGGAGAACTCCCCATGCGTCATTCTTCGCGTATCCCAATCGCTCTCCTCTGTGTCCTTTTTCTCATCTTTGCGGTGGACCGAGACAACCAGGCCCTGGCCGCGGACCCCGGCCCCACCTGGACCTGGCAGAGTCCGCTGCCCCAGGGCAATGACCTATACGGCGTATGGGGCAGCGGCCCAGATAATGTCTACGCAGTCGGGCTGTATGGCACGATTGTGTACTACGACGGCGTGAGTTGGGTTGTGCAGACCAGTGGAACAACGCAGAGCCTCTTTGACATTTGGGGGAGCAGCGCCATTGATGTCTATGCCGTCGGGGACGCACTCTTGCGCAACGACGGCAAAGATTGGGCTGTCCAGGAGAGCGGTACGAACCACAGGTTAAACGCAGTGTGGGGCACTGGGCCTGAAGATGTCTATACTGTGGGGGATGGGGGCACGATTCTGCATAACGACGGCAGCGGTTGGATGCCTCAGAGCAGCGGCACGGAGGAGAACTTGAATGGCGTGTGGGGCAGCGGTCCTACGGATGTGTATGCCGTGGGCAGGCAGGGCGTGATTTTGCGCTATGACGGTACGCATTGGATACCCCAGTACAGTGGCACAACAGCAGAACTCAACGATGTGTGGGGGAGCGGCCCAAATGATGTGTACATCGTTGGATCGTCTGGCACAATTCGACATTTCGATGGTGTGGAATGGAAACTTACAGGTCCCAGCGTAACAGCAGGCCACAAATATGCAGTATGGGGCAGTGGGGAAAATGATGTTTACGTAGGGGGAGGCTACACCGGCGGGCCTCCAGAGAGTGCATTGTCCCACATGAACGGAAGTGGTTGGGAAGAGCAATACCAAATTGGAGCGCCGATCTTTGACATCTGGGGATTTGAAGCCAGTGACGTTTACACAGTTGGCTGGATGGGCGAGATTCAGCATTATGACGGTACGGTGTGGCAAAAACAAACGAGATTCGCCGATGGATTTAGCAGTGTTTGGGGAAGCGGACCAAACGACATTTACGCTGTCAGTGGTCTGTGGGCTGCCGTCTTGCATAACGGTGGCAGAGGCTGGCAAATTCAGTACCGCCATGATGAATATAGGTGGCTTCGCGATGTGTGGGGCAGCGGGGCCAGTGACGTTTACGCGGTAGGGGGATACGACACCAAAGGGCATGACGGGCCAGCTCTCATCCTCCACAACAATGGCACAGGGTGGGGTGTCGAACTCGATCAAACCAACAACGAAGCGCTCCGCAATGAAAATTTGTTCGCCATCTGGGGCAGCGGACCCGCTGACATTTACGCAGTTGGTGGACATTTTTGGAACAACCAGGCGGGTCTGATCCTGCATAAAGACGCAACGGGCTGGAGCGTTCAAAGTAGCCCCGCACTTTGGCAACTCAACGAAGTGTGGGGAAACGGGCCAAACGACGTCTATGCGGTAGGCGGCGGAGGCACAATTCTACGCAACGACGGCACAGGGTGGGTTGCCCAGGCGAGTGGCACGCAATCACAACTCTGGGGCTTATGGGGAAGCGGTGTTGCTGATATTTACGTAGTGGGGGACCGGGGCCTCATCCTGCGCAACGACGGCACAGGCTGGCATCCCCAAGACAGCGGCACTACAAATGATCTCTTCGATGTGTGGGCCAGCGCTGCGAAGGACGTCTATGCCGTTGGGGCTTATGGAACGATTCTGCATAACGACGGCACAGGCTGGGAACTCCAGGACAGAATCACAAATCAGTATCTATTCGGGATATGGGGCAGCGGAGCAGAAAACATCTTTGTCGTTGGCATAAACGATACAATCCTCCACTACGGAGCAGCGCTTACCGTCGCCGTGGCACCGGCCCGTATGGCCGAAAGTGGCGCAGACTCTCTGCTCTACACCCTCACCCGCAGCGCGGCCATTTCAGATACCCTCACCGCCAATTTCAGTCTGACCGGCACGGCGGTCATCTCCGACGACTACACCCTCAGCGGTGCAACCACCCTAACCGGAACCACCGGCACAGTCATCTTCCCGGCGGGCAGCCTCACCACAACCCTGACCGTCACGCCCAGCGATGATCAGCGTTTTGAACCGGACAAGACCGTTATCGTCAGAATCGAGCCGGGCGCAGCCTATGGAATAGTCTATCCAGCCAATGCCAAAGGTGTGATCGTAGATGACGACGCCACCGACCGTATCTACCTGCCGCTGCTGTCGAAACGGCGGGCTATCGCGCGTTGGGAGTGATGTTTGGAACGAACAAAAACAAGAAACGTGAGATCACTCGGCTGATCTCACGTTTCTTGTTTCACTCGTCTGCGGGCTGACAGCCCGCGTTACATTACTTCAACTCATACGTGATTTGTAACTGCATGGAGAGGCTCAACTCGCCGGGGCTGACTGATGTGCCGCCGCCACCGCCACCGCCGCCCAGGGCCTGGGCCTGCGCCGCAAAGTTGCCGCCGAAGTAGCCGCCGCCCTGACCCACTACTTCGCTGATGCTGACCACCGCGCCGACTTCCACGCCGTTCAATTCAGCCAGTTCAGCGGCTTTGGCTGCGGCGTTTTCCACCGCTTTGGCCCGGGCATCGCTCTCTATGCTCTTGGGATCGTCCAAACTGAAGGTGACGCCGTAGATGTTGTTGGCGCCGGCTTCGATGGCCGCATCCAGCGTCGCGCCGACACTCTCCAGATCGCGCAGGATGGCGAAGACATTGTTGTTGACGTGGTAGCGGTTCTGCTCGTCGTCGAAAGAGCCATCCGCCCCGTAGACCCGTTCCACCCAAATGCTGAAACCGCTGGTCTGGATGTCCTTCTCCTCCACACCCGCCTCGGCCAGGGCCGCCAAAACGGCATCCATAATTTCGTTGGCTTCGCCGCTGGCTTCCTTCACCGTCGGCTTCACCACTTCCACACCGATATTGACCTGGGCAATGTCGGGCTTGATCTTCACAACGCCTTCACCCACAACGGTGACTGTGCGCATCTGGTCCATATCGTCCATCTGCGCCTGGGCAATCTGGGGCGCAAAATTGCCCCGGCCCAGCACAACCCCGGCCACCAGAGCGATCACCAACACAAACGCTGCAATACCAACCGAACTCTTTCTCATTGGGAAATCTCCTTGCCTTTTTCTGTTGAATTGTTCTATGATGGACTCACATTCTCCATCGCTGATAGAGACGACAGAAAATCGCGCTTTGTTCCCAGTTGGTTGAGTGGTTGAGTAGTTGATTGGTTGATTACCGTAACTCACCCAATCAACCAATCACCCAATCAACCAATCACCCAATCAACCAATCACCCAATCACCCAATCACCCAATCAACCAATCACCCAATCACCCAAAGGAGAAATACGCAATGAACGCAACAGAAAAAGTCGCCGTCATCACTGGCGCGGGGTCTGGCATCGGCAAACGGACGGCCCTGGCCCTCCTGGCTGAGGGCTATTCAGTCGTCCTGGCCGGGCGGCGCGCCGATGCCCTGGAACAGACAGCAGCCGAAGCCGGCGCGGCCAGCAGCCGTGTACTGGCCGTACCCACAGATGTAGCATCCCAAGAATCGGTGCGCCATCTTTTTGCCAAGACTGCCGAGCGCTTTGGCCGGGTGGATTTGCTCTTCAACAACGCTGGCCGTGGATCACCGCGCAAGGAATTCGACGAAATCCCCCTGGAAGATTGGCAGGCGGTGGTGGATGTCAATCTCACCGGCAGCTTTCTCTGCGCCCAGGAAGCCTTTCGTATGATGAAAAACCAGACACCCCAGGGTGGGCGCATCATCAACAACGGCTCCATCTCCGCCCACGCGCCGCGGCCCAATTCGTCGCCCTATACGGCCACCAAACACGCCATCACCGGGTTGACCAAATCCATCAGTTTGGATGGCCGCCCCTACGACATTGTGTGCGGCCAGATCGACATCGGCAACGCCGCCACCGAAATGACCGAGCGCATGACCGGCGGTGTGCCCCAGGCCAACGGCACGCTGATGGTGGAGCCGCGCATGGATTCGGACGCGGTGGCCAAAGCCATCGTCTATATGGACAGCCTGCCCCTGGACGCCAACGTCCTCTTTTTGACGGTAATGGCGTCGAAGATGCCCTACGTGGGGCGGGGATAGGAGAAAGAGGAGATTGGAGATTGGGAGATTAAGAGATTGGAGATTGGCGTGTGCGAGTCTTTCAATCACCCAATCACCCAATCTCTCAATCACCCAATCTCTCAATCACCCAATCTCCCAATCTCCCAATCACATCCCCAACCATTTCCCAGGATCACAATGGACGATACCAACGAACCCCTCCCCCGCCAGCGGGTGCGCTTGACCTACGAAAAAGGCGAGGCCATCAAATTCATCGGCCACCAGGACGAATCCCGCCTCTGGGAGCGCACGCTGCGCCGGGCGGATCTACCCCTGCTCTACAAACAGGGCTTCAACCCCCAACCCCACATCCAGTTTGCCGCGCCGCTGGGTCTGGGGTTGACGGGGCGGGCCGAACTGTTGGATGTCATCTTCAGTCCACCCGTGCCGCTGGCCGAGCTGGCGCAGCGCATCCGGGCCAAGCTGCCGCCGGGCGCGCGCCTCCACGCCCTGCAGGAGGTGGAGCTGAAGACGGCGGCTTTGCAGGCCCTGACCATCGGCGCTGATTACACAATCCTGCTCTTTGCCGAAGCGGGCGAAATCCCCGACGGGCTGATTCAGTCGCGCATTGAGGCGTTCTGGGCCAAGAGCGAGGAGTGGCGGCAGCGGGAGCGGGGCGGTGAGAAGTACCGCTACAACCTGCGCCCGCTCGTCTTTGTGCTGCGCTACGACGGCTACGACGCCCAGGCCGAGGAACACCGCATCTTTTTGCGCGTCCAACTGCGCTCCGGGGCCACGGGCCGGCCAGACGAAGTGGTGGACAGCCTGGGGCTGGATGATTTCGCGCGCACCCTGCGCCGGGATCGCATCTACTTTGCCGACCGGGCCGAGGACGCCGCGCTGATGGCGGCCTATCCAGTGATCACCCAGGCCGAAGTAGCGCAGCCGGACGCGTCGCCCAAACGCAAACCGCGCAAGGGGCGGGATCGCAAACCGGCCAGAGCGGTCGAGGCAGCGCCCGGTCGTAAATCCTTTGCCGACAAGGCGGCGGACGAGTTTGGATGAAAAAGATGAAACGCGAAACGTAAGATCATTCGACCTTTTTCACGCTGCACGCTGCATGTTTCATCTTTTCACGTCCCACTTTTGACGCGGACAATCAGATCGGCTATACTAATTCTTCGTGTGGGTAGCGGCCTTGTGGCCCGACTACCCCGGTTTTTGTTTTATCGAGATTGCTTTGTTTTGTCGTCCATTTGCGGTCATCGTCCACAACGGCCCACCGCAGAACCGCCAGACAAAGTTTCGGGGAATCTGCGCACCCGAACGCGGTCAAAAGGAGAAAATTCATGCATGCAGTGATACGCACAGGTGGAAAGCAGTACCGGGTCGCCCCCGGCGACATTTTTGAAGTGGAGAAGTTGGAATCCAACGTCGGTGATACTATTGTGATAACCGATGTTCTGCTCGTTTCCAACGGCGACGACGTAAAAATCGGCCAGCCGCTTGTGGACGGGGCGACTGTCACAGCCAAAGTCACCGGACAACACCGGGGCGAGAAGATTCTTGTCTTCCGCTACCGCCCCAAGAAACGCATTCGTGTGCGTCGGGGTCACCGCCAATACCTGACCCGGCTGCAAATCCAGGCAATCGACGCGTAACAGACCGCCCCACACCGGGTCGGTTTTCTATGAACGAAAGGACCAGCGACAATGGCTCACAAAAAAGGTGGCGGCTCCAGCCGCAACAACCGTGACTCCAACGGTCAGCGCCTGGGCGTAAAACGCTTCGGCGGCGAAGAAGTGACCTCCGGCAGCATTCTTATACGTCAGCGGGGCACCCGCATCATTCCCGGCGTCAATGTGGGCCGGGGCAGCGACGATACACTCTATGCGACCACTGATGGCTTTGTGACCTTCGAGTGGGCTAAGAAAGACCGGAAGCGCGTCAGCGTCTACCCGGAGAAAGTGCAATAAGATGAAGGCAAACATCCATCCGACTTATCACGAAAATGCCCAAGTCACCTGTGCTTGCGGCAATAGTTGGTTGACCGGCAGCACGCTGAGCGAAATCCGTGTCAACATTTGCAGCCAATGCCACCCCTTCTACACAGGTGAGCAGCGTATTGTGGACACCGTTGGCCGCGTCGAGCGCTTTGTCAAGCGTTTGGAAGCGCGCCAGAGCGCCACAGCCCGTCTGGAGATCGAGGCGAAAGTCCGCCGCGAGTCCGAAGAAGCAGCCCGCAAAGCCCGCGCCCGCGGCGACAACCCCGAAAAGGCTGTGGCTGATGTGGTTGCCAAATATGCAGCCGAGAAGATCGCATAGGGTGACTCCGCTAAAAACCGAGTTTTTGAGACGAGCTTAGGAATCACGGCGATTTCTGCAAAAAACTCGGTTTTTTTTACTGGAGTCATTGAGTTTGGCCGTCTGTGAGAATGTAGAAGTTGCCAAAGGCAGAGATGAATTTACTTCGTCTCTGCCTTTTTGATCCAGAAGGGGGACGCTGATTCTTTAAAGTCCCCGGCACTTCACGAATTTCGCTGGCGGGAACTTCATCTGGCGGCTCGCTAGGACAGAAAGTGCCGGGGACTTTTTCATCTCAGAATCAGTGTAAATCCATCCAAATCATGAAAATCTGCGTCCGCTTTTGAAGGGAGTGAATTCATGCAAGACCAACCCGGCGGCGGCCATGTGGAACTGATCTGCGGTTCGATGTTCAGCGGCAAGACGGAAGAGTTGCTGCGCCGCATCCGCCGCGCCGAGATCGCCCGGCGCACCATTCAGATTTTCAAACCCCGCCTGGACAACCGCTATGGGCTGGAGCGGGTAGCTTCCCACGACGGCGTCGCCCGAGAGGACGCGGTTGTGGTGGAAAACGCGGTGGACATCCTCGCGCGCGTCCATCCCACAACCCAAATCGTCGCGATTGACGAAGTGCAATTCTTCGATTGGGCCATCGCCGACGTGTGCAGCGAGCTGGCCGACCGCGGCAAACGGGTCATCGCGGCTGGTCTGGATCAGGATTTCCGCGGCGAACCCTTCGGCCCGATGCCCCTGCTGATGGCGCTGGCCGAGCAGGTGGACAAAATTCACGCCATCTGTGTCAAATGTGGCGCGGAGGCCAGCCGCACCCAACGGCTGATTGATGGCCGCCCCGCCCGCTACGACGACCCGATTATTCTGGTGGGCGGCAGCGAAAGCTACGAGGCCCGCTGCCGCAATTGCCACGCGGTGCCGGGCAAGCCACTGCTGATCCCCGCCGGCGACGCCCCCCAAGCAGGCCGCAGTGAGCGCGCCTGATGCCCCGCCCATCCCATTCTTGCGCACCCGTTGGGCCACCCAACAGACGCCACCCGCCCTTCTCCAACGGATGAGCGGGCACGCTGGCGCGGTGCATAGCGTCGTCTTTCTGCCCGATGGCAGACAGGCCCTCTCGGGCAGCGCGGATGGCGCGCTGATCCTGTGGGACTTGGCGACCGGCCTGGCCCTGCGCGCCTTGACCGGCCACACAGCCGGGGTGACCGCACTGGTTGTCAGCCCAGACGGCGATGCTGCCTTCTCCGCTTCGCTGGACAGCACAATCCGTGGCTGGCATCTGGCCGACGGGCGCTGCGTACTGACACTCAGCGGCCATACAGACGGCGTGCGTTCACTCCATCTGGCCGCCGACGGCAGGTTGCTCTCCGCTGCGGATGATCGAACTCTCCGCCTCTGGAATCTAACTTCCGGCGCGTGCATCAACCGTTTTGTCGGCCACAGCGACCGGGTGACCGCCTGCGCCATTACCCCGGACGGTCGGCTGGCTGTCAGCGCGGGGGATGACCGCACGTTGCGCGTCTGGTCGCTGGCTGATGGCACTTGCCGGCGCGTCATCCCCTGCGACGGCGGTTTTGTCGCCTGTTTGGCGCTGACGCCGGACGGGGCGCGGCTGCTCACCGGCTCGGATGACCGGCTGCTGCGCTGCTGGGCGCTGGCAACCGGCGATCTGCTGGCTGTCTGGGCTGGGCACGCCAGCGGTCTGCGCGCCCTAGCCGTGAGCGCCGACGGTCTGCATCTGCTTTCGGGGGACAACAGCGGCGTCGTCTGTGTGCGGCGGCTGGCGGATGGGGTGGTGGAGTCCAGCCTGCCCGCCCATCCCGCGCCCGTCACCTGTCTGGCCCTCAGCGCCGACGGGCAGACGATCCTGACCGCTGCCCAGGATCGCACCGTCGCCCTCTGGAGTCGGGAGAAGATGAAACTGCCCTTTCGTCAGGGCCACAGCGGACCGGTGAATGGGTTGACTTTTGCCGCGGATGGCCGGCGGCTGATCAGTTGTGGCGAAGATGGCGATCTGCGGCTGTGGGATGCGGCGGGCGGCGGTCTGCTGGACCGGCTCTCGTGTGACGCGATTCCACTCTGCGTGGCTGCGCTGCCCGACGGCGCGGACGGTTTGGCGGGCGTTTTGGTGGGCGACGGCGCGGGCCGCTTGCAGCGCTACGCTTGGGGGGAAACGGGTTTTGTGCGCCCCGGCGTGCTGCTCGGCGCGCTGCGCGGCGCAGTCTTGGCGCTTGCCATCTCGCCCGACGGCGCGTATGCCGCGGCGGCCACGGATACTTGGGCGGTGGTGGTCTGGGATTTGGGCACGGGGAAACGCCGTCACATCCTGGCCGGTCATCGAGCGGCTGTGCTGGCCCTGGCCTTTCTGCCGGGTGGCGCGGCTCTGCTGTCGGCGGATGAGCAGGGCGAGCTGCGCTTGTGGGATTTGTCTACAGCAACGGGCAGACGCGTGGCCTCTTTTGCGGGGGCAGTCGAGACGCTGGCGGTCAGGCCGGATGGGGAGCAGGTAGCGGTCGGGCTGGAAAGCGGTCGAACACACCTTTTGTCTTTGCCCGCACCCGCTTTTTTGGGGGAATGGGACGGGCACAACGGCTGGGTGGCGGGCGTTGTCTTTTCGACCAACGGCACGCGTCTGTTGTCCGCGGCTGGGGATGGCACTGTCTGCGTCCGGCGCGTGCCGGAGGGAGAAGTGATCGTCCGCCAGGAATTTGGCGTTGCCTTTTCCCGGCTGGTGTCTGCGCAAAATGGAGTGGTGGCTCTGGGCGACGAGGCGGGGGGCGTTCGGGTGTTGGAGTATTCATAAAATTTCATACGGGAGAATTCACTGTGACAGACACACGCAAATTGCAGATCGCACTGATCGGCTGTGGCGGCATCGCCCAGGCCCACTGGCGCGGCATTCAAGCCCATTCACCCCGCATCTGTGTAACCGCGGTCGTTGATACGGACGGGGCGCGGGCGGCAGCGATGGCCGCACAGACGGGCGCTACGCCTTTTCCTTCTCTGGACGAGGCCCTGGCCCACGGGGATTTTGACGCAGTGGATATATTGTTGCCCCACGCCCTGCACGAAGAAGCCGCTGTCTGCGCTTTTGCCGCGGGCAAACACGTCGTGCTGGAAAAGCCGATGGCGCATACGCTGGCAAGCGCAGATCGCATTCTGGCCGCGGCGCAGAAAGCGGGTACGGTTTTTATGGTGGCGGAACAGGCCCATTACTGGCCGGATGCGCGGGCGACGCAGCAGATGATTCAGGCCGGCGCGATTGGCGAGATCATCACCGCGCGCGCTGTCTTTGGCGGGCCGGTCGTTCCCAGCGACGGCGGACCCCGGCCCTGGCGCTATGACCTGGCCCTGGCCGGCGGCGGTATCACAATGGACGGCGGTGCGCACTGGATTCGTCCGCTGCGTATGTGGCTGGGGGAGATTGACGAAGTGGTGGCTGTGACCGGTCGCCCGCTGGCGGAGATGGAAGGTGAATCCCTGGCGCGGGCGATCTTACGCTTTCGTTCGGGGAAAGTCGCCGTTCTCGACGCTTTGACGGCCGGCGCGGTGATGGGTCCGGGCGAGGAGTTCCGCGTCACAGGCACAGAGGGCGAGCTTCTCATCGAGAAGGGGCGGGGCGGGCGTCTGCTGCTCTTTGACAAGACTCACCCCGACGGGCAGGTGATCCTCCACAAAGACGAGGGACGCGCGGCGGCCTTTGGCTATGAATTGAACGACTTTGCCGGCGCGGTGCTGGATGGCACACCGCTGGAAGCGGGACCAGAATACTCGCTGGGCGAGTTGCGCACAGCCTTTGCCATCTACCGCTCGGCAGAGAGCCACGGGTGGGAAAAGGTCTGGGGTTGAGGGACTATTGCCAGCCGTTGAGCAACCGATAACCTTTTGGCAAGGATTTTGACGAGAAAGACGGGTATACTGGAGGCACGTTTCTATCGGTGGAGTCTATCACCCAGGAGGTGAAAAGTGTTGCAACGTGCGTTTGTTCTCTCTCTCGTTCTCGTTTGTCTCTTGGCGGCTGGGCTGTCTGCCCACGAAAAGAGACCAAATCGAGCCAACAACACAATTCCATCACCCACGGCCCGCTACGATATTGTTTTCGAGGCGCTGTGGAGCCAAGCGACCCATCCGCATCCCAACGGTGCCGGCGCGTTTCCCGGCGATGCCCACTGGTCGCCGCTGGTGGGTGCGCTGCACAAGAGCGGTCTGGAGTTGTGGCAGGTGGGCACGCTGGCCTCTGCTGGTATGGAACAGATGGCTGAAACCGGCGGCACGACGCTCTTCAACCAGGAGATCGACGCGGCCATCGCCATCACCACAGCCAACACCCGTCTCAACGGCCCCGGCCTGCTTTCACCCGCGGTGATTACGCTGACCGATGTGCTAGTGGATGGCAATTACCCATACCTGACGCTGGTCTCGATGGTTGCGCCCAGCCCGGACTGGTTTGCTGGGGTCTCTGGTCTCTCTCTGAAGGACGACCAGGGCCAGTGGCAAGAGCAGATCGTCGTCGATCTCTACCCTTACGACGCTGGGACGGAGGAGGGCAGCGGCTACTCCCTCACCAACCCGGACACGCTGCCCCATCTGGTCATCTATTCTCTGACCGGCGTCAGCCCCTTTTCGTCGCAGCCCGTGGCCCGGCTGACTCTCATCCGCCGCGACAGACCGCCGAAATTGCTGATGCTTCCGCTGATTTCGCGGGGTAGCCAATGAGTTCTGACTTTTCGTGCGATGAATTGTTGGGTGGGCGTCTCTACTGGCACGTCATTTTCCAGAGGTGATGGGATGGGTCGTATTCGGGAAGCGACAATCGCCGACGCCGCAGCCATCGGGCGGGTACACGTCCAGAGTTGGGTTGAGACCTATCGGGGCATTTTGCCTGATCCCTTTTTAGGCCAGGTGGCGCAGGAAGACAGGGAGCCGGTATGGCGTCGCTGGCTGACGGAGTATGCTGGACAAAATTTCGTCTATGTGGCTGAAAACGCAGCGGGGGAGGTGGTTGGATTCGCTTCCGGCGGCGCGGAGCGGGGTAAGACGCCGGGTTACGACGGCGAACTCTACGCGCTCTATTTGCTGCAACGAGGCCAGAAAGAGGGATTGGGCCGGGGATTGATGGAGGCAGTAGCTCGGCGTCTATTGAAGGAAGGCTATCATTCGTTGCTCGTGTGGGTGCTGGCCGACAACCCAGCCCGCCACTTCTATGCCCATTTGGGCGGGAAACAGGTTGCCGAACAGCCCATAGAAATCGGTGGAACAACACTGATCGAAATCGCCTATGGCTGGCCCGCACTCGAAGCGATGGTGGGGTGAAGGAGAACTCACCCCATCATCCCATCATCCCACCCTCCCCACAACCTCCTCCGCAAAATGGATGTAGGCAAAGCATTCGGGGACGTGAGAATCCCACACGCCGTGGGCTGTCCATGCCCAGCCGCCGGAATCGTTGGCTGGGGCTGCTTCTTTGTACTGGTTGAAGCGGGAAAAGTCCATACGCCAGACATCGCCCGGTCGCGGCGGCAGTGACCGGCCATCCGCCGCGGCCAGAACCTCCATACCCGCCCAGGGGAAGGCCAGTTCCACCGTCCAGCCGCGATCGCGGTCGTCGTGCTGGTTGATTGTGCCATCAATGGCAACCCCACTTTGCAGACCGGGAAAATCCCAACGGGCAAAGCCCAGGCGCGGCCCCCGGGGATGTTCGGTGAAGCCGACGCCGTTGAAGGGATGGATACCGGGGCTGTTGCGTTGCAGGCCAGGGAAACGCTGGAAATTGCCCCGTTCGTAGGCTTCCTCCCAGATGTAAAAGACCTCGTAGACTGTGCCAAAGGCGTTGATCTCGAATTCGTAGTAGCTATCTTTGCCCGCGATAAAAACTTCCACGTCGTTGTCGGTGTAGATGAGATCGTCCCGCTCGCTGAGAAAGGCGCTCACAAAAGGCTCCTCCACCCAAAAGCCCACGTAGAGATTGACGTCATCCCAGAGTATCGCGGCGTGGGTGTCGTGGATGGGTGCGCGACCGCTGATCAGATCGACAAAACGGGGCGAGCGCGGCGCATTGCGCCAGCACGCCTCGTCCAGCCTACCGTCAGTGGCTGGCGGGCTGTCCACGCGGAAGGCGGTGTAGTGGGCAATCGTATCTTCGGGGCAGGGAAAGGATGGGGGCATCGGGTCGGCTCCTTTTGGTTTACCTGAAAATATAGTTTTTCAGATAAAGATTTG
>CAMDEX010000084.1 GCA_945897075.1 Litorilinea aerophila
AAAATTCTGCTGTTTCTTTCCTTCCGTGTGTTCGGTGTGTTCTGTGGTTGGTTTGAGAAAGGGGAGATAACCACGGAAGACACGAAATACACGGAAAACTCTACTTTCTCTCTGCTTCCGTGTATTCGGTGTGTTCTGTGGTTGGTTTGAGAAAGGGGAGATAACCACGGAAGACACGAAATACACGGAAAATTCTGCTTTCCCTTTGCTTCCGTGTGTTCGGTGTGTTCCGTGGTTGGTTTGAGACCGGGGAGATAACCACAGAAGACACGAAATACACGGAAAATTCTGCTGTTTCTTTCTTTCCGTGTGTTCGGTGTGTTCTGTGGTTGGTTTGAGAACGGGGAGATAACCACGGAAGACACGAAATACACGGAAAATTCTGCTGTTTCTTTCCTTCCGTGTGTTCGGTGTGTTCTGTGGTTGGTTTGAGAAAGGGGAGATAACCACGGAAGACACGAAATACACGGAAAATTCTGCTTTCTCTCTGCTTCCATGTGTTCGGTGTGTTCTGTGGTTGGTTTGAGAACGGGGAGATAGCCACAGAAGACACGAAATACACGGAAAATTCTGCTTTCTCTCTGCTTCCGTGTGTTCGGTGTGTTCTGTGGTTGTTCCTCCGGAGAGATTGAATCACGGAAGACAGGAAAATTTCTGTTTTTCTCTTTTTGTGGTGGGACGAGAAAATTGACTATTCGCACTACCTTTCCCACCGATCTGCCCGCCATCCGCCGTCTGTTGCAAGAGAACCGGCACAGCTTTCTTGCCTGTGGGCTGGAGGATGTGCCCGATTTGCTGGGAAAGGCGGGCGCGGCGCTGGGACTTCTGCCTGGTGAGGAAGCGGGCGTGTGGGGATTTGTGGCGTTTGATGCGCCTGCCCGCAACGCCGCTGCGGGGTCATTGCCGGACGGCGCGTTGCGGGTCGCTCTGATTGGCCGCCAGACGCCGGATGGTGCATCCCTTGCCCCGTTGATCAGCCAGGCCATTGCTTCCCTGCACGCGACCGGTCAACCCTTTCAATTGACCGCGCTGACCGGAGAAGGCTGGCTGGCGGGGTCGCTGGCTGCGCAGGGCTTTGTCCTGACCGATCACCTCTGCTTCTACCAGCGCACCCGCCACAACCTGCCAGAGTCCCGAACGCGTGGGCTTCTGCGCCCTCTGCGCCAGGACGAGATCGCCGGGCTGATCGTCCTGGACCGCCTCGCCTTCCCACCTCTTTGGCGTATGAGCGAAGCGGAGCTCTGGGAACTCTGCTTCACCTGCCGCGTCCAGGCCGCGGCCGTGGATGGACAACTGGCCGGTTATGCGGCGCTTTCCCTGCACCCAACCGCGGATCGACAGGACGACAATCAGGCCCAGTTGAGCCGTCTGGCCGTTCATCCCGATTTTCAAGGACGCGGGATCGGGCGACAACTGCTCAGCGAGAGCATCGCTTATGCCCACGCCCAGGGCTGCTACCGCATTCTGCTCAACACCCCAGAGAGCAACCCAACCGCGCAACATCTGTACGAATCCCTCCACTTCCGCCGCCACGGCGCGCGCGTGCCCGTCTGGGTCTATTGCGGGCCGTCTGGTTAGGGATCATAGGGCGGATTGCCAATCCGCCCGCTAAGTCACAGCCCTTTTGTCGGTTGACGTTATGACAAGAACAGGTATGATAGAGACAAGCCCCGACGGGTAATTCATCAACAGACAACACGAGGAATGATCAGATATGAACACACAGCAAGCATTGACAGCATTGGGCGTGTACGCCGGGATTTTGTCCACCGCGGAGATGGCCTTTCTCGACGAGAATGGCTACCTCCCATTGCCGGGGATTTTGTCGGACGAGGTGCGCCAGGCGCTGGTGCGCCGGGTGGACGAACTGACCGCACTGGAAGGCGAGGATGCGGGCAAAGAGGTGCATCAGGAAGCGGGCGCAACCCGGCTCAGCGACCTGATCAACAAAGACCCGCTCTTTGACATCTGCTTTACCCACCCACGCGTGCTGGCGGCCATCAGCCACGTCTTGCAGGGCGATCTGAAGCTCTCGTCCCTCAATTTTCGGGCCGCGCTGCCCGGCCACGGACTGCAACGGCTGCACTGCGACTGGGGTAAGGCTGTGACGGCGGGTGACTATTACGTCTGCAACTCCATCTGGCTGCTGGACGAATTTACCGCGCAGAACGGCGCAACCCGTGTTGTGCCCGGCTCCAACCGCAGCGGCCAACTGCCGCAGGAGGCGCTGGCCGACCCGTCTGCGCCCCACCCGGACGAGGTACTGCTGACCGCGCCCGCGGGTACGGTCGTCATCTTCAACTCCCACACCTGGCACGGCGGTACGCTCAACCGCACAGACCAGCCCCGCCGCGCCCTGCACAGCTACTTCTGCCGCCGGGATCAGAAGCAGCAGCTTGACCAGCGCGCCTTTCTGCGCCCCGCAACCCGTGCCCGGCTCAGCGAAGCGGCGCGCACGATTCTCGATGTATGAGGAACTGACCTGCAAAATAGGACGCAGATTAGCGCAGAAACAACGGATTTACGCAGATTTTATCCGTGTAGATCCCTGTCCTTTTTCAGAAACAAATTGACGTGACAGGTCAACTGATTACTGATCACTTTGCACTCTCTTCCAAATCCATCCAACAGGTAAAGACTCTAACATGACCGATCTTCCCCGATCTGAATATCCACGTCCCTCTCTGCGCCGTGACGAGTGGCGCAGCCTGAACGGGGCCTGGCGTTTTGCCTTCGACCCCCACACCAATGGCGAGCAGATGGGCTGGCATCGCAGCCGCCCGGGCAAGTCTGGCAACGACAAAAATTTGACCATCAGCGTTCCCTTCCCCTGGGAGAGTCCGCTTTCTGGCGTGGCCGCGCCGGAATACCGGGGCGCGGGCTGGTACGAGCGGGAGGTGACAATCCCCGCTGAGTGGGAAGGGCAGCGCGCCTTCCTCAACTTCGGCGCGGTGGATTGGAGCGCCCGCGTCTGGGTCAACGGCCAGATCGCCGCGGAGAACGACAACGGCTACCTGCCCTTCTCCGTTGACCTTAGCCTTTACGCCCAGGCGGGCGAGACGGTGACCGTCACCCTGCGCGCCTGGGACATCGCCGAGGCCACCACACTCGTCGGCAAGCAGGTGCCCCACTGGTACACCTACAGCAGCGGCATCTGGCAAAGCGTCTGGCTGGAAGCTCGCCCCGCCAGCCACATCACAGGCGTAGCCATCCGCCCGGACGTGGCGAACGAGCAGGCCACCGCGCAGGTCGATCTTTCCGTTGCCAACGCGGGCAGCTACCGTCTGCGCCTCTCCGCGCCGGACGGCAGCTTCCCCGTTGCCGAGAGCAGCCACAATTTGCAAGCAGGCAACCAGACAGTCGGCGTCACTTTTGCCCTACCCAATCCAAAGCTCTGGTCGCCGGAGACGCCCCATCTCTACGACGTACAGGTGGAACTGCTTCCCGCCGATGGCAGCGCGGGCGACAACGCTACCACCTACTTCGGGATGCGCACAGTCAGCCGGGGCGCGTGGGACGGCAAGGGCTACGAGTACATTCTTCTCAACGGCGAGCCAGTCTATCTGCGCGGCGCGCTGGATCAGGCCTTCCACCCGGACGGGCTGCACGCCTACCCCAGCGACGAAATCATCCGCGGCGACATTGCGCTGGCCAAAGAGTTGGGGCTGAATATGCTGCGCTGCCACATCAAAATCAACGACCCCCGCTACTACTACTGGGCCGACAAACTGGGGCTGCTTATCTTCTATGACATCCCCAGCCCGGATATGGACACCCCCACTATGCGTCGCACCTACGAGTCGGCCCTGCGTGGGGCCATCGCGCGCGATTTCAACAGCCCCTCAATTATCGCCTGGATTATCTTCAACGAGACGTGGGGCTTGACCCGCCACAAAACCGCTGACGGGCAGCGTTGGCTGGCCGAAATGGTCAACCTGACCCGCCAACTCGACCCCACCCGGCTGGTCGAGGACAACTCCCCCTGCCTCTACGATCATGTGGAGAGCGACATTAACTCCTGGCACTTCTACATCAACAATTACAACGAAGTGCGCCGCCACGTACAGCGGGTGGTGGACGAGACTTTCCCCGGCTCCGCCTTCAACTACGTGGGGGGTGAATATGTGCAATCCACTGCGCCGCTGATGAACAGCGAGTACGGCGGCATCGCCGCGCGCAGCGGGGACACGGACATCGCCTGGTGCTTCAAATACCAGACGACTGAACTGCGCCGCCACGCCAAAATCTGCGGCTACGTCTACACCGAATTGGACGACATCGAGTGGGAGCACAACGGCTTTGTCAATTACGACCGCAGCGCCAAAGAGTTTGGCTACGACGCCTTTGTGTTGGGGATGAGTATGGCGGATCTGAACGCGGCCGATTTTGTGGGGTTGGACGCGCCCCCCTGCCAGACCCTTGCGCCGAGGAGCGAATTCCGCGCCCCCCTCTTTGTCAGCCATTGGGGATCGCCCATCGGCCAGGCCACTGTACGCTGGCAGGTGGATTTTGTGGATCGCTACGGCCAGCCCAGCACAGCGCAGAGCGGGGAAATCCCCGTCGCTCCCCGCCGCTTCGATGTGACCGATCTGGGCGAGTTGGCCTTTGCCCTCCCTGCTGAAAACGGGCTGGCGACGGTCGCGCTACGGCTGGTGGACGGGACGGGTGCAATCCGCAGCCGCAATTACGTACAGGTGGAGGTATCGGCGGGTCACAGCCCAGCCGCGGAGCGTAACCCCTACGGCTTTGCCCTGCGCTTCCGCCCCGGTGATTTCAGCGCCTCCTCCTGGGATCAGCCGTCGGTAGACCCCTCGCGCCAGAAGTTTAGCGCCACCGGCAGCGGCTGGGTGGAGTACGCATTGGCCCTGCCTACGGGTGTGGATGCGGCGCAGATCACTGGGCTGGAGTTGCGCTGCGAGGTCGGGGCGCGGGCAGGACGGGCCAAAATTGATTGGCCCGCCAAAATCCAGGGCTTCAACTATCCCCAGACCGAAGTGGCGCGCAAGACGCCCTCGGATGTGACGATTTCGCTGAACGGCGTGGAAATCGGCCGCGCCCATCTGCCCGACGACCCGGCGGATGCGCGCGGCGTACTCAGCCACCACAATTGGATCGAACCGGGTTCCTATGGCTACCTGACCGACGCCTCCACCGACGACCAGACGATGGCTGCGGTGAAGGCCAAACTGGTGGCGGGCGAACCGTTGCGGCTACGCTTTACCGTACCCGCCGAGAGCGCTGGCGGGCTGGCCCTCTACGGCGAGAAGGCGGGCCACTACCCCGTCGCGCCCACGCTGCTGGTGATGGCGTAGGTTGGGTTGTTTCGGCTGGGACTGCTGGCTGGCCCCTGATGTTTGCGCCGAAACAACCCAACGCAGAGACGTGTTGGGTTCTCCCGGCGTTCGTTTGAGTGTAGAGAGCGATCTCTTGCCGGGAGAACCCAACCTACGCCTGGGGCAGAAAGTGCCGGGGATTGACCGGAAAAAACGCATTTGACTGTAGCCCCCAACGATGTATACTGGAGACGCTCGTAAATGTCGGCGAGCGGGTTTTGGGTAGCGGAAAAGGAGGATGCGATGAATCTGCTTCTGTTTCTCGTGATTGGTTTGGTTGCTGGCTGGTTGGCCGGACGCATTATGAAAGGCGGCGGCTACGGCATGTGGGGCGATCTGATCGTCGGTGTCGTCGGTGCCTTCATCGGCGGTTGGGTCTTTGGCCTGCTCGGCATTGAAGCCGGTGGAATCATCGGTTCGCTCGTCACTGCCGTCGTCGGCGCGGTGATTCTGCTTTGGGTGTTGCGGATGATCAAAAAGTAAATTGTAACGCAAAGAGCGCAAAGGAAGCCAAGACTTTGGCTTCCTTTGCGCTCCCGTTTTTTCTGGGCGGGTAGACCTGTTTAGACTGTAGACCCGTTCGCTTGATTTCGATACGCCTCGCAGACTCGGCTACTCAATCTGCGCTCACTGGACTGGTAGCCTGAGCAGTTACCGCTCCGCATTCGATTCTTACGCATATATCCGTTCGTCGTGCTCGTCCGTATTCTCCACTTTTGGTTCGACGACAGGCCGCCAGCCTGCGCCCTCGGACGCCGCGACCTGGGCAATCGCCAGCACAGCCTCGCAACCGGCCAGGGCAATAAGCAGCGGCAGGCTACCGCCAACCGCATAGACGGTCTGCCACATGCCTTGCGCCACGCTCTGCTCCCAAAGCTGGATCAGAAACTCCCCCAGGGAGGCCCGTTCTTCCTGCAAACGGGGGTCGTTTTCGTTGTCCGTCTCTGTCTGGCGGCGAAGAAGACGGCGCACCAATTTGGTGCAGACATCCTCCACCCGGGTGGGGAACTCCCGGCTGACAATCCCGCCCAGCGCCCGGCGCAGATCGGGCAAAAAGGACCATAGCATCCGCTCGTTCTGCGCGGAGAGCAGGGGTTCCAGCACATTCTCTGTATAGAAAAGGGCCAGCGCCTTGCCCTCCAACAGTCCCGGTGCCCAACGCCGCACATGCGAAAGATGGAGGACAGCCTGATCTTCGCCCCCCTCGGCTTGCAGCAGCGCGGCGTGCATACGCAACGCCTCCTCGCGCAGAGCCTCCTCGTTGGGCTTTTCCCCCAAAAGACGGCGCATACGCACGGCCAAACTGGGTGGTCGCCGCTGATCGAGCAAGGCCAACGCATTCTGCGCCTTGCCCTGGGCCAGATAGACCTCCACAATGCCCCAGATGACCAACCGCTCCGGGTGATGTTCGACCAGAGATTGCGCCCAACGCACGCCCATTTGGGTCTGGTGGGCAGCGCCCGCCGCGTCCCCGCTCTGTAGCAACGCCGCCACCAGCACCCGGTGGGCCTCGCTGCGGCTGTGATCCGCCGGGTTGATGCGTTCGTTGATGGCCGCGGCCTGCTGCGCCGCGCCCAGCCGCACCAGCGCGCCCATCGCGGCGGCCGCACTCCAGCCGTCGCTGCCGGCTCCCAACTCGGCCACTTTGTCGGCCAGAAGCTGGCGTTGGGCCAGAGAGACGATCTCCAGAGGCAGCCCTTCCACCGCCTCCTTCAGCGTGTAGAGTTGAAAGTCCACATCGGCGTTGGCCCTGGGCCGCCGCACCTGGCGCAGCAACTGCTTCTCGGAGTCGCGCTGGGTATAGATGCTGCTCATGCGCCGGGCTTCCTGGACGTTGGCGATAATCGTAAGCTGTTCCAGGATGCGTTGGGGTTGGCCGGCCAGCCCAAAGGTGATGGCCGCGTGACGGCGGCTGATGAGGGAGGTGATGGCCGTATTCTGGAAGGTATCCATACAACGGCGCAGGAGGCGGCGGTTGGCCGAGACGTGGCGTTCCTCGCGCATCTGCCGCGCGGCCAGGGTTGCCACGCTGAGCAAAAATTGACCGCCCGGCTCGTCGTGCTGGCGCAGGGCATTGCGCAGAAGTTGCAGGGTCAACGGGTGCGGGCCGGCATAGACGACGGTCTGGGCCAGCCGTTCGCGCAATTCGGTGCGGGCGAAAACGGTGCGCCAGATGGCCGCCTGCTGGTCCATCCGTTCCAGACAGGCGAAGGCCAGGCTGCGGTCGTCTATGCGCGCCGCGCTGTAAGCCACGGCCAACAGCCGCTCGGCCCAGCTTTCCCGGTCGCCAGCGAGAGGCGCGGCGGCGAGGAAACGGAGGGATTGCAGCGTCTCGGCCAGAGCCACGGCCAACCCCACATCCCCCTCGGCCCGATCGGCCAGGATGGGCAGCGCTCGAAAGAGGGAGAGGGGTTCGCCCCCCCGGGCCAGTTCGACGACGGCGAGAGTGGCTTCCGGTGTGCCCGACGCGGCCAACGCCTGCCAGCAATGGCGGATCAGCCAGCTATCCGGCTGGCGCACCTGACGGTCATTGGGCGGCTGCGGGGTCTGGCTGGCCCGCCGCAGCGCGTTCAGCGCGGCGGCGACGAGGGGGTGGGAGTGGGAAAGGGGCACGGGCACAGGCGGTTGGGATCCCTATTGCGTAAGGTGGCGAAGCCACAGCGTTGCGTGCAAACCAGGCCAGTGAGCGCTGATTGAGTAGCAGACAGAATCCAAAGGATTCTGCGTCTGCGAGGCGTATCGAAATCAAGCGAACGGGTAAGTAGCTGATTTCGTCTTTACCCGCTTGGTTTCACTTCGACATGCTCAGTACAAGCGATACGGCGGGAAACAGCACCCGCATTCCTATGCGACGCCTACTCAACCTGCGCTGGTCTTGCGTCGCTGGTCAAGTTTTACGCTCCTACAGCGAACAACTCATGCGTATGACGTCGATCTTTTTGCGGTACGGAGTACGCAATAAAACTATCCGGTCAACAGCGAAATCAACAGCAATAGTCCGCCCAAAATCACGCCCGCGGCCAGCAGCAATAGGCCGATCTTTTGCAGACGGCCGGCCTGGGTGACGGTCTGGCCGTGGACCGCGTGGGCGTCGTCCCCCCGGCTCAGCGCGGCGGGATTTTCGTGTTCGGCGTGTTGCACGTGGGCCAGCCACCAGGCCCGCTGGCAAAAGGCCCAGGCCCCGATGTCACTGGCGCGTACCAGCGAACGATCTTTTGTCATATAGTTTTTTAGATAATCATTCAACATCTACATTCAACCACGAAGGCACAAAGACACAAAGAAAAAAGTTTGTGGTTCTTCTTCGTGTCTTTGTGTCTTTGTGTCTTTGTGGTTTATGGTTTATGGTTGAGCCTACGCGCAGACCGGGTTTTCTTTGTTCCAACGATTGAACTTGCCCATCTCAACCGTCGCCAGGTGATCGCGCGTGCCGCGCCAGAGACCCTCCCAGGCAGCGGCGTCGCGCAGCTCCGTTTCCGGGTGCTGGCGGCTGCGCGCCACAAAGCCGGGGAAATGGCTGCGCCCGGTAGCCTGGCCGATGGGGTTGTAGCGCAGGTCAAAGCTCCAGCGCACTTCGTCGCTGTTGTTGGAGAAGGAAGCGTGTACGGTCAGTTTATTCATAAAGAGAACGTCGCCCGGCTCCATAGGCATGGGCATGGCTTTGCTGCCGCCCAGCAGCTTGCCAGGGATGCCCAGACCGATGTCCGTCGGGCAGTGGTCCAGCAGCCCTTTGCGGTGGCTGCCCGGCCAGACGACAAGACAGCCGTGCTTGACCGTCGCTCTGGTCAGCGGAAACCAGACGGTCAGCATTTGGGTCTCGTCAGCATCGGGGGTGACAACGCCATTGTCCTGATGCACCGGTGATTTGCCAAGCTGCACTTGCCCCTGCTCGTTCTTGGGCGTCAGGTGTTCCGGCGGTTTCATACGCACATGCTGCACGGGGTTGGAGTAGATTTCCGGCCCGATCAGCGACTCCACGGCGTCCAGCAGCTTCTCGTTGCGCATGGCGGCAAAGACAGCCGGCCCCGCCCAGAAGGGGGTGTCTGGCTTCACATCGGCCTGGGGCAGGGAGAAGTCGAAGTATTGGGCGTGGACCTTGCCGCTCTCCTGGTAAACACTGATCAGCCGTTCGCCAAAGGGCAGGTCGTCGTGCAGACTGCTGATTTCGCCTTTGGCATACAACTCGCCGGCCAGCGTGTCCAACACCCCCTTATACTCGTCAATGATCGGGTGCAGGTCCTGCGCCGGGTCGAAGAGTCCCCGTACCACCAGATAGCCCTCTTCCTCAAACTGTGCGACTTGTTCCTTGGTTAGTGATCCCATTGGTTTCCTCCTGACTGGTTGATTGGTTGAGTAGTTGACTGGTTGAGTAGTTGATTGGTTGACTGGTTGAGTAGTTGACTGGGTGACTAATCCAAGCCAATCGGGTGATCAGCCAATGAACCAATGAACCAATCACCCAATCACCCAATCACCCATCTAATTCGCTGTATCCGCGCCCATATTTTCGCCGCGTAGTAGGAAAGCCCGGATGTCGTAACGGCCTGGGCGGATCGGCGTCAAATGGCCCGATTCCACCATCAGGTCCAGCGGGTTGAGCCGGGTCTGCACAGGCATCACGACTTTCTCGTGCATGCGCGCCGATTCGTAGACCGCGTGGATCATCTGCAGCGCTTTGAAGCCATTTTCGCCCCGTCCGCGATGGCTGTCAACTTTGCCTTCGATCCAATCGGCCAACTCGTCGGCCTGGGCCGCGCCCCCTTCCAGCCACTCGAAGCGGCTGCCCTCTGCCTCCACCTTAAAGAATTTGCCATCGGGCGCGTGGCGCTGCCACTGGCCGCCGGTCGAGGCGTTCATCAGTTGCAGCTCTTCGGTAGTCATATTGATCATCCCGGCTGTGCCAAAGATAAGCGCGCCCTGGTAGTAGTTGGGGATCAGATCGCTGAGAATCAGCGCGCGCGGGCCGCTGGCAAATTGAAAGACGGCCATCGCCGCGTCTTCAATGCGGGTGCCGCGCTCGTGCTGGTCGGTCTTGCGCTCGATATTGCCCATCACCCACGTACACTCTGGGTCGCCCAGCAGATAGCGGTACATATCGGTCTGGTGGGAGCTATAGTTGGGCAGCCCCGCGCCGCCAAAGCTCTGGATCAGATGGACATCGCCGATTGCGCCTTCGGCGATCAGATTCTTGGCCAGGGTATAGGCGGGCAGGAAACGGCGCTGGTGGGCAATCGCCAGTTTGACCCGGTTGCGTTGGCAGGCGATGAGCATCTGCTCGGCGTTGCCGATGGTGTCGGCCATCGGCTTTTCGCACAGAATCGCTTTGGGGCTGAAGGCCGCCGCTGCAATCGTCCAGGGCGCGTGGCCGCCGTGCCAGACGCAGACGGAGACTACATCGGGGCGCTCTTTTTCCAGCATCTGGCGGGCGTCGGTGTAATGGTTGGGTGTGATGCTGTGGCGTTCGTTCTTCTCGGCCATCGCCGCCGGGTTGACATCGGCCAGGGCGACAACTTCATAGCGTCCCGAATTCAGATAGCCCGACAGGTGATTGCTGGCAATGCCGCCGCAGCCAATGACCGCGGCGCGTAGTTTGGGGGACATAAATGGTTCTTCTTTCTCTGATTGGGGAAAAAAAAGATATTGGGTATTGGGTGGTGACGCGAATGGTCGTTGCCGACAAATACCCAATACCCAATATCCACTATCTAACCGCCGTAAACCCGCCATCCACACACAAAATCTGCCCGGTGACCATCCGCGCCGCGGGGGAGGCCAGGTAGACGACTGCGCCGGCGATCTCCTCCGGTTCAGCGATGCGGCCCAGCGGTATCTTTTCCAGATTTTTGGCAAAGGCCGGGTTCTTGACGGCTGCTTCGAGCAGCGGCGTGCGCGTGAAGGTGGGCGCGACGGCGTTGACGGTGATTTTGTGGGTGGCCCACTCCCCGGCCAGGGTACGGGTGAACTGGCCCACCGCGCCTTTGGCCGCGGCGTAGACCGCGCGCAGGGGCGCGCCCACCACACCCGCTTGGGAGCTGATGGTGATGATACTGCCCTCGATTTTGCGCTCGATCATCGAACGGGCCACCGCAGTGGCGATGAAAAACGCGCCCTTGAAATTCACGTCGGAGATGTAGTCGAACTCCTCCTCTGTGTAATCCAGGGCCGGTTTGGGCGAGTTGTAGCCCGCATTGCTCACCAGCACATCAATGCGGCCAAATTCGTCCAGCACCGCCTGCACAAAACCGTTGATGCTGGCCACTTGCGACACGTCCAGAGGAAGGGCCACCGCCTTCACGCCCAGCTTGCGGCAATCGGCGGCTGTCGCCTCACACTCGGCCACCGTGCGGCTGCCCAGGGCCAGGTCCGCGCCGAACTGGGCGCAGGCTTCGGCGATGGACTTGCCAATCCCCCGCCCCGCGCCAGTGACGATAACAACTTTGCCCGTAAGATCAAAACTGACTGTGTTTGCCATGCGATTGTCCTTTGGTGTGTGATTGACGGCAGACGGCGGACAGCAGACAAAACCCGTCCCGCTACTTCTTCTGTCGCCGGTGATCTGCGGTCCGTTGTCTGCCGTCCGCCGTCGTTTATTTACGGTAAACTCTTATCGTGCCCGCTCAACACTTCCACCCCCGTCTCCGTGACCAGCATTCCATCTTCCAGACGCACGCTCGTCACGCCGGGGAAGTAGATGCCCGGTTCCAGCATCAGCACCATCCCCGGCTGGATGATCTCCTCGTTGTAGGGGACAATCCGAGCCGCTTCGTGGCCGGTGAGACCGATGCCGTGGCCTGTGTGGTGGGGGTAGACTTTGTAGCCGCCCCGCGCCATAAAGTCGCGTACCTTATGGTCGATCTCCTTGGCCACCGCGCCCGGTTTGACCAGCGAGATGGCATAGGCCAGCGCCTCTTCGACAAATTTGTGCAGCGTCACCTGTTGGGCAGTCGGTTCGCCCGCATAATAGGTGGCGCAGCTATCGGTCCAGTAGCCGTTGTGGATGACGCTCAGATCGAGAATAAACGAATCGTCGGGTCGGATGACGATATCGCCGGGCGGGCCGCCGATGTTATTGGTGGGGCGATGGCCGACAATGCAGTCGTTGCCCAGCGTCATCCGTTTGCCCGCGGCCTGCTCCACCGCGCTCTGCACGGCTGTCCAGACGTCGATCTCCCGCGCCCCGGCCTGCACAGCGTTGCGCCCGGCGCTGTGGCCGATGTCGGTCAGCCGGAAGCCCTCGCGGATGGTGGCGATCTCCTCGGCTGTTTTCAGCGCACGCAGGGGTTCCAGCCAGCCGTCAATGGGGGTCAGATCGTAGCCGCCGGGGAGCAGATGGCGCACAGCCCACCAGAGGTGCATGGAGAGACTTTGCGTCTCCACACCGATCACATCCGTCTCCTCCAGGCTGCTGTCTGCCACCTCTGCCAATGCCTTGGCCAGAAAGCGGGGGCGGTCAATCGGCTGCTGGATCGTATAGCCCAGATAGTCGCGCACCGCGCAGCCCTTTTGCGCGCCAAAGGACGCGGCCTGGGCGGCAAAGCTGCTCTCCACCAGCAGGGTAAAATCGCCCCGGTCATACCAGAGCAGGGCCGGGTTCTCAGCCGAGCCGCCCGGCACGTCCAGCCCGGTGAGCCAGCGCACACTGAGCGGGTTGGCAAAGATGGCCTGTTCGATGCCGTCGGCTTCAAGTCGTTTCATCGCTCGTTGTCGTTGCTCATTTGCTGCCATCAACTTTTTCCTTTCCGTTTAATCCCCGCTTTGTCAAATGCCGCAGCCACCACAGCATAGGAGGTGGTGGCTGTTCCCAATGGATCGTACCCGGCCCGGCGCTGCACCATAAAACTGATCTCCACGGAGACAGCGCCAACGTAGCCGCCCCGCTCCATTGCCTTCAAATAGGCCACGTAATCGAACTCCCCCTCGCCGGGGATCAGATATTCGTAGTTGGGGGCACGCCCGCGTTCGTCTTTGACGTGGGTGTGCGCGGTATAGGGCAGCATCTTCGCCACCGATTCCTCGATGGGAATGCCCAGAACATTGAAGTGGCTGATGTCAAAGTTGACCCAGATGGTCGGGGAGCCGATCTGCTGAATTACATAGGCCATCAGATCGGGGGTTTCGATGGCTGCGCCGATGTGGGGTTCCAGGGCGACAATCACACCCCGGCGCGCCGCATAGTCACCGATGGCCCCGGCCCGGTCAATCACCTCCGGCATACGCGCAGGCAGTTCGCCGGGGCTGCCGCCTACGCCGCTGATGACAACCGGCGGCTGGTCGCCCTGCGTCCACTCCACAGCCAAGTCAATCGTTTCTTTGATAGCGGCCAGGTGGTCGGCAAAAATCGCTGGGTCTGGCTCCAGCAGGGCTGTGTAATAGTTGACCGCAGAGAGGGTCAGCCCGTGCTGGCGCAGAAGAGCGGGAATGCGCCGCCGTTCCGCCGCGTCCATCTTTGCCAGCGCCGTCGTATAGCGGGGCAGGACAACGATTTCCACCGCGTCGTAGCCCAGCCCGGAGAGATGAGGGAGGGAGATATCAATCGGCACATCGGGCATTGCCCACAGCGAATAGCCAAGTTGCATAATCATTCCTTTTCAGAGGATAGAACGCGGACGACGCGGAAAGGGCTGATTGACGCGGATAAAGAATTCGGATCTATTTGCGGCAGTTTTGCAATTTTGATCCGCGTACATCCGCTCAATCCGTTTTTATCCGCGTTCCATTCTTTTATTCCAGCGCCCGCAACGGCTCTTCGATCAGACCGGCCAGCTCGTCCAGGAAGCGGGCCGCGCGTGCGCCGTCCACCACCCGGTGATCGCAGGAGAGGGTCAGCGTCAGCATCGGGCGCACCGCGGGCTGACCGTCCACCGCCACCACCCGGTCGGCGATTTTTCCCACGGCCAGGATGGCGGCCTGGGGCGGGTTGACAATCGCGTTGAAAGCGTCCACGCCGAACATCCCCAAATTGCTGATCGTGAATGTGCCGCCGCTCAGATCGGCCAGCGCCAGCTTGCCCGTCTGCGCCCGTTCCACCAGCGCAGCGCGGCGGGACGCGATCTCGCGCAGCCCCAGCCCCTGCGCACCGTGCAGAACCGGCACCAGCAGCCCGTCTTCCACAGCCACAGCCAGCCCCAGATTGACCGACGGATTGGCGATGATCTTTCCCTTCACCCAACTGGCATTGACCCGGGGGTGGCGAGCCAGGGCGACCGCAGTCACCTTCACCAGCAGATCGCTGACGGTGATTTTTACGTCCGAACGGCTTTGGGCTTGGATTCGCCAGGCTTGCAATGCACTTGCGTTCACTTCCCGCACCAGATAGAAGTGGGGAACGCTCGTCCAGCTTTCGGTCAGCCGTTGGGCCATCACCTGCCAGCCGCGCGACATCGGGATTTCTGTTTCGGGGGCTGCCGCGGCGACGGGAGCAGGCAGGGGCTGTACAACCACCGGCGTCTGCCAACCTTCCACATCGGCGGCCAGAACCGCTCCGTCGGGTCCACTGCCGGCGATGGCGGACAGTTCCACGCCCTTCTCCTCGGCCAGTCGGCGGGCTTTGGGCGAGGCGAGTACTTTGCCTGGCGCGGTCGCTGCTTTCTGGCTTTCCAAATAGGCGGCCACATCTTCTTTTTGGACGCGCCCGCCTTTGGCTGGAATCGCAGCCAGATCGATGCCGTGTTCCGCGGCCATACGCGCCGCTACGGGGCTGACGGTGACAGCCCCTCCGCCCCCTGCACTTTGCGGCGAAGGAGCGGGTGTTGGAGCGGGCGGTGCAGTTTCAACCTCTGGCTTCTTGCTTCCTTTGGCCGGGCTGGGGAGAGCTTCCCCCGCAGCCAGAATGTAGGCGATGACCTGACCCACGGGGATATCTTCGCCCTCGCTGGCAGAGATGCCAGCCAGCACACCGCTCACCGATGCGTCAACGGTCATATCCACTTTGTCGGTAGCCACTTCCATCAGCGGCTCGCCGGCTTTGACCGTCGCGCCTTCTTTTACCAGCCAGCGCAGGAGTGTACCGGTCTCTTGCGCCATCCCCAGAGCGGGCATAATGACTTCTTTGGGCATAGGAATTTCCTTCAGATTTTGAACCGCAAAGGATGCAAAGAAACGCAAGGGTTTGCGGGAGTTTCAGAGAATCAATTCACTTCAATTGGTTGGGCGACTGCCGGTGAGTCTGCTTTGTCCGCCAGCCAGGGCGGTTTGCGCACTTCCCGAATCCCCAACATCCAACACCAGTAATGCAGCGTCCGCTTGTCCAGTCGCCGATAGCCGTGGCGTTGTACCCATGCCGCGATACGTTCCCTTTCGTAGCGGCCAAACAGCCAACGAATCTCGGCCCAGGAACCCCGGTTCAGAATGCGTTCGACGATCACCGGGAAAAACTCCTCAGCGGTCATACGCTCGAAGTTGTACTCCGGGAAAAGCCAGCGGGTCGAGGCAGGGATTTCGACGGTGACAGGCTCATTTTCTGTCGTATCCATTGTAACGTTTTCTGTGATATACTACCACCCAACGAATTCTGTATCAGTCCAATCACCGGACTGCATGAACTTGTGAGAGGAAGAATGAGCGAACAGACAATCGCAGTCGAAATTCCCCATACCCTCTACCAACGCTTGCTGCATCTGGCTGAAGTCACCCGGCGACCGATTTCTAATCTGGTGGTACAAGCCATTGACCAGAATGTTCCGCCGTTGATGGACAAATTGCCTTCGGCAATGCAGAACGAACTCGCTGGCCTGGAATCTCTCCCCGATGATCGCCTCTGGGAAGTTGCTCGCAGCCGGGTCAGCGCCGATCAGCAGAGCCGCTATGCAGAACTGATGGACAAAGAGCGAACCGATGGGCTGAGTGGAAGCGAAAACACGGAATTTGAAAACCTCTACCACTCATTTGATGTCCATATGCTGCGCAAAGCCTTTGCCGCGAGCCTTCTCCGCTGGCGTGGCTACGCGCTCCCCTCCCCCGCCAATCTCAGCGACCTGAACTAATGGCTGCGTATATATCCGTCAGATTGCGCCGCCAGATCGAACGCGATGCCGGACACCGATGCGGTTTACGCAAATTAAAAATCTGCGTAAATCTGTAGTTTCTGCGCAATCTGCGTTCCGCTTTTCATCCTTTGTGGCATTCGATAGCGCATAGGGAACTGTTCAGGGTTTCAACTCCGCCCGCACAACATCTTCGCCATCTCTACCACCTGATCCGCCGTGGGCACTGTCTGATCCTCCAGGACGGGCGAGAAGGGGATGGGCACGTGCATCGCGCCCATCCGTTTGACCGGCGCGTCCAGCCAGTAGAAGGCCCCGTCGGCGATGACCGACGCCATTTCGCCGGTGACGCCGTACTGCTGGTAGCCCTCGTCAATCACAATCACCCGGCTGGTCTTCTTGGCCGAGGCGATGAGCGTCGCCGTGTCCAGGGGTGTGGTGGTGCGCGGGTCCACCACTTCGGCGCTGATGCCGATTGTCGCCAGCTTCTCCGCCGCGGCCAGGGCGACGTAAACCATCGAACTCGTTGCCACCAGGGTAATGTCCTCGCCCGTGCGCTTGACTTCCGCCACACCCAACGGGATGACGTACTCCTCCTCCGGCACCGGCCCTTTGATCTGGTAGGACATTTTGTCCTCGTAGATCGCCACCGGGTTTTCGTCGCGGATGGCCGCTTTCATCAGCCCTTTGGCGTCGTAGGGCGTGGCCGGGATGGCGACTTTCAGCCCGGGCACGTGACTGAGCCAGGCGTGCAACGATTGGCTGTGCTGCGCGGCGGAGCGTCGGCTGGCCCCCATTGTGGTGCGCAGAACCATCGGCACTTTCAGCTTGCCGCCGGACATATAGTGGATTTTGGCGGCCTGGTTGACCATCTGATCCATCACCAGCGTCGTAAAGTCACCGAACATAATGTCCACAATCGGGCGCATCCCGGTCATAGCCGCGCCCACACCGATGCCAGTAATACCCGCCTCGGAGATGGGCGAGTCAATGATGCGCTCCGGGCCAAATTCGTCCACCAGACCGAGCAACACTTTGAAGGGTGTGCCCGCCTCGGCCACATCCTCGCCGATGACAAAGATGCGGTTGTCGCGGCGCATCTCCTCGGCAATCGCCTCTTTGATGGCCTGACCGAAGGTAAGCTCGCGCACGCCGGGCGCGCTGACTGAGCGGCTGATAATTGGGTTAGGCGAAGACATGGCTGGTCACCTCGTCGGGGCTGGGGTAGGGCGCATTGAGGGCGAAATTGACGGCGGTCTGCACGTCCGCGGTGACGGCGGCTTCCAATTGGTCAATAACCTGCCGCTCGACGTTATTCTCCGTCAACCAATCGGAGAGAACAGAGAGCGGGTCGCGCTGGGTTTTCCATTCGGCCTCTTCCTGCGGGCTACGGTAATAGGCGCGGTTGATGTCGCCCACGTGATGGCCGTGGAAGCGGTAGGTGTGGCAGAGCAGAACGCTCGGCCCGTCGCCCCGCCGCGCCCGTTCCACCAATTCAGCAGTGACAGCCATTACGGCCTTCACGTCCTGGCCGTCTACTTCCACCGCATTGACACCAAAGCCCCGCGCGCGGGTCAGAACATCGCCGGCCGCGGTCTCGCTGTGGTGGGTATATTCGCCGTAGAGGTTGTGTTCGACGACGTAAATGACGGGCAGCTTCCAGAGCGCGGCCATATTGGCGCACTCGTAGAAAAGCCCCTGGCCCAGCGCACCATCACCGAAGAAGCAAACAGCCACCTGCCCGCTCTTGCGCATTTTGATTGACAACGCAGCGCCGGTGGCGATGCCTGCGCTGCCGCCCACAATCGCATTCGCGCCCAGATTGCCTGTCTCCTGATCTGCTATGTGCATAGAGCCGCCTTTGCCCCGGCAATAGCCCGCCTCTTTGCCCAGCAGCTCGGCGAACATCCGATCCACGGCCGCGCCTTTGGCCAGACAGTGGCCGTGACCGCGATGGGTGCTGGTGATGTAGTCATCCCGGTTTAGGCTCTCGCAGACGCCTACAGCCACGGCCTCCTCGCCGATGTAGAGATGGGCCAGACCGGGCATTTTGGCCCCCAAATAGAGTTCATTCGTCGCCGTCTCGAAGGCGCGAATCTTGTACATCTGTTCGTAGACGTGTAGCCACTGTTCGGTGTCTACGGGGTTGGTTTCTGTCACTGGTTGTTCTCCTGTTTTTGACGGCAAGGCAGCGGGGACGGCTCCCCGATCCTTATGGAAATTCTCGGTAAATCTCGCGGCGATGTAATACGCGCTGAAACTCAATCAGATGTTCAGCGACATCAATGAGCAAACCGATTCGATAATCACCGACACGAATCTTATAGAAGGTCTGATAACCTGTTAACTTCTGCGTTTTGCCTGCCATGAACGGGTCTTGCCCTATTTCGTCTCCAAACGCGATTGCTTCAACCCGCCCACGAACATTCCCTGGCAGACGAGACATCTCTTTCAGAAAGGTGCGAGTATACTGTACACGCCAAGCCATCTCCTAATTCTCTCTGGAAAGATACGATTGATAGGCTTTCTGAGCCGTTTCTCCTTCGAGTTTTTCGTCTTTTTGTACAGCAAGCATCAGTTCCCCAAGCCATTCATCCTCTTGAAGGTCTTCCAAAAGTTGTTGCAAGCTACGCCAAGCGGGCAGGTCCAACAAAACGGCTGTTTGCTGTCCGCGCTTATCAACCACATATTGGGCTGTCTCTAAAATGTCGATGACCTTCATGGGTACTCCTTTTCGTAAAGTAGCCTTAGCCAACTGGCATGAATCCGTGCTGATCCCGATGATACTGGGAATCAAAGCGCTGGTTGCTCTTGAACCACTCGTGGCGGCCATCGGTGGCTTCCTCATAGACAGCGGCCAGCAGTCGTTGTTGCTCCTCGGCGGGCATAGGCGTAAAGGTGCGCGCGATTTCCACGTCCTGCTGCAAATTCTCCAGCGATTCGATGCCACAGACGAGGGTGCTGACCGGCTGGGAAAGCGTATACTGACGGCACTGCTGCGCGGTCAGGCCGAGTTTCGTGATCATCTGGCCGGCCCCGCCCAGGCTCTTCATGGCGATGACGCCGATGCCCCGCCGGGTCACTTCGGGCAAAATTTCCTGCTGAAAGCTGCGGTAGTGGGCGTCGGGGATGTTGACGGGAAACTGGCAGGTGTCCCAGGCAAAATCCTGATCCAGCATTTTCTGCAAGATATGCGGACTCTTGTGACCGGTGAAGCCGATGAAGCGGATTTTGCCGGCCTGACGGGCGGCCAGCGCTGATTCGACAGCCCCATCCGCCCGGAAGATCCATTCGGGATCGTTGTCGTAATTGACCTCGTGGAACTGCCAGACATCAATCACATCGGTCTGTAAGCGGCGCAGACTGTCGTGTAGCTGGGCATCCGCGGTCTTGCGATCACGCGCGCAGACTTTGGTCATCAGCGTCACTTTGTCCCGGCGGTCTGCGAGTGCGATGCCCATACGCCGTTCCGATTCGCCGTTGTGATACTCCCAGGCCGTGTCCATAAACGTCATACCCGCGTCAATGGCGGCATGAACCAGCCCCACCGAAGCCTTTTCGTCGAGATGCGGCCGAACGTAATGGCCGCCTCCAAAGCCGACAATCGACACTTTCAGTCCAGTCTTGCCCAGCTCACGCACAGGCAAACCGCCGCTGTTTCGCTCTATCTCTTGTGTCATCAAGTATCCCTCGCTATCTTCTTGATATGGAAACCTGTCTCCCACCAATTCGTGTCAGATCTTCAATTCGTTTCGACGCTCGTTTCACCCCATACCTCTTCGTGGCTGAGTCCGCCTGTCTCTTGGATACGCTTTTCTGCTCTATCCAATAGAGACTGAAAAGTCGGCGAATGCGCCAGCAACAGGCGCTCTAAATCGTCATTGTCTTTAATTTGCAGCATCATAACAACCGGCTTACCGTTCTTTGTCACGATAATTGGCCCTTCCTGAGCTTTCTTAATATAGGCGCTAAATTTTGCCTTGACCTCACCCAAAGGTGCGATATTCATAGCTCTACCTCCTTTCCGCCGATATATAATTGTTCTCTTACCTTTTTTCCCACCGCCAAAATATGGACTTCATTCTGGTCGGGAAATACGCTGTAGAAGACGCGAAATTCATTGTTTTCGCCACAGCGCAACTCCCATCTTGCGCCCCATGCGGTTGGCCGTACCAATGGTTTTCGATTGCGGTTTTGTCGATCTGGCTCGAAAAGCAAGCTATTTTCGATTGCCGTCCTGATAGCCGAATGATACTTTCGCTCGATATATCCGAGTTGCGGGACAAACTCAGTATCGTAAATCAGACGGTAGGCATTCGTTGTCATATTGTGACTTGTATTTTAGTCAGAATGGCGGAACTATACAATAACTTCGTATCACCAGTGCATCACCCAGCCCCCGTCCACATTCAAAATCTGCCCGGTGACGTTGCGGGCGTGAGATGAGGCCAAATAGACCGCATACGCGCCGATCTCCTCCGGGTCTACCATCCGGCCCAGGGGGGCGAGCCGCTTGATTTTTGTGTTGCACCACTCCTCGTAGCTGGGGCGTTCATTTTCAGGCAGAGTAGCGGTTGCCAGGGCGTAGACCTTCTGTTGCAGCGGTGTGTGTACCATTCCCGGCGCGATGGCGTTGGCCCGGATGTTGTAAGGGGCGAGGTCTTTGGCCGCGCATTGGGTAAAATTGATAATCGCCGCTTTCGACGCGCTGTAGGGCGGGTCGGTTTGGGAGCCGATCTGCCCGGCCACCGACGAAAAGAAGAGGAAGGTGCCGTGACGCCGCTCGATCATCGGCGCATAGAAGGCGTGGGCTGTGTTGACCACGCCCTGCACATTGACGGTGTAGACGCGTGTCCAGTCGCTCGGTTGCAGATTCCAGAAAGGGAAACCCCCTTTGCCCGAATCAATGCCGACGGTAACCACCACATGCGCTACCGGGCCGAGTTCGGCTTCGATGCGGGCGGCAGCGGCTTGCAGGCTGGCGTAATCGGTCACGTCCACGACAACGGGCAGATGGCCCGCACCGAGTTCAGCGGCCACGGCGTGTACCTCCGGGCTGCGATCCACTACCGCTACTTTCGCCCCCTCCGCCGCGAAAGAGTGGGCAATCGCCTTGCCGATCCCATTCGCCCCGCCCACGATGACGGCTACCTGGCCGCGTAATCCTAAGTCCATATAAAACTCCTTCAAGTGAAAAAACTCAACCACAAAGGCACGAAGACACAAAGAAAAACTTTTTGCTGTTCTTTGTGCTTTTGTGTCTTTGTGGTTTAACGCCTGAACCGCGGCGCGACCTCTTGCATAAACAATTCCATCCCCGCGTCGTCGGGCGCGTCCATAAACCAGAGCATAAAGTGGTTGACGCCTGCGTCCACATACCCCTGCATTTGCGCGGTCACTTCGTCCGCTGTACCGAGCAGATAGCCACGCGTCAGACTTTCGGGGAGGGTGTCGGTTGCGCCGGAAAGATAAGCGGCCAGTTCGGCGGCGGGCGGCGCGTCGGGCGTCAGGTCTGCCATCGCCTGCAACTTACGGCGCAGGCTGGCCCGATCGGTTGCGACGAGAATCTGCGTCTCGTAGCTGCGCGTGATCTCTGCCACATCCCGCCCGATGGCCGCACAGGCCGCGGAGAGCGCCGCCAGCCGCACCCGCATCTCGTCCAATCCGACGGGCACACTGTTCCAGCCCTGGCCCAGACGGGCGCAGGCGGCCAGCGTATCCGGGTGGGCCTCGCCAAACCAGATGGGTGGGTGGGGCTGTTGAACAGGCAGAGGCGTGCAGGTGGCATTCTTCACCCGGTAGTAGCGGCTCTCGAACGTGACCGGCTCGGCGGATCGCCACAATGTCAACGCCAATTCCACCCCTTCCACTGTGCGGGCGATGCGTTCGGCCGGGTCAGCAGGATAGGGCAGGGCGTAGGCCAGATGCTCGGCTGCGCCAAAGGCGGGGTCGGCAAAGAAGATGAAACGCCCGCCGCTGATCTGGTCCAGCGTCGCCATCATTTTGGCGGACATGGCCGGTTGGCGGAAGAAGTGGGCCTGGTGGATCATCCCCAGCCCGGCCCGCCGTGTAGAGCCAGCCAGCGCCGAGAGGGTTGTCCAACCTTCCAGAATGGCGTTCTCCTGCCCCAGCATCAGATGATCCGCCACCCACAAATCGTCGAATCCCAGTTGCTCGGCGCGCTGACCCGTGCGCAGGGTGGTGGCCGCATCCAGTCTGGGATAGTTGGGCGTGCGGAACAGATGTCTGCCGGGCGCAGCAAAAATGGGCAGGCAGAAGCCAAAACGGATGCGTTGGGGGTAATGCGTCACGGGGGATATCCTGTGTTGTAGGGCGGAATGGTATTCCGCCCAGAATGGGCG
>CAMDEX010000085.1 GCA_945897075.1 Litorilinea aerophila
TCTCCTTTGCCCGACCCAGAGCCTTCCGTTTCTTCTCGCTCTCAGTTTCTCGCCCTCCCTTCTATCCGCCTCAAAGTCACCTTTTTCCGCTATGCACAACCTGCATTCCCTGTCTAACCACTTTTTACCCAGATTTGTCAGTCAATCAGGCTGTAAACTCTCCATAATAGGCGTGAAAATGCGGATAGTGACGATCATCAAAATACATACGAATGATGATTCCGTGGAATCGTGAGACTTCCGACATAAACCCTCCACTCCACAAGTCGTCGTAATGCCCCGATTATACCACAATGTGATACACTCAACATCAGGAAATCCGATTTCAACCATCTGAGATTATCACAATGACAACACCATACATCCCCGGCGGCGACTACACCCTTCTCGACTCCGGCGGCGAACGCAAATTGGAACAGGTGGGCGAACACCGGCTGGTGCGCCAGGCCCCCCAGGCCGTGTGGAGCAGCCGTCTGTCCGCAGCCGAATGGAAGGCCGCGGATGCGGTCTACGTGCGCGACAGCACGGGCGGCGGTGACTGGCAGTTGGGCCAGAAGATGGCGCGCAAACTGGAAATCCTCTACGCCAACATCCACTTTCAGATCAAACTGACCGACTTTGGCCATCTGGGCCTCTTCCCGGAACAGGCGCAGAATTGGGAGTGGATGCGCCAGATCATTCGCGCCCGGTTGCAGCGCACGAACGGGCGCAACCTGCACGTACTCAACCTTTTCGCCTACACCGGCGGCAGCACACTGGCGTGCAGCCAGGCCGGCGCGCATCTGGTACACGTGGACGCGGCCAAAGGGGTGGTGGATTGGGCCAAAGAGAACGCCCGCCTCAGCCGTCTGGAGGAGCGCCCCATCCGCTGGCTGGTGGACGATGCGCTCAAATTTGTCCAGCGCGAAGCGCGCAGGGAGAACCGCTACCAGGGCATCATCCTGGACCCGCCCAGTTTTGGCCGGGGACCCCAGGGCGAAGTCTTCAAAATCGAGAACGATCTGCTGCCCCTGCTGGCAGCCTGCCAGGGCATTCTGGCCCCGGATGCGCTCTTCCTCCTGCTCACCTGTCACACCCCCGGCTTCACCCCGATTACCCTGCGCAACGAAGTGCTGGAAGCGGTGGATGGCCGCGGCGGGCGTGTGGAAGAGGGCGAGATGCTCATCCCTGAACAGTCGGGGCGGATGCTGCCTAGCGGTGCGTTTGCGCGCTGGAACGCGGGGGTGTAAGATTTGAGTCCAGCCAGTATATGACTTTTTAACTTCTGCGGAAGGTAACGCGTATGCCCAGCGATGTGATTCAGCTATGAACGTCAAGCAACGGATTCGCTCGCGCGCGCATAGAGTCCTGGAAAACCTTTCTAATTATCGGGATATTTCCGATAGTAGTGAGCCACACCTCCTCTCACAAGCCTCCTTCTCAGCAAAGGAGGATATTCTGGGCGTTTATGAAAATATCCCTGGTGCATGGCAGGAAGCAATTATCATCTCCGATGCGGGGCTGCGCATTTTCCTGAATGCTGGCTGGCTTTTCATTCCCTACGCAGATATGTGTGCTGTTGATGTTCCAGGAGCAAAAGATAAGCAAACGGTTGACCTGTTGCTGATCCGACTTGTATCCGGCATCACAATCGAGCTTCCCGTGCGCGGCGGACGAGGAAAGCTGCGCGATGTGTGGGAGTTTCTGCGCTACTTGCAGCGTGTACACGCCATTGCGCAGGATTTGAATGACACCGCCTATGGCTGTCTACTGTGTACCGGGCCTGTACGCGGCGCACAGACGCTGTGACCGGCGTACAGACGCTGTGACCGGCGTACAGACGCCATGCGTCCCGCACAGCAGCCGTACCCGTCGCACAAATGGCGTGGGCCGCGTACAAGGGCTGTACGCGGCCCACGCCAGCCATACCCGGCACACCCATCCTGTGTACGGCGGACGGCGGACTCAGGGCGATTTTTCAGGGCAGGCGACATGCCTGGGGGCACTGATAGGAATGAAAATAGGAACGCAGATTTTATCCGTATTGCCTCTTGCCATTGACCACAAAAACGTGTATGCTGAAATCACATTCAAATAGTGTCGTTTCCTCTGCTGGCTAACCCCCTCATCGCTGCCCCTCATCGCACAGCCAGCCGGTTTTGGTATGTCCCGGAGGTGCGTATGTCTACTCGATTCGTCCACAATCTCGTGATTTTGCTCGCCCTTGCCGCCAGTCTGCTTGCAGTCTCCTTGCCGCGCCTAGCTCAGACCGTCCACGCCAGGCAGGGTGACAGACTCCCCTCGATTGCTTCCGTGCAAGTTGGGAGTACACCGCAAGCAACCTTGCCAGCTATCACGCCCGCGCCTTTACCCGCATCTTCTGCCGTCGAGATTGTCGCTGCGGAAGCGCTTGCCCCTGCCAGCGTCGCCGATGTAGTGGAGGTGCTTGACAGTGACAACAACTACTTTCTCAAAGTCGATCTGCGCGACCCGCGTGTTGGCATTCGGGTATTGCAGGCCAATAACGACAGCGGCGGCCGCCAATCCCTGGCCGGGATAAAGAGTCGCATGGAAGGACAGGGGTACGCCCAGTGGGCTATGGTCAACGGCGATCTGTTCAGCCCCGACTGTCCTGGCGGTGTCAACTGCGCCCAGGGGCTGACTTACATCGACGGTGGGCGGAGGGACAATTGGTGGAAATACGACAACACCTGGCAGGTGCGGGGCAACATCGGTTTCGACGGCAGCAACGGCGTGGACATCAACGTGGGTGACGCACAGTCCAAGCGTTCCATGACCATCGCTGGCGGTCCGCGCGTGCTTATGGGCGGGAATCCTACCTGCAATCCCAGTCCGCAGGGGAACAAAACCTTCTTCCCCGATTCCGGCGAGTGGTTCGACGATAATATGAGTTACTGGTGTAGCGATACGCGGGCCATTACAATGGTCGGTTTCAGCGGAGATGGACGTTATCTTTATGTCGGCGTCTCGCGCGGCGGTAAGACGGTCACCGCCCTCGCCCAGTGGCTCAAGGATCGGGGGGCTGCGCAGATACTGCGCCTGGATAGCGGCAGTTTTTCCGGGATGTACCACAACGGCCAGCTAGTCGGCGGATCGACCAACAACGCCATTGCCAATGGATTTGCCGTCTACGTACGCAACGAAGCCCCTGCGACAGCGACTCCATCTGCGAACTGCGATCCCCACCCGGACCGGGCGCTGCTCTTCTCCCAGACGAATTTCGGTGGCGCGTGTGTTCCGCTGGGACCGGGCAACTATCCCAATCCCGGCCATCTCAACCCGGTGGGCAATGACAACACCCGCTCGCTGCGCGTCGGGCAGAACGTGCGCCTGACGCTCTACGAGAACGACAACTTCAATGGCAGGCGCTCGGTGTATGACGCCTCTGACGTCCACGACTTGCGCGATAGTGGAATCGGCTATGATACCTCATCGGCACGTGTGGAACAGCGGCCCACACCTGCCCCCACGGCTACACCCACGCCTTCTCACACAGCTACGCCGATCTATACGCCGACGGCAACTCCGACGGCGACGTTTACGCCAACACCGACGTACACACCAACACCTACTGGTCCAATTCTTTTCTCAGATGATTTCAGCACCCAAGTTCCCGGCAGATGGACAGTTGCTCAAGGTACGTGGGGAATCACAAATGGGGTTTTTGATGCAGTCGGCGCGGGCGGAGGGATAGATGCTTGGGCTTATGCCGGTGATGCATTATGGACAGACTATTCTCTTCAAGCCCGCCTGCTCATGATTAATGGGAATGGAGAAGTTGTGGTCAGGAGTACCGGACATTGGCAGAATGAATATCGGATTGAACTATGGTCAGCCAGTTCAAGTTATTCTCCGAACCGATTGGGCGTGGTTCAATACAAGAATGGCATTGGCACATGGATATGGGAAGAGATTCTGCCAATACAGGTTCCGAATATAGTAACGGTTCGCGTGGATGTTGTAGGCAATAACATCAAAGTGTACCTGGATGGAATCAAGTGGATGGATTTTGACGATTCAGATGGTCTAACTTCGGGACGCATCGGATTGGGAGTGATTTGGGATTGGCACGCCCAGTTCGATGATGTTCGGGTCATATCGCTTGTCACTACACCCGCCGTGGTTGGTGTCACGCTAAGCCCACCCAGCCCGCTCGTCCTGGGACCGGCAACCTTCAACGTCCTGTTCAGCCGGCCGATGGATACCAACACCAATCCGACGCTGGTATTTCATTCGGTACAACAGGGAACATGGCAGACATACAGTACAGGCAATTCTCCATTGCCCAGCAATTGTGTCCATGCCAGTGCCGTTGATCGCGACGAGTCTGTGTGGTTTGGTACCTGCGGTGGCGGCGCGGCTCATTACGACGGCACGACCTGGACTATCTACAACACAGCGAACTCAGGTCTACCGAGCAACGATATTCGCACTGTGGCGATAGACAGCAGTGGTGCCAAATGGTTTGGCACCCTGGGAGGCGGAGTGGCGCGTTTCGATGGAGCCTCCTGGACCGTTTACAATACCTCCAACTCCGGTTTGCCAGACAACAACGTCTGGGCCATCGCATTCGACAGCGATGGAACTCACTGGTTCGGCACGCAGTACGGTGGTGTAGCACATCAGGCCGGCTCGATCTGGACCACATATAACACATCCAATTCTGGCTTACCGAATAACTTCGGCCGCGCTATCGCTGTTGATAGCTCTGGAGTGAAGTGGATTGGCACGTATGGTGGTGGCCTCGCTCGCTTCGATGGCACCAACTGGACACTCTACAATACCTCCAATTCTGGCATAGCGAGCAACTCCTCTGCTGCTATGGCTATGGACAGGGACGGTGTCAAGTGGCTCGGGAGTGAATTCTATTCTAGCGGCGCAGGTGTGACACGTTTCGACGGCACGACTTGGACAGTTTATAACACCTCAAACTCCGGCCTACCGGACAACATCGTCCTTGGAATCGCACTTGACGGTGATGGCACTAAATGGTTCGGTACTCTCGGGGGCTGTGCGCACTTCGACGGCGTAACGTGGACAGTCTACAATACTTCCAACTCTGGACTACCTGAAAATTACTGTATCAGCATCGCGATTGACAGAGACGGATCCAAGTGGTTTGGTACGCCAAATGGCGTTGGTGTGTTACGGGGTGGGCAGGATTATCCAATCACCGAAAATCCGCAATGGCTCTCATCCACCCAATACCGCGCCAGCTACACTATCACACCGCTCATCCCTACTGGTGTCTACTCGCTAACCGTCTCCAGCGCGCGCGCGACGGACGGCACAGAGATGACTCCCTATGCCGGCTTCACTTTCACTGTGGACTATCCGCCAGTTGCACCTACAGCGACATTGACCGCAACGCCGACTACCACGGTAACTAGCACGCCTACGTCCACGCCGACCAGCACACCGACGCCAACTAAGACACTGGCGGCCACGCCAATGTCGACAAGCACCCTAACGGCGACGCATACGCCTACCAACACGCCAACGCGGACAGTCACACCCACTGGAACGTCAAACGCTACTTCTACGCCGACCAGTTCCTCTACACCGACGCGCACGCTAACGCCGACAGCTACACCAACACTGCCGGCAACAGGCGCAAGAGTAGAGATCGCCGCTTCAGGACAAACCTCTCCGGTAGTCGGAAAGGAATTCTGCCTGCCCGTGACTGTGGCCGACGTGACCGCTCTGGGCGGCTTCGAGTTCACGCTGAGCTATCCGCCACAGATGTTGCACGCCACCCGCGCCGGGTTGGGCGACTTCCTCGCCAGCACAGGCCGCCAGCCTCTCCCGGTCGGGCCGGTTATCGACAACGGAGTAGGAACTGTGATATTCGGTGCGGCAACAACTGGCAGCGCGCCCGGTCCCAACGGGGATGGCGTGCTTGCCAATGTCTGTTTTGAACCACAAAAAGGGGGCAATGCCGAACTTGCCTTTGCAGAGGGCCAACTCACGGACACTTTCGGGGTAGTCATTCCGGTAAGTCTGTACGATTCGACAGTCGCCATCGACGCCTGTTATTGGGTGGATGTGGATTGTGACGGCGATGTGGATATCGTGGATGTACAACTGGTGGCGGCGCGCTGGGGCAGTCGCCAGGGGGATGCGCTCTACGACGCTCAATACGATTTAGACGACGACGGCGATATCGACATTGTAGATGTGCAGATGGTAGCGGCGCGCTGGAATCAGCCCATCGGTACACGAGCAGATGTGACACAGACGCCTGCTGCGCAGATCACCTTTCAGATCGATCCACGGCTCCTTCAACTTACCCCAGGCGCGGTCGGTCGCATTGGACTGAGCGTAAGCCAGGCCAGCAATCTCGCCGCCTTCGAGACGACTCTGCGCTACGATCCGGGGATACTCGAAGTTCGCTCCGTGCAAATGACGGACTGGCTCGCCAGCACTGGGCGAACCCCTATTGTCGTAGCTCCACAGATTGATACTATAAGCGGCAGTGTCCGTTTCGGTGCGGCATCCTTTGGAACCCAAGCCGGCGTCGATGGGGATGGTATCATTGCCTGGATCGAAATCGCCGCACTTGCGACAGGCGACAGCTATGTGGCGATATCCGACTTGCAAGCAACATCGCCCGATGCACAAAACATTCCCGTCCTGGATATCGACGGCAGTGTTGAGAGTCGTTATCGATCCTACATTCCCAGCGTCAACAAATGACGTTGGGAAATCGGATACTCAAAGACACCGATCCATTCAACCCGTGACACTTATCAGCAACCCCCGCGTCAAACCACACACAAAGAGACCCGCAACCGAGTGGTTGCGGGTCTCTTTGTCATTCATCCAGCGCAGGCTATTCGGTCTTCCTCACCCGACCGGCGGATGCCAGCCAACGCTCACCCACAGGCGGCGAGAATTGACCAGTGACGCACGGTTGAGTTGTACAGCATTCACGGTGGCGCGCCCGGTTGGGGTTGCACCGACGATAAGCAGGCCATTCTCTTCCCATCGAAAATGGTCCGTCCACCGCTGCGTGTACGCATTGTATAATTGAACCATCACACCCAATTCCGGATCGAAACCAGCAATCCGGTCGTATTTCAACCGATTACAACCCCAACAGGCAAGGCAAAGGTTATCCTCTGTCGTAGTCCCGCCCAGCGACTCTGGGATGATGTGGTCAATCGTGAACTCGGCCCCTGTAAATCGTTGCGCGGTCTGACAATAACTGCATCGATAATGGCAGCGTTCGGCAACAGCCAGACGTAACGCACGGGAAATATAGGCGCGGCTCATTGGGGTACCGAGGGAAGAAGAAGGGAGATGTCGTGGCCGCGTTCTTTGAGAAGGGCCATTGATTGGGCATGCAGCAGCATCGACCTGTCATAGCGCACAAGTAGCTCGTCAGCTTCCTCTTCTTCCCGCCTGGATAGGCCCACGCGCTGACGCTTGTAGGCAAGCTCCTGCATTCGTTCATTGTCTGCCAAAGACAACTCGCTGCGCGCAGTCCGCCACAATTCTGCATCGGACAGAAAGACCAGTTGGGCCATCTCATCGGCGAGTGGCGCAGGCAGATCGTCCAGCGTGGGCAGAGCGGCAGCCAATAATGCGACGACCTCCCCTTCCACGGAGCGGTGCAATCTGCGCGCCCGATCCTGCACCTGGCGATAGAGCGTGGCGGGCAGTTGAACTGTTACCCTTTGGGTGGCTTGCATTACGTCGCTTCCTTTACAATCCGAACGAACGCTACTCTCAATTTACCTGCCCCTATTGTATCATAACTCCCGCCAGCCAAGCACAAACCCTGCGCCGTCCCCCTATCCGCCCGCTTCCACCACCCCCTCCACCTCCTGGATCAGAAAGGGCAGATTCGGCTCGATAAACGAAAGTCCCGGCGCGGGGATGCGGTTGTGTTTGATGTCGGGGGAGATGTGTTTGTGGTGGGGATGGGTGGCGGCCAGTTCGGGAATGTGCGGATGGGGTTGTGGGTCGTACCAATAGAGGCGTTCCCCTGCGCGTTCGACTGTATAGGAGTAGTACTCGATACGGCCTGCCTGAAAATCGATTTCCTCGACAACACGGAGAGTGACCGAATGATCGAAGTGCAATAGACCGCGTGTCGAACCCATCGTTGCCCCAAGCGGAATCACAATCAGTGTCGAATTTCGAATACTTGGATACTGATCGGGAAGCGAGTAGATGAATCGGCTGTACCCCTGAAGGGATGAGAGCAAGCTAGGCAATCTCGATACGTACAGGGGGCGTCAGCGCAACGCGTTCAGCGTCCGGATCGAATGCGAGCAATCGACTTTTATCCTTCTCGTAGCGCTGTTTGCGGCGCTGCCGCATTGTATAGAGCGCGGCCCATCGTCCGTACTCGTCTGCTTCTTCAACTTCCTCATCGCGCAGACGACCGGATTCATAAAGAGTGTAGAAGTCTTCGGAGAAGATACTGTACTTTTCTTCGAATTTCTGCAATTCTCGATCCAGCGCGTGAATATCTACGATTAGGTCATGCACCACGGAAATCGGCATATAACCTCCCAGTTCTGAATTGCTGGCCAGTTTCACTGTATTATCCAGTATAGCCGCGCCCGATCTGCCGGTCAAACCGCGACTTCCACTTTCACACCACCCACCTCTCAGCACCCACACAAAGAGACCTGGAACCACTCGGTTGCGGGTCTCTTCTTATCTGCTCAGATCCGCTCAATTCGCAACATCAGCGTTCTATTCTTCCTTCCTCCCTATCAGCCCCTCCACCTCCCGGATCAGAAAGGGCAGATTCGGCTCGTCAAACGAGAGTCCCGGCGTGGGACGGCATTTTCCCCCATATCCAGCAGGTGTGGGAGATTCCCGAACAATCCACCACTCCCCCATCGCCAATCTCTATGCTCATCACATCCACCGCCAACCCCCGCATCAAAAACGTCGTGCGCCTGACGACCAACCGCCGCCAACGAGACCGCGACCGGTTGACAGTCGTGGAAGGCAGTCGGGAAGCGCGCCGCTGGTAGCGTGAAACTATCCACACAAAAAGAGAGCCACAACCCATTGGGTTGCGGCTCTCTTTTGTCATTCCCTCCACTCACACACCCTCCGCGCTTTTTCGTTCCCGTTGCATCTCCATCCGCGCAATCACGCCCACAGCAAACAGGATTGCCAGGGGACCCCAGAAGCGATCTGCCAGCAGCCATTGACCGAAGAAGACGAAAAGCGCCAACAATGGCCCAAAGAAGGGGAAGACCACCAGAACCAGTCTATCCGCCGCGTGCATACGCAAGTTCCCCTCAAACAGCTTGAGCCGGTCGAGGGGGATGCGGCGGGCAGCCACATAGGCGAAAAAGAGCGGCAGAGCAGCCAGAATCCCGCTGCCCAGACCCTCAACCGGCTTCTGCGCCAGATACCACCAGCCAAGCGCGGCGAAGACCCCAATGCCAGCAAAGGCGGCAAAGCCGGTGAAGGCCCCGGCCAATTTCAGATTGAGCAGCGTCAAGCGCACCCGCCAGGAGCGCAGATCCAGCGTCTCTTCGCCGTCGGCGCGGGTGAGCGGCGCTACGACCAGCGGCAGGAACAGACAGGCCAACGCATAGCGGATGCAGGCTGCCTGGCGCACAAGCGGGTCGCTCAGCGGCCAACGCAACATCGGTGCCACCAGATGCCAGGTGAAAAACCAGAGAGCAATGGCGATGCACGCAACAAACAGACCCTGCGGAGTAAGCCGTCCACCCAGCGTAGACAACGCGTGCAGCGTATCGCCGGCCCAACTGCGTTTGTCGCTTTCGGAGATATCATACCAGCCGGTCATCTTTTTCGCCCAAGCCAGGGCTGCACTCCAGAAGAAGGATGCTGTTGGAGGTTGGGCAGTCTCGAAGGTGTCTTTTGGCGGCGCAGGCGCAGCCATTGCTGGCTGATCGCCCGCAGCCAATCTATCGTCGTGCCCCGTAGAAGAAAGATTGACCACATATCCAGCAGCCGTCATAAACTCCATCTTTTCTTTGGGGCTGAAAATGCCCAACACATCGGCAATCCGCTGCACCAGATCCGCGGATTTTGGGCATGTCAAACCGTTGATCCAGCGCGAGACCGCCGCATCACTGACACCCAACCGATCGGCGAGCCAGGCGTTGCTCCGATCCAATTTGCCCAAATAGCCGAGCAACAAATCCCCGAAAGAAGGACAGGCAGTGGTCATATGTTTCCACCTAAGTTTCTAAAGCAGAGAAATCCATTGGCGCGCGCAGAGTCTTGCGCACTATTGCACCCAATGCAATGCTTTGTCGCCACGCCTGCAACAAAATTTTGCTAAGGTGAAAGATGTAAGAGTTGGACCGACTCTTTGTCAACAGTAGTACACAGAAGGCAAAGGCCACGCCTTCTGTGCGAACAAAATCGAGATGCCTGTTTGGGGAGCACGCGTGCCGCCGTCCGGCGGGAGATCTCCAAAACCCAATCTGGCTCCTATGCAAAAGGAGACCGTTGAGATGGGTACAGGTTGGAGAAGGCAAACTCGTCGTGTTTTGGCCCTCATCGCATTGGCACTTCTGCTTGCTTTGAGCGGCGTCTTTGGCCCTGTGGCCTTTGAGCAGGCTATGGGTGGGAATTGGGTATCCGCAACCCACGCCTGCGGAGGCCAGGGAAGCGGCTGTTAGAAGCCGCACTCGTTGGCGGTTCGGCAAGGGGTCAAGCGGCCCCTTGCCGGGCTTTTTGCAAAGAGGCCGTGTACCACTTGCGTTTCTCCTCATACTCTTCCGCAACACCCTGCAAAATATCGATCTCGGCCAGGCTGCGCTCGCACAGTTCAGCCGCTTCGCCAAAACGCTTCTGGGCCAGCAGGGCCAGAACAACGCCGTGTTGGGTGTTCAATCGGGATTGGTGATCACCCAAGTTGACGTAAATGGCAACCCCGTCCCGAAAAGCGTCCTCTGCTCGCCCTGGTTCAGCAATCTGCAAATAAAGCAGCCCCAGATTGTTGTACACCTGCGCCAACAGCCGCTGCGCTCCCAAACGGCGCATAGTAGTACTCGCCTGCTGAAAGAGACGGCTTGCTTCCTGATAATTCCCAAGCTGTTTGTACACCCATCCGAGATTATTCTGGGCTGCTGCCAAGTGGTAAGGATCAGATAGGAGTTCCAACATATCAACAGCCTGCCGCAGCCATTTCTCCGCCTCCAGCAGACGATTTTCTTTCCCATATTCACTTTGCATCCAACAAACCAGTCCCAAATTCTGGTAGGCCCAGCCAATCGTGCGCTGATCCTCGCCGCGTAGACGAAAATCCAACGCCAATTGGTGCTGCTCTTCTGCATCCGCCCAGCGTCGCTGGTTGAGAGCGACCATCCCCAATACGTAATGGGACTCCGCCCGCTCCACATCTTCTCCATCCAGATAGGTCAAGGCTTCGCTGGCGCAGGCCAGCGCATCCGCATAGCGATATTGCAGATGATGCACTCTGCCCAGTTGGTTCAGAGCAACCGCGCCATCCCTCGCGTCCCCAGAGAGGCGGAAGGCCGCCACACTCTGCAACAGCCACTTCTCCGCCGCTTCATAGCGATCCAACAGCCGATTCAACTGGCCGAGGATGCGGAATATCTGGGCTTGCGCGGCCGTGTCCTCCTCGGATCGCGCCCAGGCGACGCACAACTCCAGGCAATGGATCCACTCCTCGCGATAGCCAAACTGCTCCATCTGGGGAGCGACGGAGAGAATAATCTGCCGGCCCAAAGGCCACTCTGCGCGGGCGAGAAGGCAGTAGCCCAGGATATGCAGCGAGAGATCGCAGACCGACTGACGCTGCTCCGCCCGATCCGAGGCAATACGGGCCAGCACCGCCTCGGCCCCATTGCGAATGTATTGACGAAAAATGGCCGCGGACAACGCCGCGCCTTCTGGGGGAAAGTTGTCTATGCGAGAGATTCGGTCAACCATTGCACTGCCTGTTGGTGGAGAAAAGAGCGGGTAAGGCTGTGGATAGAATAGCGATAGATCTGCTTGTCCCGCTGGCAATTCACCAGATTCAGGATCATCAGTTTGTCAATCCCGTTCATCACCTCTTCTTTGTCCAAACCGGTGACGGCCACAATAAAGTCATCTTCTTCGCCTTTGGGCGGCACAAGTTGCATTGCCATCAGCACATTCCGGCTCAGCGGATCCAGATTTCCCCAAATTTTCCCGTAGACATAGGCGTAGAGCTGCTCTGTCCGGTAGCCGCGGGCTTCCAGAAGATCCGCCAGAACCGCGGCCAGCGGCCGGAAGTGACACTGACCGACAACCAGGAGCAGCGCCAGCGGGTTGCCCCCGACGACTTCAAAAATCTGCGCCAGTTCTGTATCTGGCAATTGGGAAATATCCGTCAAGTTTTCGTTGCGCATCTCGCGGCGGATCAGCGTAAGTGAGTCCTCCAGGCTCAACGGCGGCAGCGGGTAGTGATAGAGATCGGTTTCGGCAAAAAGCGACTGGCGTGAGGTCAAGAGAAATTTGCTGGGTTTGGCAAGCCTGCGCACGACAGGCAGCAGCTTCTCCACATCCGCGATCGTCTCCAAATTATCGATCACAACGATATGCGGGATCGTCTTCAGCTTATATTCCAGGGCATGCAGGGCTTCGCTGGGCGCAGATGGCTTGCCCGGTGCGTCGCCCCATAGCTGGGCGACAAGGCTGAGGATGATATCGTTGCTGGACAATGCAAACGCGTGCGCCGTCTGGAATCCACTGCCCATCCCCCCACTCTGGCGAGCCGTTACCCAGGCAAAGGCATAGCCACTGGTCTGGCGAATCAAGCGGCGCATGAGCGCATCCGCCAGGGCTGTCTTGCCGGCCCCGCCGATCCCCTCAATCGCCAGAATCTGGGGTGAACTGTCAGAGGTCAACACCTCTGCTAATGTGGCCAGATGGGTCTCTACGCCGACCAGATCAAAATAGGTCGGCGCTTCGAGTCTTGCCTCAAAATCAGCGATCAGCTCCTCCCGTGTGGAGGATTCCATCTCCATCACAATCTCTGTCAAAGCGTGGAGCGCCTCGCGCTGGATGCGATAGATGGAGCTTTCGGCCAGACTGAGTTTGTTTGCGACAAGATGCACCGCTTCTTTGTCATAGAAGCGCAAACGCAGAAGCTGGGCATATAGGGGAGAGCGCTCCTGCAAGCGCAGGAACGCATCCTCCAGAAGTTGGTTGATTGCGCTGTGCAGATTCCCGCTCTTCATTCTCTCGCGCACGACGGAGAGGGAGCCAAGCGGGTTTGCATCATCAGCGCCTTCAGCCCACATCGCCAATGCTTGTTTGATCAGATTTTTCCATTGCATTGGTAAAGCAGAATTTTGTTTTGACATTTTTTCCCCTGGTTCTCGCGGCTCTGCCTCTGCGCAACAATTTCCTTTCACGGCAGGAGAATCAGAACAGGTTGCTCTCTACCCGACGAGAGAGTAAGCGCAATAAGAGGCGAGGCGACATTGCCGGCGGGATGGTGAAAGCAGAAGAAGATTAGAATAGCACAACTTGGCGGAAGGGAAAAGCGCAGATTGGAAGGGGGGTGAGCGTTATAGTTTCCCGGGAGGAGGGGAGAAGCGGGCGCGACCGACGGGGGAGCGACGCCAGGGATGATCAGGAGCGGGACGACGATGTGCGGTTGGGGTGGGAGGAGAAGATGTCACGGGAGAAGGAGGTGGCGGAGCAGGAGAAGGAGAAGGAATAGACAAGGGCACAGGGGTGGAAATCAGTGGCTGAGGCAGAGGTGGAAGGCAGGAGGCAGAGGTCCGTTGGAGACGGCGTTGGAGTCGTTTTTGGCGGGCTTGGCTGCGCAAGCGAGATTCAATGCGAGGCCAGTCCTCCTCCCAACGGCGATTACAGACGAGGTTACGCAAGGCCAGCATGGGGTCAACGTGGGGACGGGCCCAATGCATCCCTGCTCCCTTCAAACGAGCTTCGACCACAACTTTGTTCGCACTTTCCACGGCACCACTGCCGATGGGGAATCCTTGCTCCACAAAGAGATGGTATTGCATCTGGTCCCGCCGTTTTTCCAGATAGGCCAAGGCTTCGGGCAGTTTGAGCGCCTGCGCATCAGGGTGAGCGTTGACCAAACGGTTGAGTTCAACCAGGAGTTGGTCAGGCCCTGTATGTTTGAGTTGATGGAGTTGCTTCTCCAGCCAGGCCATCAGTTCGGCTGAATTTGTGCCGAATGTAGCCTGCCCAATCTTGCTGATATACTCTGTCGCATGGGCAAAGTCCAGAATACGCAGAGCATCTGGTCGGTGATAATCGGCAAATCCTTGCAACCATGCGGCTCCATCCTGGACTGCACCCACTTTGCCAGCGTTTTCTAGCCCTCGTCGCTGGGTCTCCACCAGGGCGAGACGGTCAAAGCTACCCGCTTCAGCCAGTCGGGAAAAATAGGTATGGTTCTGGCTATGCACCACCCACTCCTTCGTCTTGGCATCCCACACTTTCTCAGCCACCTCCCCGATCACCACTGTCTTCACTTCTGCCCACTCCCCATGCAGCAGCGGCACAAAAGCTCCATCCGCACTCAGCAACGCTTTGGCTGGCCCCGCCGGGGCGGCTGGCGTTTCCCGCTCCAGACGCTCTACCTCTTCGTTTTGCTCGTTCACGTAAGCTTCCCCCGCCGCCAGGCTGTTCTGCCTGACTGCAAATTCACTCACTTCTGCCCCTGTGAACGCCTTCAACATCTCTGCCGCTTCTTCAAATGGCATCCATGCCCCCAAACGTGTCAGATTCTCATATATAATAGGCGTCACCTGCGCCGGCAATAGACCTAATTCCTCATCCAGGGGGAAAAAACCCTCCTTTGCAGGTTGGGCACACCCCATATCTTCGTTCCAGTATCAACTCTTCTCCCCCTTGCGTCTGCAATCGCCTCTCTTTCTTCCCTCCTTCTGCCTTCAGCTTTGTCCCACACTCCGGGCAGACTGGCCCCTCCCCTTTCCCTATTTCTTTCCAGTCCCCGGCTTGGCTTTCTACTGCCAAATCAGTCACCATCCTCGCTCGCACCCGTACCCATCGCCTGTCCATCTCTTTTTCTATCGCGCGTAGCGTTGCTTTCGGATTCTCTTCCCTCCATCCTGCCATCCCTTTCGCCACATCCTCTAACATTCCACTCCATTTTTCTATCTGCTCTACCTTTTCCATCTCTTTCTCCTCCCTCTTTTCTTCCTCTTCCTTCACGCTTCCTCCTATCTTACTCCACCTCCCCCTCATCGGGAAAACTTCTCGCTCACCCTTGGAAGGGAGAGACGTTTTTCAACCACCTCTGGTTCTGTGTACAATCAGCGTAGAGATTTCATTACACCCACAGCCTTGCCAATGCCAACGCCCCACATTACCAGCCCCAGCAACCCCCGCGTCAAAAACGTCGTGCATCTGACCACCAACCGCCACCACCGGGAAGAGACGCACCAGACTGTTGTGGAAGGCAGCCGGGAGGTGCGCCGTTGTCTGGACGCGGGCGTCGTTCCTGCCGAGGTCTACCTCTGCCCGGAACTAATCGCCCCGGACGATCAGGATCTCTCCCTGCGACTCGCCACGGACTACGCAATACTCCGTACCAGCGCAAGATCGACGGTATAAGCGTTAGTCGTCCGCCACTACACGTAGTGCGTGGTGCGTGGACCAATCGTCACTACTGCTTGACGCACTACGCACTACGCACCACGCCGACTTTTAACTTGTGGCTTCGCCACCGTATGCAATACGCAACCGTCACAGCGGACGTATTCGCAAAGATCGCTGTGCGCGGCGACAGCAGCGGTATCCTCCTCGTCATATCATACGTCCCACGTCATTGACGCCAACAGCAGTGACCCGGTGGCCCGTATCCGGGAGCTGACCGCTGACCGGGGGGCGGCTGTCTGCCTGGAAGCAGGGAAATCACCTGCCTCTACCGCAATGTCACGGATGGTTCAGGTCTGATCCACAGGGTGTGTACTACGACATAGATCCCCACGCGCTTTTGCGGTAGAATGGAACGCACCCCACGGAGAGATGCGCAAGCCGAGAAGACGTTCAACCGCCGCGAGGAACCACAGGATCGAATCAATATGGAGAGGAGCGAGACGATGGACGATCAACGTCCGCAGTATGAACCGGGTGAAGTTGAACCCACCGAAGATCACCCCACCACGGATGGCCCCTATGAGGTGAGCCTTGATGATGACGTGTGGCGCGGAGATCATAGCGATCTCGCCGCGCCACGTCGCGAAGAGAAGCGACTGTCGCGGCGACGCTTCCTGGAGATGGCGGCCTGGTCTGCCATTGGCGCGTTGGCCGCGCAGATGGGGCTGTTCCGGGGGGCATCGGCGAACAACCTACTGCCGCCGCCAACCCTGCAACCGAGCTACGTCGCCTATGTACGCCGACGCAACGATCTGCTGGATCTGCGCATTGCGTTCTACAACATGAAGCGGGTGGCCCAACAGGGGGGCGGCTCGGTCATGCAGCGGATTAACCCGAACCAGAACGCCTTTATGGTGGTCCACTTCCCGCCCCAGGCCACGGCGGAGCGGGCCTTCGCCATGAACCAGAACCCCTTCGCGCCTCTGGGCGTGGGCCAGTGGGCCAACGCAGGGGAGAGCCGTCTGGCCTTCGAAATCCCGCCGTCGGTGGAGAGCATCCCCTACACCACCGCGTCTCTTTTGATGTGGAACAACCTGGTCCCCCGGCTGGTCCCTGCGGCGTTGCCCCGGGGCGCGTCGCCCTCGCCCTATCCTGGGGTGCGCGCGCCGGCATCCACCGAGACCGCCATCGAGATGCCCTGGCGACTCTTCCTCTCGCCCCATAGCGGGCTGGGCTGGGCCCACGCCCTGAACACCGTCACCCGCAACGGGCGCACGGAGATATGGCACACCCGCCTGGGCGTGCGTTCCGGCAACACCATCGACGAATGGTCTGCCACCGACCGCACAGTGCGGGCCATCTGGACCAAGGATAACGTCTTCAAACTGCCCAACTTTGTGACCTTGGCCACCCAATCCACGGTGACGCCCCAACAGCGCATCTGGATGGTGGAAGCCACCGCGGACAAGACCAAAGTGACCAGCGGCAACCCGGAACCGGTGCAGGTGAATCGGCTCATGCTCACGCCCCTGGGCGGCTGGCTGGACATCGAAGGCTCCTGGGAGAACCATCCCAGCCTGCTGGCCTGGCGACACCTGGCTACCATGGGCCGGGACCACTACGTGCGCATTGTAGAGAAGGGTTTCCTCTTCCCCTTCGGCCACCCCGCGGCCAAGCTCACCATCAGCGAGCGCCGCTTTGAGCAGATCGACGGCCAGGTTGGCGGCATACTGCGCAAAGAGACCTTCATTGTAGTGCGCCACCCTACCAAATCCTATGTCAACGCCGTGGGCCAGCCCTTCGGCGGGCGAGCTTGGCCCTTCCCCAGCCTCACCTTCAAAACGTTGATGACGCCATCGCTGATCTTGCAGAACTTTGCCGGGGGCGAGCTCCCCACCGTGGACGGGGATCCCTTCCTTTTCAGTCTGACCGGCAAGGACCGGGAGGGCCGAGACGTGAGTTTCAACGCGCCAGCGGTCTTCGTGCCAGCAGCAACCGCCTTCGACCAGGCGGCCATGAGCGCACTGGCCAACCACTACAACAGCCAGGACCTGGCCGGTGTGTTGCGCCAACGTGTCCTGAATGGGCAGAAGGTGGCCCTGGCCGATCCGGACAAGCCCGGCGACACGACTGTAGACATGGCCTCCCTGGTGTTGGGGGCCAATCCCAGCGAGCAGGGCATGGCCCGCGCCCAACTTGCCGCTGCCGAGCAGCCTGCCTTCTTCCCCGCGCTGACCGAGTTCCGTGCCCGGCTCAACGCCGTGGAGGAAGCTACAGGCGCGGATCTGGCCGATTTGGCCCGCATGCACCTGGGGCCATACATCGAAGAGGGTTTTGGCACAGGCAACCCCGGCAATATCTTCGCGGTGATTCTGGGCGCGGCCCAGGACGCAGGCTTCGGTGCGGACAAGGCCGGCGGTTTGGTGACGCCCAATTTGGATGTCACCTCCCTTTCCCGGCTGTTGGGCGCAGTGGGCGGCGACCCGGTCAAGATGGCCCTGGGTGAGTTCGACCCCGCCGACTTCTTCAAGGCGGGGGTGGCCAAGCTCTTGGGTGGTATCGACCTGGCGGATATCATCAAAGCGGTCAATTTTGCCGCGCCGGGCAATCTGGGCAAAGCATTGAAGATCACTACCCGCCCCATTCTGGGGGACGATCTACAATCCCCGGTCAAGATCATCACCGAAGTGGATTGGAAGCCCGACCTGAAGGGGGATCCCCTGGGTCTCTTCGAGCCGGACGAGAACGACGGCTCCCTGACCATCAAGGCCGAGTTTGTGGTGGACATCCTCAACCCCGGCAACTCCACCTATGACGTGGACGGGGATCTGAAGAAGTTCAAGCTGAACCTGGTGGGCAACTCCCTCACCTTCATGTCCGTGGGCTTTGATCAGCTCCACTTCACGGCCAAGACAGGCCAGAAGACCAATCTCAAGCCAGTGGTGAGCGAGGTAGCCTTCACCGGTCCCCTGGAGTTCGTCAACCGCATCAAGGATTTCCTCACCTTTGGCGGCAGCGGCCCTTATATCGACCCCACCCCGACCGGCCTCACCGTGGGCTACAACCTGCCCCTGCCCCAGATTCCCCTGGGACAGGTGATCATCAGCCAGATCAGCCTGGGGGCCAGCCTCTTCATCCCCTGGAGCGGGGACCCGGCGCGGGTGCGCTTCAACCTCTCGTCACGCGAGAAGCCTTTTAACATTACCTACACGGCCATCGGCGGCGGCGGCTTCCTGGGCATCGCCTTTGGGCTGGATGGGCTGGAGAAGTTCGAGGCCAGCCTGGAACTGGGCGCGTATCTCTCGGTGGACTTCGGCGTGGCCAGCGGCTCGATCAGCATCGCCGCGGGCATCTACTTCGCCATCGAGAAGAAGCAGGTCGATGGCAAGGATGTGACCACTGTGGGGCTGGACGCCTATCTCCGCTTCGTGGGCAAGGCCCAGGCGCTGAAGATCGTCTCCATCTCGTTGGAGATCTACCTGTCTCTGGGTTTCCAGACCCCGCCGCCCGCACTCATCGGCACGGCTAAGGTCGAGCTTCAGGTCAAGGTACTCTTTCTCTCTATCAGCGTGAAGATCAGTGTGCAGCGCAAGATCGCCGGATCATCCAACGCCGCAGCCCGCTCCCTCAGCGTGGATGAGAGCATCCCCACCTTTGTGGATCTCTACGACGAGGCCCATTGGCTGGAGTACGCAGAGGCGTTTGCGTGAGAGATGGGGGATCAGGGATTGGGGACAAGGGATTGGGTTCGTGCCGACTCGACCCCAGTACCCAATCCCCAATCCCCGATCCCCAGTCCCCAACTTGCAACGACATTCTGAACACCCGGAGGAAAACTAATGAAACAGCAAGTGATGTTCACAGCCTGTCCCAATGGACGCAGCGCGGTAGGGGGGCTGAGGCTCTCAGTTTTGATTTCGCCCAAGTTGGACCCGGCGGGGAGTCCCCAGCGGCTCGACACCTTCCCCGATTTTCTGGATTGGCCGAGCAAGGCCATCCGGTGGCAGGTTTCGGTGGGCGGGGGCGCGCCGGTAAACGCCAATGTGATCAGCCCCACGGCCTCGTCCAAACTATGGACCGGCCTCTTCTCTGCCGACACACTGGTACGCAGCCACGCCCACGCGGACTACTCGAAGCATCTCTGGTGGAGCTACCCTGTGGGCCACGTGATCGACTTCATCAACAATCTCTACCAGCAGATCGCCCTCAGCCACCCGGAGGAGTTCCCGCCGGTGGAGGTACTCCAGAAGGCCGGGCTGATCGATATCAGCCATTATCCCGAAGGGCGGGATCGTCGGCCAGAGCTGCGCCGCCTCTTCCTGCAAAAGCTGCGCCAGGATCGGGCGCTGCCCCCAACCGCGGCCAATGCGGAAGAGGATTTTTTCCAACTTTGGAACTTCCACCAGCCGGGCAACCTCTCCATCCCGCCCACAGTGCCCACCTTCGACTTCCACGAGGCCGTGGCCCTATGCGGCGAGCATTTCGGCCTCATGCGCCAGTTGGGGTTGGTGGTGGATCTGGAACTCCCCGGCACATTTGTCAACGGCAACAGCACCGTGCAGATCCAGCCGGTCTGGACTTCGGCCCTGGGCAACAACAGCACGGACATCCTGCCCATCACCAACTGCGTGATTAACGCCACCAATTTCCTGCCCCGGCCCAAGAACGCGGCGGAACTGGTCAACGGTCGCCTGCCTCTGGACGGCAACCTCTACCGCACGGTACAGGTGGACCCGGACGGCGGCGCGCTCAATCTGATGATGCTGGGCCGCAACCTGGTCCAGTCCACCCTCTTCAAGTCCGAGGATACGCCCACGTCGGAATCCCTGCCTGCCCTGCGCAGCGGTGGCATCTCGATTGCCCGCACGGGCCACGCGGCCCAGCTTGTGGGGCAGGTGGACGACGGCAACAGCTTCAACGACGCCATGCAGGGCGGGGACGACATCATCTTCCACGCCGAGAACTTGTGGCGAGGCACCCGTTTCGACATCTGGGACAACGCCAGCGGTCAGTGGCATTCTTTGCACCAGCGTCGGGGCAGCTACAACTTCACCGGCCTGGGCGAAGAGGTGATCATCGAGGAGGAAGGGGCTATGATCGAGGCCCCCACCGAGCGAGACGAAGAGAATCCAGACCCTAACGCAGACAAGTTCCTCTACATGCAGGAATCTCTCATGCGCTGGGACGGCTGGAGCCTGGCCGCGCCCCGCCCTGGCCGCACGGTGGACGGGGAAAACCAGGTGATCGACGGCGCGGAGACCCCCGCGGACGGCTTCCCCCTGGTCATGGACTTCAAGGCCACGGCGGGGAGCTTGCCCAGGCTGCGCTATGGGCGAACCTACATGGTGCGGGCGCGCATGGTCGACCCGGCAGGCAACTCGGTTCCATTCGACAATAGCGCGGCCAGCGCCACCCCCCGCTTCACCTACCGTCGCTACGAGCCGATTGTGCCCCCCTTTGTGCTGCTCACCGCGCCGCGCACCGAAGGCGAATCCGACGCGCTGGTGGTGCTGCGCAGCGATTATGACGAAGACCCAGCGCCGGGCAACGTACAGCGGATCATCGCGCCGCCTCGGGTGGATCAGCGCACCGCGGAGTATCACAGCATGTGGGACGGTCAGTGGGGCAACAATCCTGCCGCCATCTACGCCCAGATCATCGCCCGGGAGGCCAGGGGCTTTCACGAGCCGGGCTTCGGCACGCCGGACCCGGACAACTATGATCAGCCCTATTTCCCCCAGACCCCCGTGCCCATCAACTATCTGCCCGATCCCATGGCCCGGGGCGCGGCCACGCGCTTCATCCCCCGCCAGGGGAGCCAGCACGACGAGCAGATCTCCTATGAGAAGGGGGGCACCTGGCCCGGCGTCTGGCCGGAAGCCAAGCCCATCCGCCTGGTTTTGGAAGAGGGGGCTGCCGTCGGCCCGCCCACAGTGAACCCCCAGCAGGACGAAACCCAGGTGCGCTATGCCCTGCCCAAGGCGGAGAGCGCCCAGGTGCGCCTCAGCTCCTACCCCGTGGCCGGGGACCTACCCCTGAGCGCCATCTGGGCCATGATCGAGAGCAGCAGCGCTCCTGCCGCCACCAAAGAGACCCGCCGGGCCCAAATCCTCCAGGGCCGACATTGGATGTTCTCCCCCTTCCGCACCCTGCGCCTGGTCCACGCGGTGCGGCGGCCCCTGAAGCCGCCAGCCTTTTCGGTCGGCTCTTGGGCCGTCGCTCGCCAGGCAGGTGAGACCTTCGCCCGCATCAGCGGCCTGCTCAACTTCAGCCGCAAGAGTACCGGACGGGTGGATCTCCACGCCAGTTGGAACGAACCCGTGGACCTGGGCAAGGGCAACGGGGCCAGCGCGCCTGACCCCCGGCTGGACGCAAATATGCGCCATCACGAAGGCTGGTTGGATATCCCCCTGGCCAAGATGACTGAGACCGGGGGCCAGTTGGAGGATTTGCTGCCGGTCAGCGGTCGCCGCCACGAGTTCAACGATACCAAACGGCGCATCGTCACCTACACGGCCCGGGCCACCTCCGCCTTCACCGAATACTTCCAGGTGCGTGAGAAAGAGCTGAATGTGACGCCCAACGTCACGGAGATTCTGCTCAACAAGCCCATCGTGGAGGGGTCCGAGCTGGTGCGGGCCAGCGGGGACGGTCCCTCCTTTGCGCCCGGGGTGGACTATGCGATGGACTACGTAACCGGCCAGCTCACCTGGCTGGGCGCTGCCGCCACCGTGGACATTGTCTACCTGCCCGAACCCACCACCCGCCATTCCAGCGAGGCCGCCGCCGCGGAGCGCTCTGTGACCCTGGACATTCCCAGTTCGGCCCGGCCCCAGACGCCTAAGGTGCTCTATGTAGTGCCCACCCAATGTCATTAAGTTAAGGTTTTGACGAGGTTGTGAAAGCCTCGAAAATAACCGAAGATGGATATTTTGAACCAGTTTTGGGTCAATTTATCCGATAGAATGGCCTAGTTTTCGAGTAGAATGGCCTGGTTTGCGAGAACCAAATCC
>CAMDEX010000086.1 GCA_945897075.1 Litorilinea aerophila
CGCCCCTACGAAAAACAGTATCTGAATAACTATAGCACGGGGTTGGGCAACCGTCAACGACAGAAAAAGAAGATAGATTACAGAATTTACGGATTTGCTTTTCCTGGAATCGCTGCCCTGTGGTAGGATGCAAAGAAATTTCACCCAGTCCACTTGCCAGGAGAAGCGTCGTGCAAGCAATTTCACTCCCCCAGGCCATCTACGACGAAATTATCGCCCACGCCCGACAGGGCAAGCCCGAAGAGATTTGCGGCATTCTGCGCGGGCGGGGCACAGAAGCTTTCGAGCTTTTGCGGGCCAAAAATATAGCGACGGAGCGCATCGAGAATTACGACGTAGACCCGCAAACGCTGATGAAACAGTTTGTCTTTGAGGAGGCGGGCGACGAGATGATGGGCATCTACCACTCCCACCCGGTCTCGGTGGCTTGGCCCTCGGCCACCGACGCCTGGAACGCCCACTACCCGGATTCCTACTACCTCATCTGTTCACTGGAATACGACGACGCGCCGATCCTGCGCGCCTTTCGGATGCTGGCGACCTTCCCGGATGTGGACGGCGAGGAATTGCGCCGGGTCTTGCCCTTCCGCCAAGTGCGCCGCGGTCTCTTCGGCTACTACCAGGCCGCGGACCGTTCTACCCCCCGCGTACTGCACGCGCTGGCGTCGGATGTTTCGCTGCCCTTTTATCTGGTTTTCACAGTGGATGAATCAGGTGCGGTGGACGAACTGCGCTTTGTGGAGATTACAGAGTACCGGGTAGAGATTGGAGAGTAGGGACTGGGAGTAGGGACTGGGGATCGGAGACTGGGAAGATTCGTCGAACCCAATCTCTTAATCTCTTAATCTCCCAATCTCTTCCCCCACTCCCTTCGCCAGCGCCCCCCATTCGGCCAGGGAGAGGGTTTCGGCCCGGCGGCTGGGGTCGATCCCTGCCGCGATCAGCCCGGCTTCGGTCGTCTCTTTGCTGATGCCCAGCCCGGCAGCCAGGCTGTTGCGCAGTTGTTTGCGTTTCTGCCCAAAGCCGGCGCGCACCACTTCAAAATACCAGGCTGGCTGTGCATCCGCCACAAGCGGCTGGGGACGCACGTCCAGGCGCAACACCGCGCTGTCCACCTTCGGGCGGGGATGGAAGGCGCCGGCAGGCACCTTCTGCACAATTTTGGCCTCAGCGTAGAATTGCACCCCAATCGCCAACAGAGACATATCGCCCGGCCCCGCTACAATCCGTTGGGCCACCTCCCGCTGCACCATCACAACGGCCAGCGTGGGTGGCTGGCTCGCTTCCAGCAGATGGCGCAAGACTGCGCTGGTGATGTAATAGGGCAGGTTGGCGACGACTTTATAGGGAGGCGATTGGGGATTGGGGACTGGGGATTGGGGACTGGGAACTGGGGACTGGGGACTGGGGCCGACGATCACCTTGTCACCCTGCCACCTTGTCACCTTGTCATCTGCAATTAACGACGCAGGGTCCACCTGCAAAATATCAGCGTGGACAAAGGAGACGTGGGGCTGGTCCGCAAAGAGTTCTTGCAGGACGGGGATGAGGCGGTCGTCCAATTCCACGGCGACGACGCGGCCGGCTTGCGCGGCCAGATGGCGGGTGAGTACGCCCAGCCCAGGGCCAATTTCCAGCACAGTGTCGGCGGGGGAAAGATCGGCCGCGGCCGCAATGCGGGCCAGATGGGATTCGTCTACGAGAAAGTTCTGGCCGAGAGACTTCTTCGGGTCCAGATCGAAGCGCCGCATGAGTTCAAAGACGGAAGGGGGTTTCACGGGAGCGGGGCCGACGGGTCAAGAATAGGTTCGGCCAATAAATCTAGCCGCGTTTCGCGATCTTTGAAAATGAATGTATTCCAATCAAAATCTGGTGGCGCTTCGCCCCGGATCACAGGGATACCGTCTTTGTATACAATGCGCGGGCCATCGTGCGCGGGGAGGTTCTGACTGTGAGTGTCGGGGAACAGGGGCTGCCCATTAGTGCCACTACTTGTGTCGTTCTGAGCCTCTAGACTCAAAACAACGATCATTCCCGGAAAGAATTGCTGCTGAATCTCATCGGGAATCTGCAACTGTCCTCGTTCATCCACGCGCACTACAACTTCGATGCTCATCGGTTTTCTCCTTTTCTACTCCATACCTGGAACGACAAGGGCCAGATAAGACCGAAACATTAGCGAGAACTCGTGATCGGCCTGACCAAAGCTCACGATTGCCTCTTTTTCCTCTTGCGTAAAGGGTCTACCTTCACGCGCGCACGCGATGTACAAGTCCCGAACGAAACGCTCAAAACGTTGCAACTGCTTTAGTCTGAGATAATTGAGTTGATCGCGATCGAGCCGGTACTTGCGGATCGTTTGCGCCCCCATCCGAGAGCCAGACTTGGGCCTGATAATCTCATCACTGAATATCAGGTGGGCCGCAGGGAGCATTGAATGATCGCAGGGATTCAGGCATTCCTCAACCGGGATACTCGAATTGGGTAACTTCTTCCCATGACAGTCACGACAGCAAAGGTAGAGATTCCCCCAACGAAACGCGTGTTCAGGTGATTCCGCAACTTCGATGTAGTGGTCGATCTCATCTTCCAACTCGCTGAGTTTGCGTTCGCAGTAAAAGCATTTGTAGAAACTCATAGCCCGTAGCGCATTTCTGATCTCCCGATGCCCATACTGTCGCGCATCGGGTCGCTGGCTCGGATTCCGCCGCCGCTGTTCCAAATATCGTTCCAACCACCGCTCGCCGTTCTCGGCCAATACAACCGGTTCTGCCAGCCTATGCAACCCGATCACAGCGCGCTCCCCCGTGGAAATGCAGTTTCGAGTAACTGATTGAGGTCAAAGTAGGCGAAGTATTCGGGGTTCAATGCTTTCAATTCGGATTCGATGCGAGTCCGTTTTGTGGTGTCTCCATTTACAATCGCCTGTTTGCGTTGTTCAATCAGGCGGGTGATATCTTCATTGAAGGGCTGTGTCTCCTCAAAAAGAGGCGACATCAAAATCTCGTCAACCGGCTTATTGCTGTACTCTGCCGTTTCGTCGGTCACAATGCAGCGATCCCCAGCCGCTTTGCACACAAACAACCGGGCATTTTCCACAGAAGAAATGATAAACGGCGAATGGGTGGTTGCAATGATTTGAAGATTGGGGAAAATCTCCAAAATAGAGCGGATAAAGCGTTTCTGCCATTTGGGATGCAACTGGTTTTCGGCTTCATCAATAAGGAGCAGACCCGGCGTTTGACACAACTCGGAAATGTCGGTTTGACGCAAGAAGTGAATCGAGTACATTTTGCCAAGCAGCTCCACCATATCCTGAATCAGATACGAATTGCCGCTGCTTAACTGTTCCAGCCCTACAGATTGACCGTTTTGAATCACAATCGGCTCGTATGTCGCCCGCGCCACATGGCTTAGATGTCCGCCTTCCAACAGGCTGTGGGCGATAATTTCACCCAGGATAGTATAGAGTTTTTCGCCGATTGCTTTTTCTCGCTCGTCGCGGCTGTCGCGGAGGTAATCGAAGTGGCAGATCAGTTGCGTAATATTCGTCTTTACCTTATCGCCGTTCAGAGAGTTTTGAAAGACATTTCGGTGATTTGGGCTGCTTAATGCGTTGACTTTATAGCTTCCAGTAGCTAATACAGAAGGCCAGAAATCCACAATCCAATTGGGGCAAGTTCCCCCTTGAGCCACGCTGGACGGCGTATCCACAAAACTATAAGAAAGTGTTGATGTCTTTTCCCCTGACCTAATCTGGTTCCCACGGAATTGTCGTGAGTACATCCGCACAAACTCGTTGTCAACCTCAAACAGCGCCTCAATTCTGGCAGAATCGACGCCGTTTCGTCGGCGGATATCGCGTTCGAGAGTTGTGTACTGCCCGCCGAATATCCCCCGAATCGCATCCAAAATAATGCTTTTACCCGTGCCATTTTCGCCCGTAATCAGTACAACCGGCGGTTTGCTATCCCCGTCGGCCATAAACTCCAGATCGGCTTCGACAAATGGCCCGATATTTTCCAGATGGAGGGATCGGATACGCATCTACTCCTCCTCCAGGCGCAACACAGACATAAACGCCTCCTGGGGAATCTCCACCGAACCCACCATTTTCATGCGTTTCTTGCCCGCTTTCTGCTTCTCCAGCAGTTTGCGCTTGCGCGAGATGTCGCCGCCGTAGCATTTGGCCAGCACATCTTTGCGCATGGCCTGGACGTTGGCCCGGCTGATGATTTTCGTGCCCACTGCGGCCTGAATCGGCACCGGGAACATCTGGCGGGGGATGATCTCTTTCATTTTGCTCACCAGCCGCTGCCCTTTGGGGAAGGCGTCGTCGCGGTGGATGATGACGCTGAGCGCATCCACGGGCAGGCCGTTGACCAGCACATCCAACTTCACCATATCCGAAACCCGATAGCCGTCCAGCGTATAATCCATCGAGGCGTAGCCTTTGGTGCGCGCCTTTAGTTCGTTGTAAAAGTCCACGATAATTTCGGCCAGGGGCACGTTGAAGACCAGTTCTAGCCGCTTGCTGTCCAGCCAGGTCTGGCTCTTCACCTCGCCGCGCCGTTTGATCACCAAATCCATAATCGGCCCCATATAATCAGCCGGGGTGAAGATGTGCAGCTCGCACCACGGCTCTTCCACATGGGCAATCTGCGTGGGGTCGGGCAGGTCCGCGGGGCTGTCAATCACAAACTCTGTGCCATCAGTCTTGCGCACCCGGTAGGCCACCGACGGCGCGGTGAAGATAATGTCCAGGTCGTATTCCCGCTCTAGCCGCTCCTGCACAATTTCCATGTGGAAGAGGCCCAGGAAACCCAGGCGGAAGCCAAAGCCCAGCGCCTGGCTCGTCTCGGCTTCGTAGACCAGCGCGGCGTCGTTGAGCCGCAGCTTTTCCAGGGCGTCGCGCAGATTTGGATAGTCGTCCGCGCTGGAGGGGTAGAGACCGGCAAAAACCATCGGCTGCATCGGCTGGTAGCCGGGCAGCCGCTCTGTGGCCGGGTTGGCCGCCAACGTAATCGTGTCGCCCACGGCCAAATCCTGGATGTTCTTCAGACCGGTGGCGATGTAGCCCACCTCGCCCGCGTGCAGACCGCTGGTCTTGAGCAGCGCGGGTGTCAACACGCCCACCTCCAGGGGTTCCAGTTGGGTCTCGGTCGTCATCGCCAGCAGACGGGGCGTCCCCTCCAGCGTGCCGTTGACCACGCGCACGTAGGCGATCACCCCTTTGTAGGCATCGTACTGGCAGTCAAAGACCAGCGCCTGCAAGGGTGCGTTCACATCGCCGACGGGAGGTGGCACTTGGCGCACCACCTGGGCCAGGACTTCTTCGATGTTCAGCCCACTCTTGGCGCTGATGCGGGGAATGTCCTCCGCTGCCACGCCGAGCAGACTTTCGATCTCCTCGGCCACGTCGTCGGGCATGGCCGCGGGCAGGTCAATTTTGTTGATCACCGGGACGATTGTCAGGTTGAGTTCGAGTGCGGCGAAGAGATGGGCCATTGTCTGGGCCTGAATGCCCTGGGAGGCATCCACCACCAGCACCGCGCCTTCGCAGGCTTGCAGCGCCCGCCGCACCTCGTAGGTGAAGTCCACGTGGCCGGGGGTGTCAATCAGATTGATCTCGTACTCCTGACCGTCCTGGACGTGGATCATACGCACCGCACTGGCTTTGATGGTGACGCCCTTCTCCCGCTCCAAATCCATAGAGTCGAGAAGCTGCTCCTTCATCTCGCGTGCCGTCACCGTGCCGGTGGTCTGTAGCAGCCGGTCGGCCAGGGTGCTTTTGCCGTGGTCAATGTGGGCAATAATCGAAAAATTACGAATGTGGTCCAGATTCAAATTTCACCGCCAAAGGGCTATAGTTGTTCGCTGTTCTCAAACTTCAGATACTTCTCAACCAACAGGTCTTCATTGATGGCGCATTCGTCCGGGTCCCAGTAGATCAGCTGGCCATCCCAGCCGATAGCATACCGTTCCCGATCTTCCGGCTTGGCATTCAACAGTGTGGGTATCCACTTGAGCGGCACCGAAATGATACGTTCATCCATCAAATGAATGTGTATGTACCGCTCATCGAAAGACACGCTCTCTACCCTTGTTTCCGTTGGGAAGGTATAGTCACGCAACGGATATTGGATTAAATACTTAGTTCCCAGTTTATCCAGCATAGCTCTTCCACTCCTTTATCATCGCTGAACTACTCTCATTCGCGATCTGTAGAATCCGCGCCAATTCTGACTGCGAATATCTTCCCATACGGGAAACCATCACAGGCGAAAGCCATATCTTTGCATCATCTTTACGCCTACTGCTACCTTTCCCGACATGAACGTGTGGCGGTTCTGTCAGATCAGCCATCACAAAATAGAAAGTGTATCCTCGCTCCCTATGAATTACAGGACTCATAAATAGTTGTTCCTTGTGCTAGACTATTAGATGTATTTATTATATCCCAAAATTGTCCCATCCCCTCACGTTTCACGCTTCCTGTTTCACTTCTTCTCCAACCGCGCCGCAAAATAGGCAATCGTCCGCTCCAGTCCCTCATCCAGCCCCACCTGCGGCTGCCAGCCGAGAATGCGGCGCGCCTTTGTGATGTCGGGCCGGCGCTGCTGGGGATCGTCTTTGGGCAGGGCTTCGTAGACGATCCCGCCGGGGTTGCCGGTGAGGGCGTTGATGCGCTCGGCGAATTGCAGAATCGTCATCTCTGTCGGGTTGCCGATATTTGTCGGCAACGCTTCGTCGCTGAGCAGCAGCCGGTAGATGCCCTCCACCAGATCGCTGACGTAGCAGAAGGAGCGCGTCTGGTTGCCCGCGCCGTAGACCGTCAACGGCTCGCCATTGAGCGCCTGTTTGATAAAATTGGGCACCACCCGCCCGTCGTTGAGCCGCATACGCGGGCCGTAGGTGTTGAAGATACGCACGATGCGCGTCTCCACGCCGTGATAGCGCTGGTAGGCCATTGTGATGGCTTCGGCAAAACGCTTGGCCTCGTCGTAGACGCCGCGCGGCCCGATGGGGTTGACGTTGCCCCAGTACTCTTCGGTCTGCGGGTGTACCAGCGGGTCGCCGTAGACTTCGCTGGTGCTGGCCAGGAGCAGGCGCGCTTTCTTCGCCTTCGCCACGCCCAGCGCGTTGTGGGTGCCCAGGCTGCCCACTTTGAGCGTCTGGATGGGCAATTCCAGGTAGTCCACCGGGCTGGCCGGGCTGGCAAAATGCAGGATGGCGTCCAGCTCCCCGGCCAGGTAGATGTAATTCGTCACGTCGTGCTTGACAAAGCTGAAACGGCGGTTGCCGGCCAGATGGGCGATGTTGTCCGTGTTGCCCGTGACCAGATTGTCCATCGCCACGACTGTGTGGCCCTCGGCCAGCAGCCTGTCGCACAGATGGCTGCCCAGAAAACCGGCCCCGCCGGTAACAAGAACTCGCATGGAACGCACCTTTCGTCTATGATAGATTGAAGAGACGGCGGACGACCGACCGACGACAGACGACCAACCGACGACGGTCTTGTACAGTCTACCGTCTACGGTCTTCCGTCTGCCGTCTGCCGTCGTAGCTACTCCAAAGCCAGGAGATTCGTATGTACCCCGTCATCCCCATCGGCCCGCTTTCCCTGCCTACCGCACCGTTCATTGCCCTGCTCGCCATCTGGCTGGGGCTGGGAGCGCTGGCCCGCGCCGGCCGTGAATTGAAACTCGACCCGGACCAGCTCTGGAATTTCGGGCTGCTGGCGTTGGGCGCGGGCTTTATTGTAGCCAGGCTCTGGCATGTCGTCCAGTTTTGGGCTATCTACCGCATCGAATGGACGCTGATCTTCAGCCCGCGACCGGGTGCGTTGGCTCTCTGGCCCGGTCTGTTCAGCACACTCGTCGCCGCTTATGGCTATCTGATCTGGAAACGCTTGGAGCCTCTGCGGGTAATAGCAGCGCTGGCGCTGGGGCTGCTGGTGGCAGGGGGGGTGTTGGAAGTGGGCGCGTTCCTCACCAGCGCCACTGTTGGCACGCCGAGTGACCTGCCCTGGGCGCTATCCGTTTTCGATGTGATGCGTCATCCGGTCGCCCTCTACCGCACGGCGGGAATGTTCGTTCTGGCCGCTCTGCTCTTTTGGCGGAGCGATTTTCAACAGCCGGGGCGGGTCATCGGCTGGGCCGTTTTGGGCTATGCGCTGATCCGCCTGGCATCCGATGGCTTTCTGGCCGACGCGGCCACCATCGCTGGAATCCGCATTTCCCAGCTAATCGCTCTCTCCACTGCGTTGATCGTTACCCTCTTTCTCTCCGCGGCCGCATCGTCCACTGGCGAAGATACCGACTCTGTTTCGTGAAAGCCGCATTTAAGGCGGTCTCCTGAACCGTCGCAGGGATGCTCTCGCCCCGTTTTGATACTTTGCGCGATCTTCTGAAAACTGCCTCTTGACAAAGTGTAAAAAATACACTAATATAGGCCACAAGGCTGTCTCTCGTCGCAGCCCTCTTTTTATCGGCCCACTTAGTGTATATTTTACACATTCAAAAAGGAGCCTCTAATGCACTGGAATCTCACCTCCCCCGCCGACAGCAGACGTTACGACCCCGCGCAAGTTTTCGCGGCAGGGATGGAGCAGCACGCCATCGCCAACACCGCCTACCCCATCGGCCACGTAACGACGATGCGCCCCTATCGGATCACCCGGCGACAGGTGCAAGCCTTTGCGCCTCTACCCTGGGAGGATATCAGCGAGATGGGGCTGTACGTCCACATCCCCTTCTGTGAAGTGCGCTGCGGCTTCTGTGAGTATGCGGTCATCGATCCCAAACAGAACGCCGCGCAAAAGGATGACTACTTTGACCTGCTCCTGCGTGAGTTTGCTCTGTGGGGTCAGGCCATCGACAGCCGCCACAAGACCCTCACCGGCTTCGACATCGGCGGCGGCACACCCTCCCTGCCCGACGCCAGCCAGATCGGGCGGGTGATGGAGGCCGCTGCCCGCCACTTTCATCTGCCCGCCGATGTGACGATCAGCATCGAAACGACGCCCAAAATCGCGGCCATCGATGCAAAGAAGTTGGTTGCCTACAAAGCGATGGGCATTCGGCGTATCTCAATGGGTGTGCAGACGGTCAGCCCCTGCCTTCTGGAAGCCATCGGGCGCACAGCGACGACGCTGGAATGGAATCGGCAGGCCGTGGAGAACATCCGGGCCGCAGGCTATGACAACTTCAATGTGGATGTGATGTATGGCTTTGCCCGCCAGAATGTGGATTCGGTGGAGGCCACCCTGCGCCACGTCATCGCCCTGGCCCCGGAACATATCACCCTCTACCAGATGCGCTACAAAGGCACGCGCATTGCCCACCAGGCCGCGGGCATCACCTGGGCGCAGATCGGTGAGCAGGCAAAGTTGGCAAAGCAGATGTTGGCAGAGGCCGGTTATTGGGCTGCGCCGGGCAAAAACACCTTCAGCCGCATCCCCGGCGATCTGGGCACGTCCGATTATCTGACCAACCGGGTCGTCTACGCCACGCCCTATCTGGGCATCGGCCTGGGCGCGCAATCACTCAGCCACACATCCCTCTCTTACAACAGCGGCGCGGCGGACAAAGAAATGCGGCTCTACCGGCGTCATGTGGAAGCGGATGAATTGCCCATCCAGGACATCTATCACCTGAGCCGGGAGGCGGCGATGGGCAAATTTGTCGCGGTGGCCTTCTACTTCGGCGGCATTCACCTGCCCAGTTTTCAGGCAAAGTTCGGCTGCGGGCTGGAGAGCGCCTTTCCCGACGCCGTACATTTTGTCTTGGAACGGGGATTGATGGCCTATGACGGCGAGACACTGCAATTGACTGCAGCGGGGGTGGAAGCCAAACCGGGCGTCCACGCACTCTTCTACGCGCCGGCGGTACAGGAGCATCTAATCAAACTTTGTCGGGGGGAACAGGTGCGGCCCCGCTCCGGCTGGCGCAGAGTGTGGCAGGCCGAGTGGGCGGCGGTCCATCAGACAAGTTCCGTAGCCGTTACCAATCCACTGCCACGGGATATGCCGCCATGCGCGGGTCGCGGCTGAGAAGTGTTATGGCCTCTGTCTTTGCCTGTGCAATGATCAGCCGGTCAAAAGGGTCTTTGTGCAACATTGGCAACCCCGCGAGTGCCAACACGTGTTCAAGCGCAACCGGAAGAATCTCCATCTGATTGGCTTCCTGTTGTTCTGCGATCATCTGTCTGAGTGGTTTGGGAAATTGCAGTTTGCCCAACTGGATTTTGATCTGCATTTCCCAAACACTGGCGACGCTCAAGACCATCTGATTGCTGGCGTTTTGACACAGGGAGAGTCCCCGGGGCGAAAGTTGCCCTGGTTCCAAATCCCACCAGATGAACGTGTGGGTGTCAAGCAGGAGTTTCATTGTCGCTCACCCAGAATTCATCAGGCAACGGATCGTCAAAATCATCGCTTACCCAGCCCAGGCCTGCGTGCAATCCGGCCACGCGCGGTTTGAGGGTTGATTCTACTGGAAGCAGTCGCGCCACTGGTTTCTGTTCCTGTGTAACAACAATTTCGTCACCAGCGATGACTCGTGAGAGAAGTTCCAGGAAGCGTGTTTGGGCATCAATTACATCAACGGTTGTGGTGTTCATTCCGATTGTATCTCCTTTGCCTTGCATTTTACCGGACAAATCACACTACTGCAATCTCTTTGCAGGTCAATGTTCTGGAAGCCGCCATGCCCACCCAATCGCCAGTCCCCAATCGCCAGTCGCCTCTCGCCTACGACTTCGCCAACATTCTCTTTGCCGGCGCGTGCAACGCCCGCTGCCCTTTCTGCATCGGGCGGCAGGTAGACAGTCGGCTGAATGTGCCCAATCTGGATGCCTACCCGCCAGCCAATCTGGACGAGTTTGTGGAGATGATCCGCCACTTCGCCATCCGCCAGATCGTCTTTACGGGGACGACGACCGATCCCCAACTCTACCGCCACGAGGCGAGGCTGCTGGACTATCTGCGCCGCGAGCTGCACCCGGAGAGCCAATTTTCGCTGCACACAAACGGGCGGCTGGCCCTGCGCCGGATGGCGGTTTTCAATAGTTACGACCGGGTCTGCGTCTCCTTTCCCAGCTTTGACGAAGCAACCTACCGCCGGGTGATGGGTGTGCCCGGTGTGCCCGATCTGGCCGCAATTGTGCGCCGGGCAACGGTGCCGGTGAAAGTTTCCTGTGTGGTGACGGACGACAACCGGGGCGAAATGGCCGGTTTTCTGCGCCGCTGCCGAGAAATCGGCGTGAAGCGGCTGGTGCTGCGCAAGCTCTATGGGGAAGGGCGGGGGTGGGATGAATTGCTGGACTGGGCGCAGATGGGGCTGATCCGCCAGGGCGACTACCGGGGCAATCCGGTCTACACAGTGGGCGGACTGGAGGTGACGCTGTGGGATTTCGATGCGACGCAGAGCCACTCCCTCAATCTCTTTGCGGATGGGACAATCAGCAGCGCGTACCGGCTGGCAGAGGCGTAACCTATAGACCGCAGACAACAGACGGCTGACAGCGATTAGCAGTACCGAACTGCCACACCCCAGACCAGAAAAATTTTTTCGACAAGCGGGCAACTTGGATGTAAACTACGTTTGTTGTCACCGGCTACTCATTTCCACCGACAGGAGACCCTATGGCCGCCGTTTCGTCCAGCCCACGCCTCTCCATTTTTACCAAAGCCATCTACGGTCTGGGGGATTGGGGTGCCTCCTCCGCCACCACCGCCCGCAGCCTCTTCTGGCTCTTTTTCATTGTCAGCGTTGTCGGGGTAGATGTGGGGGTGGCAGGTGGAGCCTTCATCGTCGGGCGCGTCTGGGACGGCATCAACGACCCGCTGGTTGGCATTCTCAGCGACCGTCTGCGCAGCCGCTGGGGTCGCCGCCGCCCCTTTATGCTGCTGGGCGCTGTACCCTTTGGCGTGGGCTTCTGGCTGATGTTCAGCCCTGCCCCCTTCGAGAGCGATCTGGCGATTTCACTCTACTACGCAGCCATTTTTATCCTCTTTGATACTGCTTTCACGATCGTCAATGCGCCCTACGCCGCGCTCACCTCCGAGCTGACCGAGGACTACGACGAGCGGGCCAGCCTGGCCGGGTGGCGCATGGGAAACTCGATTTTCGCGGCGTTGCTCACTGCGGCCCTCTTCAAGCTGCTGGCCGAGAATCTCTTTGCCGGATGGTTCGGCGGCGACATCCGCAGCGGCTATGCCGTGGCCGGAGCCATCTGGGGTCTGGTGATCGTTGTTTCGCCGCTGCTGGTGGTGGCTTTGATCCGAGAACCGGAGCGGGAATTGCCCGCCGAGCCTGCCTTCAACTTCTGGGAGATCACCCGCAGCGTCTTTGCCAACCGTCCTTTTCGCATCGGGGCAATTATCTATCTGCTGGCATTTACTGCCGTGGACATCATCACCGCCATTTTTGTCTGGTTTCTGATCTACTACATGCGTTTGCAGCCCCCCTTCGACAGTATCGTACTGGCCCTGGTTCTGGGGGTGGCTTTCCTCTCTATGCCGCTGACTGTCTGGCTGATGAAGCGCTATAGCAAGCGCACAACCTACATCGGCATGATGGTCACCTGGGCGCTGACAATGCTGGTACTCAGCGGTCTGCCGCCGGGCAACGCGACGCTCGTGATGATTCTAGCGGCCCTGGCTGGGATCGGCTATGGCGCGGCCAATGCCATCCCCTGGGCGATTGTAGCGGATGTGATCGAGGAGGACGAGTGGCGCACGGGGCAGCGCCGGGAGGGAGTCTATGCGGGCTATCTGGTCACCTTTCGCAAAATTGCTACAGCTTTTGCGGTCGGTTTTCTTGTACCCCAGGTACTCAGCGCCACCGGTTTTATCGAGGGGGCGGCGGCCAGCCAGCCTGAGAGCGCTGTGCAGGCTTTGCGGATATTTATGGGCATTGTGCCCACGCTTCTGCTTGTCTTGTCAATGATTGCAGCAGCCCGCTATCCCCTGAGCCGGGAAGCCCACGCGGAATTGCGCAAGAAGTTGGAGGAGCGGCGGGGAAGGTGAGGGGTGCTGCGTGCGGCGAAAAGATCGACGGTATGAGCGTTAGTCGCTCGCCCAGACCCGTGAAACGTGAAACGTGAATTCACATCACATACTCTCACGTTTCACGCTTCACGTTTCACCGATCAACTTTGGCTTGTAGCTTCGCCGCCTTACGCCCAGGTCTGCGCCGATGGATGCCTACCTCGCAACCGCATTCGTGTCTGCCAGGCCACCCGCACAAAGTTGACGATGTGGTGGATGGGCCGGATGTGGCTGGCCTCGCCCGCATATATCGTGCGGATGGGCGTCCAGGCCAACCGATAGCCCGCCTCCACACAACTGACGATCTCCTCCATCTCGAACTCGTAGCCGCTCTCCTTCCCCGCCAAGAGCCGCTCCATCAATCGTCTGCTCGTCAAGCGGTAGCCCGATTGGTTGTCCAGGATGCGCGTCCCCATCGCCCAAGAAAAGATGGCGAAGCCCAGGTTGTTGCCCAGCCAGCGCCAGAAGGGCATTTCGTCGAAGCTGCGATAGCCGATAATTAAATCTGGCTGTTCCATTTCAAAGAGCTTCGCAAAGGCGGGTATCTCCGCCGGGTCGTGTTGGCCGTCCCCGTCCAGGGCAATCACCCCGTCATAGTCATTTTCCAGCGCATACGCAAAACCCCGACGCAAGGCTGCGCCTTTGCCCGCATTTGGATTCTGCACCAGCACAGTCGCTCCGGCTGCTTCGGCCAGGGACGCCGTATCGTCCCGGGAGCCGTCGTCCACCACCAGCGCGGGCAGGTGGCGCAGGCTTTCCGTCACCACCCGTTGGATGGCGGCAGCTTCGTTATAGGCGGGGATCAGAGCGAGTAGACGCATTTTGAAAACTCTTCAGAGAATGGAACGCGGATGACGCGGATCGGGCGGATCGATGCGGATTATCTGCTACTATACTCCGACGTAACCCCGCAAGCAAACCGAGCTTTGTTGGGTATGAATCCGTTTCTGGTGGTACACTGAAAGCAAATCCGCCTGTATCAGCCAGATCCGCGTCATCCACGTTCCATCTTTTAGGGAAAATCAATGCAACACCAGACAATCGCCGTGCTGGACTACGGCAGCCAATACAGCCAACTGATCTGCCGCCGGGTGCGCGAGAGCCACGTCTACGCCGAGCTGATCTCCTGGGAGCGGGCCGCCGAGCGTCTGCCCCAGATGAATTTGCAGGGGATTATCCTCTCTGGCGGGCCAAACAGCGTCTACGATGCGGGCGCGCCCAGCCTGCCGGAGAGTGTCTGGCAGAGCGGCGTGCCTGTGTTGGGCGTCTGCTACGGGTTGCAACTGTTGGCCCACTACGGCGGCGGGCATGTGACCCCCAGCCAGGAACGGGAATATGGCGCAGCCCAGATCGAAGTCACCGCGCCCAGCCCGCTCTTTGCCGGTCTCCCCGCGCGCCAGCAGGTTTGGATGAGCCACGGCGACCGCGTGGATCGGCTGCCCACCGGTTTTCAGGCCATCGCCCACAGCGACAACTCCCCACTAGCAGCCTTTGCCGATGAAAAACGGCGCATCTACGCCATTCAGTTCCACCCGGAGGTGGTGCATACGCCGCTGGGATCGCAGGTGCTGGCGAATTTTGTCAAGGGCATCTGCGGCTGTGCGGGCGACTGGACCGCGGGCAATTTTATCCAGGAGAGTGTCGAGCGCATCCGGGCGCAGGTGGGGGCGGATGGTCACGTCGTCTGCGGGCTGAGCGGCGGGGTGGACAGCGCGGTGGCCGCGGCCCTCGTCCAGCGCGCCATCGGCGACAGGCTGACCTGCGTTTTCGTCGATCACGGCCTGCTGCGCGCCGGGGAACCCGAACAGGTGGTGGAGACCTTTGAGAAACACCAGGGGATGCGGCTGATCGCAGTGGACGCCAAAGAGGAGTTTCTGAGTGACCTCGCCGGTGTCTCCGACCCGGAGCAGAAGCGCAAGCTAATCGGGGCGCGCTTTGTGCGCACCTTCGAGGCAGAGGCGGCCCGGCTGGCTGTGGAGTGGGGCATTGACAGCCCGGCCTTCCTAGCCCAGGGCACCCTCTACCCGGATGTGATCGAGTCGGCCAGCAACGACGAGACAAAGAATGCGCGCACGATCAAAACACACCACAATGTGGGCGGGCTGCCCGCGGATATGACCTTCCAACTGATCGAGCCGTTGCGGATGCTCTTCAAAGACGAAGTGCGCAGTGTGGGCGAGGCGTTGGGTCTGCCAGAAGAGATCGTCTGGCGCCATCCCTTCCCCGGCCCCGGCCTGGCCATCCGTCTGTTGGGCGAGGTGTCGTGGGAGAAGTTGGAGATTCTGCGCAAGGCCGACCGTATCTTTCTGGGCGAACTGCGCGGCGCGGGTTTGTACCGGGCGACGAGCCAGGTCTTCTGCGTGCTGCTGCCGGTCAAGAGCGTCGGTGTGATGGGCGACGGGCGCACCTACGCCAATACGATTGCCCTGCGCGCCGTCACCACAGACGATTTTATGACCGCGGACTGGGCGCGTCTGCCCTACGATCTGCTGGCCCGCATCAGCAACCGCATCGTCAATGAGGTAGACGGGGTGAACCGGGTGGTGTATGATATTTCCAGCAAGCCACCGGCTACGATTGAGTGGGAATAGGGATAATGGGGTGAAGGGATGATGGCAGACCGGACTCTCAATGGAACCGACCTTCTGCGTGTGCTGCTGGACGAGGAGCGGCTGCGCGTCTTGGGTTTGCTCAGTTTGGCTCCGCGCAGTGTGACTGAACTGGCCGAGGCTACGGGGATGCGCACAGGCGATGTGCGCCACCATTTGCGTTCTTTGCGCCGGGCCGGGCTGGTGGTGAACGAATCTACCGACCAGAATTCGCGCTACTCTTTTGACGTGGAGGGGATTCAGGCGTTGAAACGGGCGTTTTTCTCGTCGCCGACAGAGGCTCTCAGCGACGACGAGAAGACGCTGCACGCCTTTGTGCGCGACGGCAAACTCATCGCCATCCCGGTCAAAGCGGCCAAATTGCAACTGGTGCTGGCCTGGCTGGTCGAACTCTTCGATCCGGAGCGCCGCTACCCGGAGGCCGAGGTCAACGCAGTCATCAATCAAGTCCACGAGGATCACGCCACGCTGCGCCGTCTGCTGGTGGACTACCGGCTGATGGAGCGAGCGGGTGGTGTTTATTGGCGCGTATAGGACGAAATCAGGAGGATCCACACAATGACGATAAGGGTTGAACAAACAGGTGTTCTCTCCCGGGTATTGGCGTTAACCGAAAAACTTACGCCTCCCGAAAAACTCTATTTATCCGAGAAGCTGATGCAACAATTACGAGAGATCATCGAGAACGCAGAACGGATAGCCGCGCCTGGAAAGCGCAGGAAACTAAGCGACTTTGCCGGGGTCGGCAAGGATCTCTGGCAGATGATCGATGTGGATGAATATGTGCGACAGGAGAGAGAATCGTGGGATCGACCGAACTTCTAAAAGCGCTCACCGGACACACACGTATCGGGCTTGATACAGCGCCGATCATTTACTACTTCGAAGAGAATCCGCACTTTTTTCCGTTGATGCAAGTGCTGGTGGCTTATGCGGAAGCAAATGCGGAGTGTCATCTGATCACATCTCCGCTTACACTGGCCGAAGTCTTCACTTACCCAATTCGTCAGAATCGGCAAGAGTTGGTAGAAATCTACAAATCTGCCCTATTGGAAAGCGAAACAATCACCGTTCATCTGATGGCGTTGTCGGATTACGTGCGCGCTGCTGAGTTACGCGCCAAATACAACATCAAAACTCCAGACGCCTTACAGATCACCGGATGTCTGTCGGCGGGTTGTGATCTTTTTGTGACAAATGATACTCAGTTGCGTCGTGTGACAGAAATCGAAGTGCTTGTGCTGGCCGACTTTCTCGACGAGCCACCGAAAAAATGAACGGTTTCACAAAATTCGTCCTCACCCTCATCCTTCTCTTCTCCCTCTTTCCCCTCTACACCCGCTACAAAACGTCGGCCGCGCCGATACCGCCGGGTGTCCATCTGGGCGGGGTGGAGATGGGTCACGTCAAAGACGCGGCCGCCGCGGCCGCGCTGCTGGACATCCGCAATACAGAGCCAGTGGCCGTCTACTTCGGCGACCGCCGATTGATCCTGCGCCCGCAGGATGTGGACTACCGGGTGGATGTGGAACGGATGATCGCCGACGCTGCCCGCTTTCTGGACGGGCCGGATTTTGTTGATATTTCCCTGCGTACACTGCTCGGTTGGGAGCAGAAGCGCCGCGATGTGCCGGTCTACGCCACTGTCAACGCCGAGAAGCTGAATGCCTGGCTGCAAAATGTGGCTGCGGAAAACAACCGTCCACCCCAGCCCGCCCGCGCCATCCCGCCCCGCTGGCAGTGGGCAGAGGAGAGCAGTCTACCCGGCAACCCCGCTGGTTTTGTCGGCGCGCTGCGCACTGAATGGCAGTGGAGTGTCGGCGCGCCGGGCCAGATGCTTCTGCTGGAGGAGAGCGTGCAGCCCGTTCTGGACGCGCTGGGCAGCGCCGACCGCCGCCAAGCCCATCTGCTGCTGGAAGAAACACCGGCTGGCCCGCCGACGTTGGACGATCTGGCCGCAGTTCTCAATACATTTACCGCGGACTTTCCAGGCTTTGCCGCCATATACCTACAAGATTTGGCGAGCGGTGCGGAGGGGACTGTGGATGTGGATGTAGCCTTTTCCGGGATGTCCACAATGAAAATTGCGATTGTAGCCGCTCTCTTCAGCCGTATGGACGGGGTGGAGGATGTGGAGATCGGCCAACTCATTGACTACGCGCTGGGCGAGAGCAACAACACAGCGGCCAACGGCGTTCTGCGCCGGGTGGGTGACGGCGACATCTACAGCGGCGGGCGACGGGTGACAGAATTTATGGCTAGTCTGGGCTACGTCAACAGCTTTGTCCAGACCGGCTACGACGACAACAGCGCCATTGCCCAGATTCCCACCGCGGCCAACCAGCGCACGGATTGGGACACCAAACCGGACACCCATCTGCAATCCACCCCCGCGGAGATGGGCCGCTTGCTGGCAGAAATCTACCGCTGTGCCCAGGGCGAAGGGAAGTTGTTGGAAATCTATCCCGGCGCTCTGACCGCGCAAGAGTGCAGGACGATCCTCTTTTACCTAAGCCACGACGAGTTTACCGAACTGGTGTGGGGCGGTCTGCCCCGGCCCACGGACGCCTGGATCGTCCACAAGCACGGCTTTGTCAACGACGCGCACAGCGATGTGGCGCTGATCTGGGGGCCGACTGGACCATACGTGCTCAGCGTCTACCTCTACCGCCGGGGCTGGATGGACTGGGAGACAAGCAACGCGGCGATGAAGGAGATCAGCCGCATCGTCTGGTCCTTCTTTGCCTTTCAGCAGGAGTTACACAAAGTCATCCCACCAGAGCCGCTGGTGCTGCAACCGCCTGCCAATTATGTGCCCGTTTTGAACAAATACGCCAGCCGGGCCGCCAACAGCGGCAACCCAGCCCTGCCGTAAACTTAACCACAAAGACACAAAGACACAAAGAAGAGCAATAAATTTTTCTTCGTGTCTTTGTGACTTTGTGGTGAGTTTTCTGGACTGATCGCCTTTCCCCAAAAAAGTGAGTCTTTGCGATGCCCTCTGTTACACAAAAATCCACTGCTTTCCTGCTTGTCATTTTTCTCCTGCTCGGCGGCTGTGTGGCGTCGGGGCTGCAACCGGCCCAGACCCCGCCTTCCGTTCCTGCCGCAGCGAACAGCCCGGACGCCTTTTCCACACAAGTACGTCAGGCTGTGGAGGCCGCAGACTTTGCGGCGATGCGCGGTCTGATGGATGACTCTCTCTTTGTGATCGCCTTTTGGCCGGGCAACAGCCTGCCCCCTATGCCCGCCGACGACGCCATCGGCCAGTTGCGCAATCTGCACATGACCGGCGGCCCGATCCGCTTCCCCGAGGCGGACGCGCCTCTCTCCGAGATGCTGGGCAATCAGGACCCGCTGCATATCTTCCAATCAGATGTCGTTGTGGTGGATGTACTCTTCAGTCAAGGCTGGGGGCCGGAAGGGTCTGGAGAGGCGCTGCTCTTTGTCGCCCAGCGGCCCGACGGCTCATTCTGGTGGTATTCGATTATCATCGCGCCCACCGGTTTTCCGCGGGTGATGTAAAGAAGGGGAGTGGGGAGTGGGGAGTGGGGATCAGGGATTGGGGATTCGTACTCGGCACTCCTCTTTCCTTCCCCATTCCCCATTCCCCATTCCCCATTCCCCATTCCCCACTCCCCGCTCCCCATTCCCCACTCCCCATTCCCCACTCCCCACATGACTGGCGACGTGACCAACGGCACATGACGCTATGACTTCCCCGGCGTATACTGACCGCACCGGTAGCGTTAGCGCCCGGATGGCAACTCTGGAAAGGAATACCCAATGAACACGCGACAACACTCGAACCAACTCTTTGTCGGAGCAGCCCTGCTGCTGGGCGGTCTGCTCTTCCTTCTCAACAACCTGAACATCATTGACATCGGCGCTATTTGGCGCTGGCTGCCCTCCTTCTTCATTCTGCTGGGCATCTGGCAGCTCTACGCCAACAACTTTCGCTTCTTTACCGGCCCGCTGATTCTGATTGGGGGTGGCTTTCTCTTTCAATTGTCGGCTCTGGGCGCGCTGGGTATAGATTCAGTCTTCGATCTCTGGCCGTTGATTCTGATCATCATCGGCGGCTCGATTCTGGTCGAGCGGCTGGGCATCGAACTGCCTTCCCTGCCGGGACGCAGCCAGGATCCGAACAGCGTCAACATTCTGGCGATCTTCAATGGTGCGGAACAGACCGTCGAATCAGACAGCTTTGCGGGCGGCGAAGTGACCGCGGTTTTCGGTGGTGTCGAAGTTGACCTACGCCAGACGACGCCAGCCAGCCAGCCCATCACCATCAACGCCTTTTCCCTCTTTGGCGGCGTGGAGATGAAAATCCCGCAGGAATGGCATGTGCGCCGCGACGTTGTCGGTATTTTTGGCGGCACGGATGACAGCCGCAAGCACAAACCGGAAGGCGCTGATGCGCCGGTCGATCTGGTGGTGACGGGCTTTGCCCTCTTTGGCGGTATCGAAATTCAAAATTGAGCGGAGGCACGTATGAAAAGCGAGGAGAGATTTTCTATGACACGCAGCGATGGGCGACTGATTTGGGGAGGATTGTTGGTTCTGTTGGGGATCGGATTCCTGCTCCAGAATCTGGGCGTTTTCGATGTTTTCGGGCTGATCCCCGCAAGTCTGTGGACGCTCTTCTGGATCGGCGCATTTGGCAGCGCGGGCGCGCTCTTTCTGGTCGGGCTGTGGCTGAAGCGGGACAACTGGTGGATGGCGATCCCCGGCTTTGTCTTGCTCGGTCTGTCGGCCACGATTTTGGTAGACGAGTTTCTCCCCGGCTTTCCCCTCAGCGGCTCTATTTTTCTGGGCAGCATCGGGCTGGGCTTTGTGACAGTCTATGGGCTGAACCGGGAGTACTGGTGGGCGATCATTCCCGGCGGCGTCAACTTTACGCTGGCGGTTGTGGCCGGTCTGGATGAGGTAAGCGGTTGGGAGACCGGCGGTATCTTCTTTCTGGGGCTGGCGATCACATTTGCGCTGGTCGCCCTGTCACCCGCGACCGCACACGGCAAGATGCGATGGGCCTGGATTCCTGCCGGTGTTCTTTTTGCCCTGGCTGTGGTGACAACGGCGTCGATGGAAGGCTTTATCAACATCCTGTGGCCGCTGGTGCTGGTGATCGTGGGCGGCGCGCTGCTCTATCGCAACTATCTGCGCACAGGCAAGGAATAGGAACAAATGATGAATCAACGAGAACGAAGAAGCGGTTTTGTCGGGCCATTTATTCTGGTGGGGATCGGCATCCTCTTTCTGCTCAACAATCTGGGGTTGATTGAGGTCAACTTCTGGCGGCTGGCGTCAACGCTCTGGCCGGTGGCGCTGATCGGCGTCGGGCTGGATATGCTGATCGGTAGACGTTCGAGCGCAGGCTCACTGTTGGCTGTGCTGCTCACAGCCATCTTTCTGGTCGGGGGCGCGCTCTTTGTGGGTGTCGGCCCCGCAACAACCCTGCGCGGCGCAGTGACGGAGATTCGCTATGCGCCCGGTACTATCACAGAAGCGGACATCCGCATCTCCACCGCTACAGGCCGCTTGACGCTGGGAACGCTCGCCGATGCGGGTGTGCTGGTGGAAGGCTCTGTGCGGCTGGGCGGCAACGAGGAAATCGTTGAGGAAGGTAGTGTAGAAGGCGGCAAAGCGGTCTACCGTCTGGACAGCAAAGGTGTGGGGGTTGTGGGTGTATCGGGCAACGAATCGGTCTGGGATCTGCGCATCAACGGCGAAGTGCCCACAAAGTTGGAGGTGAGTACCGGCGCAGGCGAGGCGGAACTGCACCTGGAACGGTTGCGTTTGGCCGACCTGAAGGTGGATCTGGGCGTAGGGGCGGCCACAATCACCCTGCCCCGCGCCGGCCTATTCAGCGGGGAGATCAGCGGCGGCATCGGCAAACTGGTGATCCGTGTGCCCGCATCGCTGGCCGTGCGCATCCAGGCCGACACGGGCATCGGCCAGGTGCAGGTCGGTGACGGTTTCAGCGACGTGGGCGAAAATACGTACCTCTCCACCGCTGCGCAAAAGAGCGGGGAGAGCGCCACACTGAAAATCTCCAGCGGCATCGGGCAGGTCGTGATCGAAAGCGTGGCGGGGGAATAAGAGATTGGGAGATTGGGGTATTGAGTACTCGATCACCCCAATCTCCCAATCTCCCAATCTCCCAATCCCCCAATACCCTAATCTCCTAATCTCCCTATTCCTCCACCCGCGGCAACGTAAACCAGAAAGTACTCCCCGCGCCCGGCGCGCTCTCCACGCCCACCGCGCCGCCACACTTCTCCACAATGCGCCGCACAATCGAAAGCCCCAGCCCGTGCCCTTCCTCACCGTCGGCGTGCAGACGGGTGAAGGGGAGAAAAAGCCGTTTCTGTTCCTCGTTCGACAGACCCGCGCCGTTGTCCCTCACCCAGAATTTGACAAACCCAGCGGCGCATTCGCTGCAACCGAGCCAAATTTCCGGGGGCGTGCCCCCATATTTGATGGCGTTGCTCAGGTAATTGACCCAAATCTGCTCCACCCACTGGGGATAGCCGAGTACGCGCGGCCAGCTTTCCGGCAAATGGATGAGGGCCTGCCGTTCGCAGCGTTTTTCCTCCATACGGCTGCACGCTTCGGTTACTGTCGCCCGCATATCCAGCGCAGCCAAAATCACTTCTTGCTGGCGCAATTGGGACATCAACAGCAGCTCGTCCACAATCTGACGCATCTTTACGCCCTGCCTGGCAATATAGAGAGTCTTGAAAAAATCAAAAGGGAGTGTCGAGAGGTGGCGAAGTGGGCTGGGAGAGCAGCAAGCGGGAAAAGCTTGCCCAAAAGGACGACGCAGAGTAAGGTATAGAAGTTGGGAATAACCGATTAGTGACAGGCGAGGAG